>JALSRZ010000082.1 GCA_026984515.1 Thiohalobacter sp. | reverse complement strand
CGCAGCGCTGGAAAAGGCCTCGCCATGCTGGAAAAGGAAGGGCAGCCAGGGCAGGAAAAAATGCTGGTGCTCATGTCTGACGGCAAGATGGATGTGGGGGATACCGATGAAGACTGGGCACTGACCAAAAAAGTGCGCGGTGAACTGTTGCAGGCCGCAAAGGAACGTGGCGTCAAGGTATATACCATTGCCTTCACCGAGGCCTCCGATGTGGAGCTGCTGAAAGAACTGGCCAACGAAACCGGAGCACTGTTCAAACTGGCGCGTAGTGATCAGGATCTGCACGAGGTGTTCAGCGCCATTTTCGAAAGCGCCAAGGACCCGGATATGCTGCCGATCGAAGGTGGTGAATTCGTGGTCGATGCATCCATCGAGGAGGTGACGATTGTTGCCTCCAAGGAACGCGAGGATGTGCGCATCTACCTGCAGTCACCGCAGGGCAGGAAACTCGATTCCGACGCGGCCGGTAAAAATATCAAGTGGTTTGTTTCCCACCACTTCGACATGATCACCCTGAAAAATCCCGAGCCGGGTACCTGGAAGTTGCTGTATACCGGCGGCAGGAACCACGCGTATATCGTTACCAATATGAGCCTCAACCACAATCCGCAGAACCCCAGCCTCGAGGTCGGCAAGGATATGGTGCTGGAATCCTGGCTGGAACAGGATGGCAAGTTGCTGGACCGGGAGGCAGTGCTGACCAATACCCGGTTCGAGATGGAGATAGAGGACCCGAACGGCAACAGCGTCCGCTTCGACCTGTTTGACCGCGGTGAATACGGTGACAGGAAGCCGGCTGACGGCATTTATTCCAATACCCTCAGTTTTGAAAACCCGGGTGATTACCGGCTTAGTATTGTCGCCAAGGGCGAAACCTTTGAACGACAGAAAACCGTTCACTTCGAGGTGGCTGCACCGCCACCGGGGCTTGAGCCGCCGGCGCCCGCTCCGCTCAGTACCGGTCCCGAAGCAGAGAAAACGCCGGAACCGGTGCCCGCCGGGGAAGTGAAACCCGCCCTGGAAAAACCTGCCGAAGCGCCGCCCGCCACTGTGCCTGAAGCAGTTGAACCGGAACCGGATCCGGCACCTGAGCCGGAAAAGAAAAAAGGGATCAGCCTCGGGCTTGCGATTGGCGTATTCGTTGGCATCAACCTGCTGCTGGGTGGTATCGGCTTTGCGGTCTGGTGGTTTTTAAAGAAGCGTAAAACCGCTGCAACAGGCACTGAAGGTGAAGCAGACGACGAGGAAGAGGATGAGCCTGCCGGCTAGGCCGGGCGCGATGCGCGTGAGTGCTCCGTAATAGAATGGAAGACCTGCAGATCCATATTTTTGCGTTGCTTGGCGTACTGGAGATTGCCATTGTGCTGGCTGTCGCCACCCTGTTTTTCGTGCTGCGTAGCCGGCGTCTCGCGGATAACGTGCGCGCATTACAGGTAAAACTCAGACAGGCCCGGCAGGAAGACAGTGAGGTGATCGACTTCGAGCAGTACCTGCGCGATGAAGTGCTGCGCAACCAGGAGCTCATCGACCGTGCCGCTGCATCGGAAGATGATGCAGAAAAAAGGGCGGCGGAGTTGCTGCTGTTGCGTAAACAGTTCCTGGAAATGGAAATCGGGGTGCGCGCGCTGGAGAACAACCCGGTTGAGTTCCAGGATCACCTGGCAGCAGGAATGAGTGAGCTGATCGAGCAGCTGCGCCCCGAGCCCGAGACAGTGAGCGGGGCGACGGAAACGCCGACCGAAGATACGGAAGCGGAAACAGAAGCAGCCATCGAGGCGGAGGAGCCGGAGCGCGCCAGCATCGATACACACGATGCCGAATTTAACCGTCTAAAGGATGTCATCAATAACCAGCAGGACGCCATGTCGGCCCTGCGCAGGGAACTCGAGGCGCGCGAAAACGACATCGAGGACCTGGATTCCATCATGAACAAGCTGGACCAGTTCGAAACACAGAGCACCGAACTGGAAACCTGTTTGCGCGTACTGGAGCAGGAAAACGAGCGCCTGAAATCGGCCCGGGCTGCGGGCGAGCCGGGTACAGTGGTAACCGGTATACGCGAGCCGGCCGAGCTGAAGGGGCTGAAATCCATGATGGGGCAACAACAGGAAACCATCGGCAACCTGCAAAGCCTGATCCGGGAGCTGGCGCCGGAAGCCGGCAAGGCGCAGCAACTGGAAGATTCCATCAACGCCATTACGCGTACCAACCAGGAGCTCAACGGCTGCGTGACGGTGCTGGAGGATGAGAATGCCAAGCTGCGTGTCGAGCTGGAACAGATCCAGGCGCAGCTGGAACAGCAGGCCGGGCAGGCGGATGTGGCAGGCGAGGTGGATATCACGCCGCACGGCGAGGACGAGACGGAAGCCACCGGCAGTACCGGCAAGGACGATAGCCAGGAGCTGGAAATCAAGGTGCAGGAACTCGAAGCACTGGTCGAGTTCAAGGATGCTGCCATCGAAGAACTGGAAAAACAGTATAACGCGCTGGAATCAAAATACCTGGAGCTGACCGGCGATAAAAAGGCCGGTTGAGCACCGTCGCCATCACCCGACAGTCGATTGCGTGATCGGCTAACCCCTGAGCAGTAAATTCTTCTATACTGCGGCACACGTTATTCTGGTGCCGCAGTATTATTCATGGTTCGTAAAAAGCGTAAAGGCAAACGTCGCAAGACCGGCCGGCGCAGCCGTTCCCGGTCCCGGCGCAGTCGCTTCCCGTGGGGAAAACTCCTGTTCAGCCTGGTGCTGGTGGTGGGTGCCTATGTGGCGTTTCTCGATTTCCAGGTCTACCGTCAGTTCGAAGGCAGCCGCTGGTCGTTGCCGGCACGCGTCTATGCGCGGCCCCTGGAACTGTACGCCGGCCTGCGGCTGACCCCGGAACAGTTTGCGGCCGAACTGAAAGCACTGGGTTACCGTCGGGTGGGTACAGCACGCAGGGCCGGCGAAGTATCCCGCGATGGCCGGCGTTTCCAACTGATCAGCCGGCCGTTCGTGTTCTGGGACGGGCCGGAGCCGTCGCGCGCCCTGCGGGTCACTTTTTCCGCTACCCACGTGGATGCGCTGCAGAACGACCGCAATGGCGAAACGCTGGCGCTGGCACGGCTGGATCCGCTGGCGATCGGCAGTATTCATACCTCGCACCAGGAAGACCGTATCCTGCTGCGGCTCGACGAGGTGCCGGACATCCTGGTCCAGGCGCTGATTGCCGTGGAGGACCGGTCGTTCTATTCCCACAGCGGGGTTTCGCCGCGTTCTATTGCGCGCGCTTTCTGGATCAACCTGCGCTCCGGGCGGGTAGTGCAGGGTGGCAGCACCCTGACCCAGCAGCTGGTGAAGAATTTTTTCCTCAGCAACCAGCGCAGCCTGACTCGCAAGATCAATGAAGCCATCATGGCGTTGTTGCTGGAACGGCGCTACAGCAAGGACGATATCCTCGAGGCCTACCTCAACGAAGTGTACCTGGCGCAGGACGGGCGACGTGCCATCCATGGTTTTGGCCTGGGCAGCCGTTTCTTTTTCCAGCGACCGCCGGATGAACTGAGCATCGCCCAGATTGCGCTGCTGGTCGGTATGGTCAAGGGGCCTTCCTGGTACGACCCGCGTCGACACCCGGAACGCGCGCTGGAGCGGCGCAACCTGGTGCTGCAGGTCATGTTCGACCAGGGCCTTATTACGCGCGCACAGTTCCAGAAATCGCGTAACGAGCGACTCGGCCTGGTGCAGGCGGCGGCCGGCACCAGCAAGACCTTCCCCGCGTTTCTGGACCTGGTGCGGCGCCAGTTACGCCGTGACTACAACGAATCGGACCTGGTGAGCGAAGGTCTGCGTATTTTTACCACCCTGGACCCGCAGCAGCAGTGGGCCTTGCAGAAAAGCCTGGACCAGCGCATTCGTCCGCTGTTGAAACAACAGCCGGAGCTGCAGGGTGCCGGGCTGGTCACCAGTTCCACCAACGGTGAGGTGCTGGCGCTGGTCGGTGGCAGGCAGGCCGGCTTTGCGGGCTTTAATCGCGCGCTGGACAGCAAACGGCACGTGGGTTCCCTCATCAAACCGGCCGTTTACCTCACTGCCCTGGAACAGGCGGGACGCTACAACCTGGCCACCTTGCTCGACGACGAGCCGCTGGAATTCGAGGATGCCGGGGAAGTGTGGCGACCGCACAATTACGACCGGAAATTTCACGGCCAGGTCATGTTGTACCAGGCGCTGGCGCATTCGTATAACGTCGCTACTGCACGGCTTGGTCTGCAGCTGGGTGTGGACCGGGTGCTGCAGACCCTGCGACGCCTGGCAATCGACGAACCCCTGAATCGTTACCCGTCCCTGTTCCTGGGCGCCACCGATCTCAGCGCGCTGGATGTCACCCGCATGTACATGAACTTTGCCAGTGGCGGCTTTCACATACCTCTGCGCGCCATCCGGGAGGTGCTGGACAGCGACCATGTCCCGCTGCAGCGCTATGAGCTCAGTATCGAGCGTGTCATCGATCCCGCCCCGGCCTATCTGCTCACGCGGGCACTGCAACTGGTCGTGGCCGAAGGCACAGCGCGCGCGCTCAACCGGCGTTTCGCGCCCGAACTCGGGCTGGCCGGCAAGACCGGCACCACCAACGATCTGCGCGACAGCTGGTATGCCGGTTATGACGGCGGCAAACTGGCCGTGATCTGGATGGGACGAGACGATAACCAGCCCATGGGGCTGACCGGGGCCAGCGGCGCCATGCAGGTCTGGTCCGGCCTGTTCCGCGCAACCGGTGCCGTGCCGCTGCAACCGGGCAAGCCCGATAAGGTGGTCTGGCGGCAGGTAGACACGGCCAGCGGTGGCCTGGCCGACAACGGTTGCGCGAATACCGTACAATTACCCTTTATCGAGACCGGAACGATGCCCGCTGCGGCGCCCTGCGCGAAGGCGGCGCCGTCCGGCTGGTTACCGAAATGGCTGCAATGAAACGACTGACCCTGGTACTGATCACCCTGCTGAGCGCCTGCAGCAGCGCGCCGCAACGCCCGATGCCGCCGGTCATTGACGGCAGTCACGCGGGTACTCCGGGTGAACCGGCGTCGGCACCGGTACCGGCAGCACCGGAGCGGGTCGAGATGCCTCCGACGGTAGCGCGAGGCGGAGCGGTGGTGGCCTTGCTGGATCGTGCGGATGACTACCGGCGTGCCGGGGACAGCAGCAACGAGGCGGCCACCATTGAACGGGCCCTGCGCATCGAACCACGCAATGCCCGTCTCTGGCATCGACTGGCCGCGGTGCGCCTGGCGCAAGGACAGTCGCAGCAGGCCGAACAACTGGCGCTGAAATCCAACAGCCTGTCGGGTAATGATACCCGGCTGCAGGCCAGTAACTGGCGGCTGGTGGCCCGGGCGCGCTGGTCCATGGATGACAGTGCCGGTGCCCGGGAAGCGGAACAGCGGGCCAGTCAACTGGAGTAGGGAGTCTGCCGGGAAAAATACCGTGGGCGTATATTCAGTAGACAAACTGATTTCCGAGGCGCGCCGCCTGGCCGCGGAGTTCCGGCGTACCACCGGCAAGCCCCTGCCGGGGGTCAGCGGCGAAATCGCGGAGCACGATGCCGCCAGGCTGCTGAACCTGGAACTCTGCAGCGAACGTCCAGGTGGTTTTGACGCCATTGGCAAAGGGCGTCGCGATGGCAGGCGTGTACAGATCAAGGGGCGTGTGATTTTCGACGAAGAAAAATCAGGCCAGCGCGTCGGGCAGCTGAAACTGGAACAGGACTGGGACAGTGTGGTACTGGTGATCATGGATGAAGACTACGAGCCGTACGAGATTTTTGAAGCCGGCCGTGAAGACATCGAGGATGCCATGAACGATACCGGCAACAGCGCGCGTAAAAAACGCGGCGCCATGACCGTCGCGCGGTTCAAAATCATCTCGCAGCTGGTGTGGACCCGTGAGGAAGGCGAGATCGACGATGCACCCTGGGACAACCAGGCCGGCCCTTGAAAACACCGACTGCGCATTGGGCTGACGATCACCGGCAGGCCGCAGCCTGCCTGGGCAGCGACGGTGCGCTGGCCGGGGAAGTGCCGGGATTTGCCGCGCGTCCCCAGCAGCAGCAAATGGCCGCTGCGGTCGAACGGGTGTTCGGACCGGACGAAGTACTGATCGTCGAGGCCGGCACCGGCACCGGCAAAACCTTCGCCTACCTGGTACCGGCCCTGCTGTCCGGCCAGAAAGTCATCATCTCCACCGGTACCCGTCACCTGCAGGACCAGTTGTTCCATCGTGACCTGCCTACCGTGCAATCCTCGCTGGCGGTGCCGGTCAATGCCGCACTGCTGAAAGGGCGCGCCAATTACCTCTGTCATCACCGACTGGAGACCACGCGCAGCGAAGGTCGCCTGCGCGACCGGCAGCAGCTCAGCCAGCTGGAGGCGGTGGCGGACTGGTCCGGCCGTACGCGCAGCGGCGATATTGCCGAGTTGACCGGTATCCCGGAAAACGCGGCCATCTGGTCCCGTGTCACATCGACCGCGGAAAACTGCCTGGGGCAGCAATGCGAGTGGTTCGCGAAATGCCACGTGATCCAGGCGCGCCGGGCTGCACAGGAGGCGGACCTGGTGGTGATCAATCACCACCTGCTGTGTGCGGACCTGGCGCTGAAAGAAGAAGGTTTTGGCGAACTGTTACCCGGCGCGGATGTATTCATCGTCGATGAGGCGCACCAGTTGCCGGAAACCGCGGCGCGCTTCTTCGGGCTGACCCTTTCCAGTCGCCAGTTGCTGGAACTGGCCCAGGACAGTGTCACCGAATACCTGCGCGAGACTGCAGAGCAGCAGGGTCTGCCGGACATTGCCCGGAAGCTGGAGCACGCCCTGCAGGATGTCAGGCTGGCCATGGGGCAGGGTGAACAACGTTCGCCCTGGTCACGGCTCGCCACCAACGCGGAGCTGGCCAGACACCTGGCTACGCTGCGCGGGCAGCTCGATGAACTGGCCTCCGCGCTGGAACTGCAGGCCGAGCGCAGCCGCGGCCTGGACAACTGCTACCAGCGTGCGCAGAAGCTGCAGGCCTTGCTGGTGCAAACCATCGAACAGCCGCCGGACAACCATGTGCACTGGTTTGAAACCTGGCGCCAGTCGTTTCGTATCAACCTGACGCCGCTGGATGTGGCGGATATCTTCGGTTCCCGGCGCCACGAGCTGCCCAGTCACTGGGTATTCACGTCGGCGACCCTTTCTGTAAACGGCAACTTCGATCATTTTGCCAGGCAACTGGGGCTGGAAGATGCCGCTACGCTGAACCTGGACAGTCCGTTCGACTACCCAAACCACGCCCTGTTCTATGTACCTGAAGGCCTGCCAGAGCCCGGTGCCTCGGACTATACAGAACGCATGCTGGATATCAGCGAACAGATTATCCGCGCCGCACGTGGGCGTACCTTCGTGCTGTTCACCAGCTACCGCGCCCTGCACACTGCGCAGCGCCGCCTGCAGGAGCGCTGTGATTTCCCGTTGCTGGTACAGGGCAGTGCACCCCGCAACGAGTTGCTGGAACGTTTCCGTGAGCTGGGCAATGCCGTGCTGCTCGGTACCAGCAGTTTCTGGGAGGGCGTAGACGTGCGCGGCGGGGCCCTGTCCTGTGTCATCATCGACAAGCTGCCGTTTGCGTCACCGGGTGACCCGGTATGGCAGGCGCGTATCGATGCGCTGAAAGCGCGGGGTGGCAACCCCTTCATCGATGAACAGCTGCCACACGCCGTAATCACCCTGAAACAGGGTGTCGGTCGCCTGATCCGGGATGTCGATGATCGTGGCGTACTGGTCATCTGTGATCCGCGCCTGGTAGGCAAGCGTTATGGACGGGTATTCCTGAACAGCCTGCCGGATATGCGGCGTACCCGGGATTTCAGTGATGTGACCGCGTTCTTTGCCGCCGGCGACAGCGCATCCTGGCAGACAACATGACACGCATACTGGCCATCGAAGCTGCCACCGAAGCCTGTTCAGCTGCGCTGCTGATTGACGGCGAACTACGGGAGCGTTTTGAACTTGCTCCGCGTCGGCACGTGGCGTTGCTGCTGCCTTTCGTTGACGCCCTGCTGGCGGAAGCGGGTATCCGCCCCGGGGCCCTGGACGCGGTCGCTTTCGGCTGCGGGCCCGGCTCGTTTACCGGCCTGCGCATTGCTGCCGGTATCACGCAGGGGATCGCCTTCGGTTCCGACCTGCCGGTGATCCCGGTTTCCACGCTGGCCGCACTGGCGCAGGGGACGGTGCGGCAACAGGGTGCAGTCAACGTACTGGCAGCGCTGGATGCCCGTATGCAGGAGGTCTACTGGGGCGTGTTCCACCGTGACAGCGAAGGACGGGTTACGGCTGCCGGTGAAGAACAGGTCTGTGCACCGGAGGCCGTTGTCTGTCCGCAACCCGGTGAATGGTCAGGTGCCGGCAGTGGCTGGCTGGTCTATGCGGACCGGCTGCTGCAACACTGTGCCGTGCCGGCTGCTGCAATTTATGCGCAGCAACAGCCGCACGCCGCCGATGTGGCCTTGCTGGCGGTCCCTGCATTTGCGCAGGGCAAGGTACTGGCAGCGGAACAGGTCAGCCCGGTGTACCTGCGTAATAACGTCGCCAGGAAACCGCAGACGGCGGGATCTCGTTGACGACTACTACAAGGCGCAACCCCATGCCGGAGTCCGTTCTGCAAAAAATAACCGACATCATCAAGGCCGATCCGCACAGTGGCCTCAGCCTGAACCTGTATGCCCTGGTCAGTACCCTGCGCATGGAAAAGAGCGGTTACCTGTACATGCTGCGCAAGCTGCGCGACCTGTCCGCGGAACAACGCGTGCTTGCCTATGAACTGATGGAGCTGATGGCGACCCACGGCAACCAGGGCGAAGACTGGGAAGCCGCACTGGCGGCCATGGACGAAGCGATCGGGCGCGGCTGACCGTTTGCCGGTCACGGATTCCCCCGTTTTATGTGCGGCAAAGCGGAAACCGTTCGCGGGCCCGCCTGCTTCTGCCGTATAATCCGCTGCCATGAAAACGCCTGAATTGCTTGCCCCGGCCGGTACCCTGCGCAACCTGCGTTACGCGATGGCCTATGGCGCCGACGCCGTGTATGCCGGTATGCCACGCTACAGCCTGCGGGTGCGCAATAATGATTTCAGTACGCTCGAAAACCTGGCCACGGGTATCCGGGAAGTGCACGCCGGCGGAAAGTCCTTTTTCATGGCGACCAATGTGCTGCCGCACAACAGCAAGGTCAGGACCTTCATGGCGGATATGGAGCCCGTGATCGAACTGGGTCCGGACGCGCTGATCATGGCCGATCCGGGTCTGATCATGCTGGTGCGGGAGCGCTGGCCGGACCTGGCCGTGCATCTCTCCGTGCAGGCGAATACCATGAATTACGCCAGTGTCCGCTTCTGGAAACAGCTGGGTATCCGGCGCGTTATCCTGTCACGCGAACTGTCACTGGACCAGGTCGAGGAAATCCGCCAGGCCTGTCCCGACATGGAGCTGGAAGTGTTCGTGCACGGTGCGCTGTGTATCGCCTACTCGGGACGTTGCCTGCTGTCCGGTTATTTCAACCACCGCGATGCCAACCAGGGCACCTGCACCAATGCCTGTCGCTGGGACTACCGGGTCAGCACGGCTAATGAGGATATCACTGGTGATGTACGGCCTGCTGAAGTACACCTGCTGGAAGAGGCCAGCCGTCCCGGCGAACTGATGCCCGTCGAAGAGGATGAGCACGGCACCTATATCATGAATTCAAAAGACCTGCGCGCAGTCCAGTACGTCGAACGCCTGGTCAGGATCGGGATTGACAGCCTGAAAATAGAAGGGCGTACCAAGTCCCACTACTACACGGCGCGCACCACACAGGTCTACCGCAAGGCGATCGACGATGCAGTGGCGGGCAGGGCTTTCGATCCGGGCTTGCTGGGCAAGCTGGAAAACCTGGCCAGCCGCGGTTACACCGACGGTTTTTTCCAGCGTCACCAGGATCACGAAACACAGAACTACATCGACAATCATTCCAGCAGCGTTCAGCAACGCTTTGTCGGTGAACTGGTGGCGTACCATCGCAGCAGCGGTATGGCCGAGGTCGAGGTCAAGAACCGCTTTGCGGTCGGTGACGAACTGGAACTCATCCTGCCGGGCGGCAATCGCAGTTTCCGGCTGGAGACCATGCATGACATGCACGGACAAGCAGTGGAGGTTGCACCCGGCAGTGGTTACCGGGTGCAGATACCCGTGCAGGAGAGCGCGTGTGAACTGGGCCTGCTGGCCTGTAACCTGTAAACAAGAAGGCGGAGCATTATGAAAATGATCGCAGTGCTGCTGTTTGCGCTGGCCGGCATGTCACCGGTGTATGCAGACCAGTCCGGGGTGCGTGTATGGCACATCGGCAAGGATCTCGAAACTTCCTACGATGTGGTGTACAAGAGCCTGGAAAACAACAAGTTCTTCGTGGTATTTGAGCCAGATATCCAGGGCAATATCAGTGGCTTTGCGGAACGCTGGGGCGACGACTACAACCGCAACAGGCTGGAAGGGATCCGCGCCATGGTGTTTTGCAACGGCTGGTACGCCAATGCCGTGAGCAATGCCGACCCGGATATGCTGGCCCTGTGCCCGTTACACATTACCCTGATCCAGAAAGACGGCGCCACACGAGTACTGTTTGTGCGACCGACGGCGGTGGCCAAAGGCAGCAAGGCCATGTCAGTCGCGACTGAAATCGAGCAGAATGTGGCAAAGGCCATCGACGCAGCGGTACAGGAACTGGGCCAGTAGCTGTTCAGGCGGGTTTGGCGATTCCCCGGTAATTGAAGGCGGCAAATTTGGGTCCCGGCAGGTAGCCGCTGTCCAGCGACTGTATGCTAAAGCCACCGGTTTCGATCAGTTCCGGGATCGGGCGGTTGAGGTTGCAGCCTCCCGCAACCTTTTTCCATAACGGGTTCACCCGGTTCTGCCATTTGCGAATGCGTGCGTCCGGTGCGGCGCCGTGTTCACAAAACAGCAGTTTGCCCCCCGGTCTGAGGACGCGCCGCATCTGCTGCATGGCAACGCGCCAGTCCGGGATGGTACACAGGGTATAGGTCAGCAGAATAGTGTCGACACTGTGGTCGTCGAGCGGGATTTCCTCGCCGGGCAGGTCCAGCAGCTGAACCTCGAAGGGAGCCTGTCGCAGGTTTTTGTGCGCTTTTCTGCGCATCGCCGGGGAGGGTTCCAGCCCCCACACCAGCTCGACCCTGTCCGGGTCGTAGAAGGGGATATTGAGCGCGGAACCCATGCCGACCTCGAGCACCCGTCCCTCGGCGACCGGCACAATTTCTGCGCGTTGTCGCTGAATAATTTTCTGGCCGCAGGCGCAATGAATCAGGTGCGGCAGGCAGTGTTCCTCGTAGAAGCTCATACTGGTTTACCGGTTCAGTGTAATTCTGGTTTCCGCCGTGGGCTTCGAGATTTCGAGTACGATTTCGCAGTACTCGCTCTGTTCGGGTACGGGCGTTGGATCGTCGGCACAACTGCAGCCCGCGATGATACCGGAATAGAAGATACCGGCCTTGATATACAGCGAGTCCCCGTGTTCGCTGGCACGGAGGATCATGACCCGGAAGCCACTGTCCGCAACGTGGCTGCTGCGGGACAGACCCTGCTGCAAGGGTAGTGAGTGCGTATCCAGCTGTTCAATTTCACTTTTCAGAACCTCATTGAACGCGGATGTTCCCCAGGCGCGCAGGGATTTTTCCAGCCGGATCATCATTACGCGTCCGCGCAGAACGCCCGGGTGTCATCGATGTCGTGTACCGTAACCGACAGGTGGAAGGGTGTCCGTAGCATCTATTGGTCACGGTGTCGCCCGGGGCGGGAGACCTGGTTGGCCAGGCGCCGGGTCTTGATGGCCCGGGTGCGTACTTTCCTGCACAGCATTTCCAGCGTTCCGGGTTCGGCATTGCCGCGCTTGACGCGATTCATGAGCATGGTGGCGTATACGGCAATATCGATGAGGTTGTCGGAAATGGTGTTGAGCGTTTCCTGGTCCGGGTTGTCGGTCTGGCCGGGGGCGGGTGCCGGGTCGGCAGCCCTGTTCTGCGCCGGCGGGATGTCCGGCACGGTCGGTTCGGTAATCGTTGTGTCCCGGGCAGGGGTATCCCCGTTGCCCGCTTCAGGACGTTGCGGGACCGGTGGCGTGCTGTCTTCGCCGGCGGCGAGGCGATCGGCGGGCAGGGGAATCTTCAGGTCAGCCACGTCGCTGTGGAAGGTGGCCTGTTGCGGGTTATAGGTCAGATTGTAGACCACGGGATCGTTTTTCGCACCGCGGTTCAGAAATGCGACCAGTCGCGGGTAGAGGCTGTTGACCAGCAGGAAGGCGGCAAACCCGAACGGGGCGAGGTACACAATGTGTGTGATACCGCTGTTAACCAGGTGATCGGAGATGCCTGCCAGCAGCAGCACCATCAGGCCGGCTCCCATTGCCAGGGCAGCCTGCTTGCTGCCCGCCTGGTACAGCCGGTAACTGGCATACAGCGCATACGACAGGGAGGCCAGCATGGTCAGTTCCAGCGCTATCCACCAGCTGCTGATCGCGGGCTGCACCAGGGCGCCGCCGCCGGGCAGGGCGGCCGTCATGGAGGTATGGTCGGCGTACAACAGGCTGTTGACCGACAGGTAGTTCCTGACCAGGAAAATAATCCAGGCCGCTGTCAGCACATCGAGCAGAAGGAGGGGCCTGAACGCGGTGCGAAACGCCACGAACCAGATCAGTGCGATCCACAGCAGAATGCCCAGCGTGATGGCGAGTTTGCCGGCGGGCAGGAGCGTGGTGAAGTTATGTGCCTGGTAGGTCAGGGCGCTGGTCAGGGCAAAGCCCGCCAGCAACAGGTACATGACGCCCAGTGACAGGGGGTAACGAGGGGCCGTTGCCCGCGTACCGGTCAGCAGCTGGTGCATCCCTGCATACAGGGTGATCCCGGTCAGAATGTAGAGTGCTGCTTCAATCATCAGCCTGCCTGCTGAATAAAAAGGTGTCCATACAATAGTATACTAGCGGTTCGTGTGCTGATTTATGAAGGGCCTGCAGCATTCACCGCCACCACAGGGATAACACCGGCAGGTAGGTCACGATCCCCAGCCAGACCAGCATCAGGGCCAGGAAAGGCAGTGCGGCGCGGAACAGGCTGAGCACCGGTTTTTCAAAGCGCTGGCTGGCGATGAACAGGTTGATACCGACCGGGGGAGTGGAATAGCCGATTTCCAGGTTGGCGAGAAAGATGATACCAAGGTGCACCGGGTCCACACCGAAGCGCTGGGCCAGCGGCAGTATCAGTGGCACGATGACTACGGTAGCGGAAAAGATATCCATCATGGCGCCCACGGCAAGAAGAAAAACATTAAGTAATATCAGGAACTTGAGCTGACTATTTATACTGTTTTCCATCCATTTCAGCAGGTGCATGGGCAACTGCGCATCGATCAGCAGGTTGGTCAGGCCCATGGCGACCCCGAGAATGATCAGGATGCTGCCTACCAGCGCCGCGGTGTCACCCAGCAGCGGCAGCAACTGCTGCCGGAGTGAGATGGCCCGGTGAACCATGCTCTCCAGTAACAGCACATACAGCGCAGTGCAGGCGGCCGCTTCGCTAACGGTGACATAGCCGCCGAATATCCCCACGATAATCAGGATCGGCAGCAATATATCCCCCGTTGCGCCGCGTACGGCCCGTAATGCGACGTGCAGGGTGAACGGGTGGCGGTGCACGCTGAAACTCGCGCCGGTCATGGCGGCGTAGATCCCCAGCATCACCAGCAGCAGCAGGCCCGGCACAATACCGGCCAGGAACATGTCGTCGATATTGACGCCGGCCACGATGCCGTACAGCAGGATGGCGAGACTGGGTGGAAACAGCAGGCCCAGGGACCCCGAGGTCGTCAGCAGGCCCAGGGTAAAACGTTCCGGGTAGTTCACTTTCATCAATACCGGGAACAGCAGGCCGCCCAGCGCGAGGATGGTGACACCGGAGGCGCCGGAAAACGAGGTGAAAAAGGCACAGGCCACGATGGCCACAATGCCCAGGCCGCCGGGCAGCCAGCCAAGCACGGCATTGAACAGGCGGATCAGGCGCTGGGGTGCGCCACCGGCTGCCAGTACCACGCCGGCAAAGGTAAACAGGGGTATCGCGGTCAGGTTCGGTGAAGTGGCCAGTCGGTTGAGTTCGACGATGAGCAGCGCGGAATCCAGCTGGCTCTGCTGTGCGTAGAGCAGGCTGCCGGCGCCCAGCACCGTAAACAGCGGCAGGCCGAACAGCGCCAGCGCGACCAGAATGATCAGCGCGTACAGCATGCCGTATCCTCCGGTCCGAGTATCGAAGCCAGTAGAAACTGAATGGTCAGCAGGCCAAAACCGAGTGGCAGGATAAGGCTTACCAGCACCAGCCAGCGTTCGTGCTCCGGCGCATACTGCCAGCTGTCCAGCCAGAATCGCACCGCGGCCGCGGTAAAAAATGCGCATACCAGGGTCGCCAGCGCACGCAGGGGTCGGTAGAGCTTGCGCAGGGTAGCGGGGTTCAGCAGGGTACAGCACACGTCAATCTTGATATGACGGTCCCGGTCGATGGCGACGGCGGCACCGAAGAAGGTAACGTACAGCACCAGGTAACGGGTCAGGGTGTCGGCGTCGGCAAACCCGGCATCAAACAGGTTGCGGATCAGGATCTGCAACAGCGCCAGTGCCAGCAGCAGTAACAGGCTGATCGCGGCCAGCCAGGTCTCCATCCGGACCAGGCCGTCACGAAGTCGTTGCAGGAAGGGCATCATGGCACCATTGTGCGGTTATGCCCGTCCCGCCGACGGTGAAGCTTACTGTGCTGTCGGGACCGCACTGGCGTGACCGGAGCGCGCCTGTTTCAGCAGCATGCGGGTCTTGCGGAACACGGCGGCGGGGATGTAGTTGCTGTCGATCAGTTCAGCAGCAGCGCGATCACGCAGTGCAATGAGATCGGCTTCGCCCAGGCCGTCACCGGGTTCGACAAACTCGAGTCCACGCCGTTTGAGTTCATCGAGACTTTTTGCATTGTCCAGCCGCGTGGCGCGTACCAGCTTTTCCCCGGCCTCGGTGCCGGTTTCCCGCAATACGGCCTGCAGGTCAGCGGGCAGGTTTTCATAGAAACGACGGGTGACGATGAGTCCACCCATGCCATTGGTCAGCGGGACGCTGCTGATGTATTTTGTCCTGGTAAACCATTGCAGCGCGATCGCACCCAGTGGCGGTGCATAGACGGTATCGATCAGTCCGGTGGACAGGCTGGTGTAGACGTCGATGATCGACAGGGGGACCGGCGAAATGCCGCTGGCCTTGAAAAAGGCCTGGCCGATGGGGTCACCCTGCCACAACCAGACGCGTTGGGAGCGCATATCGTCCATGGTGCGGATCGGGCGTTTGGAAAACATGTGGATAAAGCCGACTTCCATCCAGCCCAGCAGTTCGTATCCGTGGTCGTGAAAACCCTGGCGGAATTCCGGCATGAAAGCATTGCGCACCAGGTCGATTTCTTCGGTGTTATGAAACAGGAAAGGGAGCTCCATTACCCGTGCCGGTGAATAGATGCGACCGATCCCGTAGCCGGTAAAAGCGCCACCCTGTAACTGGTTAAAACGCATTTTTTTCAGTACATCGGGCTCATCGCCCTGTACGCCGCCGGGATAGAACTTGAGCGCCAGGCGCCCCTGGCTTTTCTGCCGCAGCTGTTCGTTCCACTCTTCCAGCAGGTTCATCCAGGTCGTTCCGGGCGGTGCCAGGGTGGCGAACTTGAGCACGTATTCGGGCGCTGCGGAGACGTTGCCGGCCAGTGACAGCAGCAACAGGAGCAGTAGCAGCCGGTGGAAATGTGTCACTGTCATGAGTGCCCTCCTAGAACCACTCGGACTCTCTGTCCAGCAGGTACCGTGCGCGGGTGCGGGCAATCTGGTTGGCCAGCGCCATTTCGGGGAAGCTGCCCACCGGGTCGGTCACCACCCGGCTCAGCAGGCGGTGAAACGCCTCCTGGTCCAGCCGCTGGCGTTCAAGATATTCAGCCTGCAATACGTCGACGATCAGCAGCCTGTCTTCTGAGACCGCGCGGGCGGCAGAAAAGTTTTGTTCGGAGCGGGCGAAATCCCCCCCCATCATCGGCGCACGGCTGCCGAAGTAGACGCCGTAAAACAGGTGAACCCCGCCATAATAATAGTCTGGCTGCAATTCCCTGACCCGGGACATGAGGCGTTCAGCACTGGCAAGCTGGGCAATACGGGCGGGATCCGTGCGACGCAGGTCGATCAGCTTGGCCCAGCACGAGGCGGTCCAGAACAGGGCGGGCACGGCAGCGGAGTCCATGCGGCTAACGGCTTGTTCAATGCGGTCCGGGTTGGCGGTGGCCAGGTCGATATTCCGCTTCAGGCCCAGCGCGCGCAGGCTGCGTATGCCGTACTCCAGGCCACGTGTATACAGGGCTTCCGCACGCTGCAGGTCGGACAGCTCCACGAAACCGAAGGCATACCCGTAAAAACCCTGTGCCGCCAGTTGCAGCAACTCCGGGTTGTCCGGGTCTTCTGCGATGAGACCTTCGATCAACTTCAGGTTGGCCGGCATGGCGGCTTCAGCCAGCACCAGGTCGGTCTCCCGGTTCATGGCATCCACGTTGCCATCCATGATGGATACCGAGGTGCGGGCTACCATCTGTCCCATGCTGCAGGCGCCCAGCCAGGGCAGCAGGACGAGCAGGAACAGGATGCGGGGAGCGGGTGCTTTCATTGGTTGCGCTTCATGAGTCGGGGAAGTGTAAACAGGCTCTAGGTTACCAGTTTTTCCAGTATGCGTTGGTAGATTTCCGCGAGCTGGTCCAGTGCCTCCACGGAAACACATTCATCGACCTGGTGAATGGTGGCATTGACCGGGCCGAGTTCGAGTACCTGTGCGCCGGTGGGCGCAATAAAACGGCCGTCCGATGTGCCGCCACTGGTCGACAGTTCGGTGTCGATACCGGTGACTTCATGAATGGCAGCACGCGCGGCATCCACCAGCTCGCCCGCGGGCGTAAGAAAGGGTTCGCCGGACAGGCGCCAGTCGAGCTGGTAGTCCAGCCGGTGGCGGTCCAGCAGCGCGTGAATGCGTTCCCGGATCTTCTGCTCGTTCAGTTCGGTTGAATAACGCAGGTTGAACTGTACCTGCAGTTCACCGGGTATGATGTTTTCGGCGCCGGTACCGGCCTGGATGCCGGAGACCTGCAAAGTGGTGGGTGGGAAGTGTGCATTGCCCTGGTCCCATTGCATTGCAGTCAGTTCGCTGATTGCCGCTGCAGCGAGATGAATCGGGTTGCTGGCCAGCTGGGGGTAAGCCACGTGTCCCTGTTTACCATGCACGGTCAGTTTGCCGTTCAGTGAGCCGCGACGCCCGTTCTTGATGGTGTCCCCCAGCCGGTGACTGCTGGAGGGTTCGCCCACCAGGCACAGGTCGATTTTTTCACCGCGCCTGACGAGCTGTTCGATGACCTTGACGGTGCCATTGATCGAAGGGCCTTCCTCATCACTGGTTACCAGGAAACCGATCGACCCTCTGTGGTTCGGCTGTTCGCGCACGAACGCCTCGCAGGCGGTCACCATGGCGGCCAGTGACCCTTTCATATCCGCCGCGCCCCGGCCGTACAGCATGCCGTCGCGAACTTCGGGCCGGAACGGGTCGGACTGCCATTGATCCAGCGGCCCGCTGGGGACCACATCGGTGTGGCCGGCAAACACCAGCAGGGGGGGCATGTCTCCGCGCCGTGCCCAGAAATTCCGGACCTCGCCGAACGGCAGGTCTTCGCAGCGGAAGCCGAGGGCCGCGAGGCGTTCCTGCATCCGTTGCTGGCATCCGGCGTCCTGTGGCGTAACTGAAGCACGAGCGACGAGGTCGATGGCAAGATCGAGGGTTTCTGACATGATCGTTAGTGTACTTGGTTTGGGGCAGGGGCTGTAGCTTTTGCCGGCCGCAAATAGACAGCCGGGAAGCAGGCCTTACGACCGGTCCTGGAATAGCTGTTCATACTGGTCCGCGCTGAAACCGGCCACGCGGCGCTCACCAAGATCGAGCAGCGGACGTTTGATGATGCCAGGGTTGTCCTGCATGCACTGCAGCGCGCGTGCACGGTCCATCTGCTCACGCACTCCGGCAGGCAGCTTGCGCCACAGCATACCGCGCCGGTTGAGCAGGGTCTCCCAGCCCAGCTCCTTTTCCCAGGCAAGCAGCTGTTTGCGGTCCAGGCCGTCCTTGCGGTAGTCGTGGTAGTGGTAGTCGATGCCATGCGCATCCAGCCACTGCCGGGCTTTCTTCATGGTGTCACAGTTTTTGATCCCGTACAGGGTGACCATATCAGATGTTGCGCAGCAGCTCGTTGATGCCGACCTTGCCGCGTGTCTTTTCATCCACTTTCTTGACGATGACCGCGCAGTACAGACTGTACTTGCCGTCCCTGGAAGGCAGGTTGCCGGATACCACTACCGAACCCGCAGGGATGCGGCCGTACAGGATTTCGTCCTTTTCGCGGTCGTAGATGCGCGTGCTCTGGCCGATGTATACGCCCATGGAGATGACTGAGCCTTCCTCGACAATGACGCCCTCGACCACTTCGGAGCGTGCACCGATAAAACAGTTGTCTTCGATGATGGTGGGTGCCGCCTGCACCGGTTCCAGTACGCCACCGATGCCGACGCCGCCGGACAGGTGGACGTTCCTGCCGATCTGTGCGCAGGAACCGACCGTGGACCAGGTGTCCACCATGGTACCGCTGTCCACGTATGCACCGATATTGACGTAGGAGGGCATCAGCACCACGCCCGGTGCAATGTAGGAGCCGAAACGCGCCGTGGCGGGTGGGACCACGCGTACGCCACCGGCACGAAACTCCCGCGCGTTATGATCACTGTACTTGGACTGCACCTTGTCATAGTAGTTGGTGAAGCCGCCTTTCATGAACTCGTTGTCCTCGATACGGAACGACAGCAGCACGGCTTTTTTCAGCCAGTCGTTGACCACCCAGTCGCCGCCCTTCTTTTCCGCTACGCGGGCCTCGCCGCTGTCCAGCCTGCGGATCGCTTCCTGGGTGGCTTCCTTGACATGGGTTTCCACCGTGCGCGGGGTAATGTCGGCGCGGCGCTCAAAGGCTTCTTCGATAGTGGCCTGTATGTCACTCATGGCTGTCTCCTGGTAATAAATCTGTTCATGGTGCAACACTGCGGTCAGTGGTCTCCTGGCGATAATGCCAGGACGCTGTGTGGCATCTGTTCGCGGTCAGGGGACCGCTCCTACAACTGTTGTATACATGTTCGTACGCGTTGCGCAGCGTCCACGCATTCATCCAGCGCTGCGACCAGCGCGAGCCGCACATGGTTTCTGCCCGGGTTGCCCGCCGCGGTATCACGGGACAGGAAACTGCCAGGCAGGGCAATCACGTTCTGTTCGCGGTACAGGCGACGACAGAATTCCCGGTCGTCGATGGGCGTCCGCGGCCACAGGTAGAAGCCCCCCGCTGGTACCGGCACATCCAGGACCGGAGACAGTATATCGGTTACGGCCGCAAACTTTTCCCGGTATAAACGCCGGTTTTCACGCACGTGCGCCTCGTCCTGCCAGGCGCGCACACTGGCCGCCTGGGTGGCCGGAGGCATGGCGCAGCCGTGGTAGGTGCGATAGCGGAAAAATGTCTCGATCAGCGTGGCGTCGCCGGCGACAAAGCCGGAGCGCAGGCCGGGGGCGTTGGAGCGCTTGGACAGGCTGTGAAACACCAGGCAGTGGCGGAAGTCCGTATTGCCCATGTCAGCCGCCGCTCCCAGCAGGCCGGGTGGTGGCGTATTTTCATCCTGGTAGATTTCTGCGTAGCACTCGTCCGCGGCGATAACAAAGTCAAACCGGTGCGCACGTTCAATCAGACGTTGCAGTGTCGCCGTATCGATGACCTGTCCGCACGGGTTTCCGGGAGAACAGGTATACAGTAGTTGACAGCGTTCCCACATATGGTCGGGTACCGCATCAAAGTCAGGCAGGTAGCCGGTATCTGCGCCGGTGTCGAGAAAATACGGTTGTGCACCGGCGAGCAACGCCGCTCCCTCGTAGATCTGGTAAAAAGGATTCGGCATCAGCACCAGTGCATCCGGGCGGCCGTCCAGCAGGCACTGTGCGACGGCAAACAGCGCTTCGCGCGTGCCGTTTACCGGAAGCACGTGGCGATCCGGCTGCAGGCTGTTTTGCGGCAGTCCGAAGCGCCGGACCAGCCATGTGCAGACAGAGGCCCGCAGTGCTTCGCTGCCGCGCGTGGCGGGATACTGCGAGAGGCCGTGCAGGTGCTCGATGACGGCTTCGGTAATGAACCCGGGCGTCGGGTGCTTCGGCTCACCGATCGACAGCCGGATGGTCTCCAGACGGGCCGGCGGCGTCACCCCCGCGAGCAGTTCGGCCAGGCGCTCGAACGGATAGGGCTCCAGACGTGTTAGATTAGGATTCATGAAATGCTGGTGTGCGCGAATCGAAGCGGAAGTATACGGAATCCGGTGAATCGGTCCAATCAACAAATCCTGCCTATACTGAGCCTGCTGCTGACGGCTACGCTGTGGGGACTGGTCTGGTACCCGCTGCGCCTGCTGGAGGAGCAGGGCCTGAGCGGGCTGTGGCTTTCGCTGGCCAGTTACGGCGCCGCGCTCGCGGTCGGTCTGGTCTGGCTGTGGCGCAGCCGGGAGGACTGGCGGCTGCACCCGGTGGTCCTGGGACTGATGCTGGTGGCGACCGGCTGGTGCAACGTGGCCTTTGTGCTGGCGATTCTCGACGGCACGGTGGTGCGGGTGCTGTTGCTGTTTTACCTGTCCCCGCTGTGGGCCCTGGTACTGGGCTGGCTGATGCTGGGCGAGCACCCGGGCACCAGCGGCCTGCTGGTGTTTGTGGTAGCTATCAGTGGCGCACTGATCATGTTATGGGACCCCGCCATGGGTATGCCCTGGCCGCGCGATGAAGCCGACTGGCTGGCGGTATCTTCCGGTTTTGCCTTTTCCTTTGCCAATGTCATGGTGCGCAAGACGCAGCATGTTTCCATGTATACCAAGGCTTCGATCAGCTGGCTGGGCGTCACGCTGGTCGCCGCGCTCTGGATCCTGGCAGTGCAGCAGCCGCTGCCCGACGTGCAGCTGTCCGCCTGGGTGGGTGCGGTGCTGCTGGGCTGGCTGGGTTTCCTGATCATGACGGTAACGGTGATCTATGGTGTCAGTCACATGCCGGTACATCGCTCGGCCGTCATCCTGCTGTTTGAGCTGGTGGTGGGCGCGGTGTCTTCGCTGTTACTGACCAGTGAGCAGGTACAGAATCAGGAATGGCTCGGTGGCGCCCTGATCCTGGCGGGCGCCTACCTGGCGGCGCATGCGCAGGTCGGGAGTGGCAGGAAATGACGGAGTACCTGGGAATCCATCATGCCAGCGTGGTGGTGGCCGACCTGGCGGTTGCACTGCGTTTCTACGTGGACGTGCTGGGCCTTGCGCAGGACCGGACGCGACCGGAGATGTCATTCCAGGGTGCCTGGCTGAAAGCCGGTGCACAGCAGATACACCTGCTGGAACTGCCGAATTGCGACCCCGTGAGCGGTCGGCCCGTGCATGCCGGGCGGGACCGCCACACGGCACTGATCGTGACCGGTCTCGATGCAGTGGAACAACGCCTGGAGGCTGCGGGTACCGGTTTTACCCGCAGCCGCTCGGGACGGCGGGCGCTTTTCTGCCGCGACCCCGACGGAAATGGTATCGAGCTGATCGAGCGATTCTAGCAGGCTGTTGAAAAAGTCTCTGGCGAGTGCGAGACAAGGCGAAAAGCGGCGAAAAAGCGCAGTTTACCAGTTGTAAATGAGCATTTTGAGCCGGTTTTCAACGCCGGATCGTGCCGCCAGAGACTTTTTCAACAGCCTGCTAGACATCACGTTTTGGCTTCCTGGTCCAGCGCCTCGATCAGGGCTTCCCGCAGTTCCCCCTGCTGCTCTTCGCTGAGCGGCTCCCCTTCGTTACTGGTGACATAGAATACATCTTCAGCCTGGGAGCCGAAGGTCGCAATCTTGGCGTTCTGCAACCGGACCCCGCAGTGGTAGAAGATCCGGCCCACGTTGGAGAGCAGGCCCGGGTAGTCGGTAGTGTAGAGCTCCACCAGGGTGCGTCGGCTGGTATCGTCGGGGTAGAAATGCACCCGTGTGGCTACCTTGAAGTAACGGGTGCGACGCGGGGTCGGTCTCGATACGGAAGCAGCTGTGTCACCGCCGGATAACAGCTCCTCCCGCATCATGGTGACCAGTTCCTGTGCCTGGTAAGGATCGGTGATCGGTTCGCCGTCGGCGTTCAGCAGCAGGTAGGTGTCCAGGGCGTAATCGCGCCGGGAAGTGATGATACGGGCGTCGGTAATCGTCAGGCCCAGCTGGTCCAGCAGCGCCGTGGAGCGACTGAACAGCCGGTCGGTGACCGGGGTATAGATGAACAGCGCGCTGCCACCCCGTTCCGAATGCTCACACAGGTCGACGCGGACCCCGTCGCCGTTGCCCGGCTCCAGGATTACCTGTGCGTGCCAGATGACTTCATCCACGTTGTGACGCAGGAAATAGTCTTCCGGGAAATCATTCCACAGCGCCTGCAACTGCCCGGTGCTGACACCCTTGCGCTCCAGTTCCGCAAACGCAGTGTTCTTGATATCACTGATCAGCTCATCGCGGTGCAGCGGGTTTTCCAGGCCACGGCGCAGGGCGCGGCGCGTGACATTGTACAGTTCGCGGAACAGGGAACCTTTCCAGTTGTTCCAGAGCGTCGGGTTGGTGGCGCGCACGTCGGCAACAGTCAACAGGAACAGGTAGTCCAGGCGCGTACGGTCAGCCACCTGGTGGGCGAAGTCATTGATGACGTCCGGGTCGGAGATATCGCGGCGTTGCGCGACGTGGGACATCAGTAAATGATTCTCCACCAGCCAGGCAACCAGTCGCCGGTCGTAACTGCTCAGGTTGTGGCGTTCCAGGAAGGCCCGTGCTTCCTGTGCGCCCAGTTCGGCGTGATTGCCGCCGCGTCCCTTGGCAATGTCATGGAAGAAACCGGCCAGGTACAGCAATTCCGGTTTGGGTATGGTGTCCGATATCCGGCTGCACAGCGGGAACTCGTGTGCAAACTCCCGGACACTGAAGCGGCGCAGGTTGCGCACCACGAACAGGGTGTGTTCATCTACCGTGTAGGCGTGAAACAGGTCGTGCTGCATCTGCCCGACGATCAGTTCAAACGCCGGGTAGTAGGCGGCCAGTACGCCGTAGCGGTTCATGCGCCTCAGTTCGTGTGTCAGGCCGCGCGGCTGACGGAAAATTTCCATGAACAGGCTGCGGGAGCGCAGGTCGTTGCGGAAATTTTCATCGATCAGGTAGCGATGATCGCGGACCAGCCGTATGGTTGCAGCGCGTACCCCGATCAATTGCGGGTTCTGCTGCATCAGCAGGAACAGTTCCAGCAGCGCAAAGGGGTAACGCCTGAACACACGGTCGTCGGTTACTTCCAGGAAGCCCTTGCGGGACTGGAAGCGGCGGTTGATGGCGACCGGTTCGGAGGGATCCTCTGCATGCAGGATCACCTCGCGGAACAGCTGCAGCAGCATCTCGTTGAGGCGGCTCAGTTCCTGGATAGTGCGGTAGTAGTCGCGCATGAACCATTCCACCGCCAGTTTGTGCTCCCGGTCCTGGTACCCGAACTGGCCGGCGAGGGTGCGCTGGTGTTCGAACAGCAGGCGTTCTTCACGACGGCCGGTGAGGGTGTGCAGGCCGAAGCGAACTTTCCAGAGAAAGCGCTGCCCGTCGGTCAGCGTCCGGTATTCGCCAGCCGTGAGTGAACCTTCCTCGACCAGGTCTTCCAGGCTGCTGAAGCCAAAATGCCGCTTCATCACCCAGCCGATCATCTGTGTGTCACGCAGGCCGCCGGGGCCTTCCTTGACGTTGGGTTCCAGGTTGTAAAGTGCGTCATCGAAACGCTCATAGCGTTTCTGCTGTTCCGCCAGCTTGGCGGAAAAGAAATCCTGGCTGGGCCAGACCTGGTCCGGGCCGACCCGCTGCTGCATGTCGCGGAACAGGGTTGCGGAACCGCTCAGCAGACGTGCCTCCATCAGGTTGGTGGCTACCGTGATGTCGGCTTCTGCCTGTTCCCGGCACTCTTCCAGGGTGCGTACACTGTGACCGACTTCCAGGCCGATATCCCACAGCAACATCAGGAAGGTTTCCAGCCTTGTCCCGGTAACGGGGTCCTCCGCTTCGGCCAGCAGCAGCATGATGTCCACGTCGGAAGCGGGTAACAGCTCGTTACGCCCGTAGCCGCCCACGGCGACCAGGGCTGCGTCAACGTCGCCGAGCAGTTTTTCCCAGCAGCGGATCAGCACCTGGTCGACCAGCCGGCTGCGGCCGCGTACCAGGTCTTCGATGTCCGCGCCGGCGTGGAACTGTTCGGTCAGCTGCCGGTTGGCCTTGTGCAGGAAATCCCGGCACAGGGAAGGCGAGGGGATGTCGCCCTGCAACGCCTGTTCCAGTTGCTCCGTGGCGAAGCGGTGTTCGGGATGTATCCGGGTCGGGTGCCGGGGGTTCGCGCCGTTGGTCATCAGATCGATTCGCCGGTCCGCAGGGTGAGGACCTCGTAACCCTCAGCGGTGACCAGGATGGTGTGTTCCCACTGGGCCGACAGGCTGTGGTCCTTGGTGACCACCGTCCAGCCATCCTTGAGCAGTTTGGTGTGGCGTTTGCCGACGTTGATCATGGGTTCGATGGTAAAGGTCATGCCCTTTACCAGCTGCATGCCGGTACCCGGTCGGCCGTAATGCAGCACCTGCGGGTCCTCGTGGAATTCGCGGCCGATCCCGTGGCCGCAGTATTCCCGTACCACTGAGTAGTGGTGCGATTCGGCGAGTTGCTGGATAGCGTGACCGATATCGCCCAGGCGGGCGCCGGGTTTGACCATGCGGATGCCGGTACACATGCATTCGTAGGTCACGCTGGCCAGCCGCCGGGCGATCAGTGGCGCTTCTCCGACAAAGAAGGTCTTGCTGGTATCACCGTGGAAGCCGTCCTTGATCACCGTGATATCGATGTTCAGCATATCGCCGTTCTTGAGCCTGCGGTCGCCGGGGATACCGTGACAGACCTGGTGATTGACCGAGGTGCAGACAGATTTGGGGAAGCCGCGGTAATTGAGGGGGGCGGGTATGGCCTGTTGCTCGTTGACGATGTAGTCGTGGCAGATTTGATCGATTTCGCCCGTGGTGATGCCGGCCTGAACGTGGGGTTCGATCATGTCGAGCACCGCGGCAGCCAGTCGGCCGGCAACGCGCATTTTTTCAATTTCTTCTTCGGTTTTGATCGTTACACTCATGGAAATCCCGTCGTAGCGCGTTTTACGGCGCCCGTTGTTATGTCTGTCCGCGCCTGCCGGCAGCGGCCGGAGATTGCTGTCGGCGGTAGTGTATGGTATAAAGCGCGGCTTGTTAACAGATTGTTTCGCTTGTATTTGTGACAATCTGCTGTACAGAACGGAACACTGGTTCCAAATACTTAAATCCACACATACGTCGACACATGTGGTTGGGTGCCCGATTGAGTTCGGGTTACCGCATGGGGCGTATGGAGGCCCAACCCGTACAAGAGGTAACACTTATGTCAAGCATAGACATGCGTCAGATGCTGGAAGCCGGCGTGCACTTCGGTCACCAGGCGCGCTTCTGGAATCCGAAAATGGCCCCCTACATTTTCGGTGAACGCAGCAAAATCCACATTATCAATCTGGAAAAAACCCTGCCGTTGTACAACGATGCCATGAATTTCATCGGCAAGCTGGTGGCCAACAAGGGTACGGTGCTGTTTGTCGGCACCAAACGTTCGGCCCGCGACACCATTCGCAAGGAAGCCGAGCGTTGCAAGATGCCCTACGTGAATCACCGCTGGCTGGGCGGCATGTTCACCAATTTCAAAACCGTGCGTCAGTCCATCAAGCGCCTGAAAGACCTGGAAGCCATGGAAGAGGACGGCACCTTTGAAAAGATCGGCAAAAAGGAAGCCCTGATGCTGACCCGCGAAAAACAGAAGCTGGATCGCAGCCTGGGTGGCATCAAGAACATGAACCGCTTGCCGGACGCCATGTTCATCGTCGATGTCGGCCACGAAAAAATCGCCGTTGCCGAGGCGAAAAAGCTGGGTATACCGGTGGTTGGAGTAGTGGATTCCAATAATTCCCCCGACGGTATCGATTACGTGATTCCCGGCAACGATGACTCCATCCGTGCCATCCAGATCTACATCCAGGGCGCTGCGGACGCCGTGGAGGAAGGTCGCAGTGCCATGGCGCAGGTTGGTGGCAGCAAGGAAGACGAATTCGTCGAAGTGTCCGGTGACGCCGGCGCCTAGGGTTCGACCGGCTCCCGTCCCTATTTAAATTACTGAACGTTTCAAGAGGTAACAGGCATGGCAATTTCAGCAGCGCAGGTAAAAGAACTGCGTCAGCGTACCGGCTGCGGCATGATGGAGTGCAAAAAGGCCCTGGTAGAGGCCGACTCCGATATGGATGCAGCCGCCGAGGCCCTGCGTAAATCCGGCCTGGCCAAGGCGGACAAGAAGGCCGGCCGGGTCGCCGCGGAAGGCTTGATCGTGGTCGAGGTCAGCGGTGACGGCAAGAGCGCCGTGATGGTTGAGGTCAATTCGGAAACCGATTTCGTCGCCAACAAGGCGGAATTCCAGGAGTTCGCCCGGGCGGTTGCGCAGCGCGTGCTCGCCGATGCCCCGGCTGACGTGGACGCCCTGATGGCCCTGCCGTTGACGGATGGTGGCGAAACGGTGGAAGAAGCGCGCCGCGGCCTGATCGCCACGATCGGCGAAAATATCAATGTGCGCCGCTTTGTCCGGCGCCAGGCTGGCCAGGGCGCCCTGTCCAGCTACCTGCACGGTAACCGCATCGGTGTGCTGGTGGAGGTCGAGGGCGGGGACGGCGACCTGGCCAGGGATGTCGCCATGCACATTGCAGCCAGCAAGCCTCTCTGTGTCGATGAATCCGGAGTGTCGGCGGAGATGCTGGAGCGGGAGAAGGCGATTTTTTCCGCCCAGGCCGAGGCCAGCGGCAAGCCGGCCGACATTATCGAAAAAATGGTCAGTGGCCGGATTCGCAAGTTCCTCAGCGAAATCACCCTGCTGGGGCAGCCTTTTGTCAAGGATCCCGACCAGAATGTCGGCAAGCTGCTCAAGGGTGCCGGCGCACAGGTAACCGGCTTCGATCGCATGGAACTGGGTGAAGGGATCGAGAAGAAGAACGAGAACTTTGCCGAAGAAGTAATGGCTCAGGTTCAGGGCAGCTGATTTTTTCTCTGCCGAACCGGGACGCGAGGTCGGCTTCCCGGTATGATTTATGGGGTCTGCAAACGCAGGCCCCATTTTGTAACCAACCAAGACGGTATTATGCACAACAGCCAACCGGTTTATCGCCGTATTCTCCTCAAACTGAGCGGTGAAGCGCTGATGGGGGAGGGCGACTACGGCATCGATCCCGCGGTTATCCTGCGCATCGCCGGTGAAATCCACGAGTTACTGGAGGCGGGGCTGGAGATCGGCCTGGTCATTGGCGGCGGCAATATCTTCCGTGGCGCCGGGCTCGCGCAGGGTGGTATGGACCGGGTAACCGGCGACCACATGGGCATGCTGGCAACCGTCATCAATTCGCTGGCCATGCAGGATGCGCTGGAAAAACTGGGCAGCCAGTGCCGCGTCATGTCTGCCCTGCAGATCAACCAGGTGTGCGAAGACTACATACGCCGCCGCGCAGTACGCCACCTGGAAAAAGGTCGCGTGGTCATTTTTGCCGCCGGTACCGGCAACCCGTTTTTTACCACCGACTCGGCTGCCAGCCTGCGCGCCATCGAGATGGGTGTTGACATCATGCTGAAAGCGACCAAGGTCGACGGTGTCTACGATTCCGACCCGGTTAAAAACCCCGCAGCCAAACGCTATGAGCGCATTGCGTATGATGAAGCCATCAACCGGAAACTGGCTGTAATGGATGCCACGGCACTGGTGCTGTGCCGGGACCAGGGCATGCCGCTACGGGTTTTCAACCTGAACCGGCCGGGCAACCTGGTCAAGGTGGCAACAGGGCAGGACGTCGGTACGCTGGTGGAGTGACAGAGATGATAGAGGAAATCAAGGACGATGCCGGTACCCGAATGGGGAAGAGCATCGAGGCCATGAAGCAGTCGTTGAGCAAGATCCGCACCGGACGCGCACATGCCAGTCTGCTCGATCACATCAAGGTCGACTATTACGGCTCCGAGGTACCGCTGGCGCAGGCGGCCAACATCACCGTCGAGGACTCGCGTACCCTGATGGTCTCACCGTGGGAAAAGACCATGGTGCAGGTCATCGAAAAGGCCATCATGAAATCGGACCTGGGCCTGAACCCGAACACGGCCGGTACCTCGATACGGATCCCCATGCCACCCCTGACCGAAGAACGCCGCAAGGATATGGTGCGCATCGTGCGCGCGGAAGCCGAGGCGACCCGCGTCGCCATTCGTAATATCCGGCGTGATGCCAACAGTGACTTCAAGGAGCTGTTGAAGGAAAAGGAGATCTCCGAGGATGAAGAGCGGCACGCCCAGGAAGATATCCAGAAGCTGACCAACCATTTCGTCGAACAGGTGGACAAGCTGCTGGCCGAAAAAGAATCGGAGTTGATGGAAATATAGTTTCCGATCATGGCACAGGAACAGCTCCAGGCCGAAACGCAAGCCGGACAACAGTCGTTGCCCCGCCACGTAGCCATCATCATGGATGGCAACGGGCGCTGGGCCAAATCCAGGAACCTGCCGCGCTACATGGGGCACCGCGCCGGGGTCAAGAGCGTGCGCCGGGTAGTGGAAGCCTGCCGTCAACGCGGCATCGAGGCGCTCACCCTGTTTGCCTTTTCCAGCGAAAACTGGCGCCGTCCGCGCATCGAGGTCGGGCTATTGATGGACCTGTTCGTGCGTACTCTCAAAAAGGAAGTGCACCGCCTCGATCAGAACAATGTGCGGGTCCGCTTTATCGGCGACCGCTCTGCCTTTGATCCGAAGCTGCAGAAAATGATGCATGCCGCCGAGCAGAAAACCGCGGACAACACCGGTCTGACACTGGTAATCGCGGCCAATTATGGTGGCCGCTGGGACCTGGTCGAAGCCACCAGGCGTATGGCGGCACAGGTGGCGGCGGGGGAGCTGGAGGTGGATGACATCGACAGCGAACGGCTTGCCGGTGAGTTGTGCAATGCCGGCCTGCCGGAACCCGACTTGTTTATACGCACCGGCGGTGAACAGCGCATCAGCAACTACCTGTTGTGGCAACTGGCCTACACTGAACTGTATTTTACCGACCTGCTGTGGCCGGACTTCGATGCCGCGGCATTTGACGAGGCGCTGCAGTCCTTTTCCCGCCGCCAGCGGCGCTTTGGCAAGACCGGTGACCAGGTGGAGCAATCCAGGCGTGCTTAAACAGCGGCTGATCAGCGCGCTGATTATGATCCCGCTGGTGGTACTGGCGGTATTGAAACTGGATGTATCCTGGTTTGCCCTGCTGATGGCAGCCGCCATGCTGCTGGCAGCCTGGGAATGGGGTGGACTGGTGCCGTTGCCCGGTCGGGCCGCCCGTCTGGCTTACCTGGTTTTCACCCTTGCGCTGATTGCACTGAGCTGGCGTGCCGCCCGCTCGGAAGTCTTTGTGGATACCGTGCTGTGGATGGCCATGGCCTGGTGGATGTTCGTCCTGTTCTGGATCACCCGGCCGACCCTGGGCGGCGGCCGCTCGGGCAGGCAGTCCCTGGCCCGGGCGGTACTGGGGTGGGGCCTGCTGACCAGCACCTGGCTGTCACTGGTGGTGCTGCACAGCCGCCCGGACCAGGGCCCGCACTGGGTACTGTACCTGCTGGTGCTGGTCTGGGTCGCCGACAGCGGGGCTTTTTTTGCCGGCCGCCAGTTTGGCCGCACCAAACTGGCACCTCGGGTCAGCCCCGGGAAAACCTGGGAAGGCGTTTTCGGTGCCCTGGTCGCCTGTTCACTGTTTGCCTTCGGTTACGCGCACTTCATCGAGCTGCAGGGGCTGGCGCTGACCGGTTTTATGCTGGTCTCACTGGTGACGGTGCTGTTCTCGGTGGCGGGTGACCTGCTGGAAAGCCTGCTGAAACGTCAGCTCGGTATCAAGGACTCCGGCACGATGATCCCCGGGCACGGTGGCATCCTGGACCGCGTCGACAGCCTGTTTGCGGCGGCACCCGTTTTCCTGTTCGGCCTGCGCTGGGTTGAACTGTGAGTAGCACGGCGGGAATCACCGTACTGGGCGCAACCGGTTCCATCGGGGTGAATACCCTCGACGTGATCGAGCGCAACCGGGACCGTTACCGGGTGGTTGCGCTGACCGCCAACCGGGACGCAGAACGCCTGTTCGAGCAGTGCCTGGCACACCAGCCGCGCTACGCAGTACTGGCCGACACGGACGCTGCCGAAGACCTGCGCCTGCGGCTACGCGACAGCGCGCCGGATATCGAAGTGCTGGGTGGTGCCGAAGCCCTGGTCCGGGTGGCCGGCCTGGACGAAGTGGATTGCGTAATGGCGGCGATCGTGGGCGCCGCCGGCCTGCTGCCGACCCTGGAAGCGGCCCGCACCGGCAAGCGTGTGCTACTTGCTAACAAGGAAGCGCTGGTGATGTCGGGCGAGCTGTTCATGCAGCAGGTGCGCAGCGGCGGCGCCGTACTGTTGCCGGTGGACAGCGAGCACAATGCCATCTTCCAGTGTCTGCCGCACGGCTATGTCCCCGGCACCGGTCAGCCGGACGGTGTCGGGCAAATCCTGCTGACGGCCTCCGGCGGCCCGTTCCGGACCCTGGCACCGGAGCAGCTGTCCGGCATCACTCCGGCGCAGGCCTGCGCACATCCGAACTGGGAAATGGGCCGCAAGATATCCGTGGATTCCGCGACCATGATGAACAAGGGGCTGGAGGTAATCGAAGCCTGCCGGCTGTTTGCCCTGCCTGGCGACCGGGTACAGGTCATGGTTCACCCGCAGAGCGTGGTGCATTCCATGGTGCAATACCGGGACGGTTCGGTGCTGGCGCAGCTGGGCAACCCGGATATGCGCACCCCGATTGCGCACAGCCTGGCCTGGCCGGAACGTATCGATGCCGGCGTGGATGCGCTCGATATGTTCAGGGTAGGGCGTCTTGATTTCGAACAGCCGGACGAGCAGCGTTTCCCCTGTCTGCGGCTCGCCCGGGAAGCGCTGCAGGCAGGGGGGACTGCGTCCGCCATCCTGAACGCGGCCAATGAAGTGGCGGTGCAGGCGTTCCTGGACGAAAGCCTTGTCTTTACCGCCATTGCGGACGTCATCGAGGCCACCCTCGCGCAGGTCACTTCGCGCGACGCCGATTCATTCGACGTAATCCTGGAGGACGATGCCAGGGCGCGTGCCGTTGCTACCGGGCTGGTGGCGGCGAAAGCGGGCCGGAGGATGTACTCATGAGCGGGTTCGGTGCTTCCCTGCTGGCCTTTATCGTTGCCATCAGTGTACTGGTTGCCGTACATGAGTTCGGCCATTTCTGGGTCGCCAGGAAACTGGGCATCAAGGTGCTGCGGTTCTCCATTGGTTTTGGCAAAGCGCTCTGGATACGCCGGTTCGGCAGCGACCGGACCGAGTTTGCGCTCTCGGCGCTGCCGCTTGGCGGCTATGTCAAAATGCTGGATGAACGCGAAGCCCCGGTTGCACCCGAAGAAGCGTCACGCTCGTTCAACCGGCAGCCATTGTGGGCACGCTCGGCGGTGCTGCTGGCGGGTCCGCTGTTTAATTTCCTGTTTGCCATTGCCGCGTACTGGCTGATGTTTGTCAGTGGCGTACCGGGCCTGCGCCCGGTCGTTGGTGAGATTACACCGCAGTCCGTAGCGGCCCGGGCCGGTTTCGAGGAGCGCGACGAGTTGCTGCGCGTCGGTGACCAGCCCACGCCGACCTGGGACGCCGCTTCCCTGGAATTGCTGGATGCCGCCCTGGCCGGCAAACAGACGGAGATCCTGGTGCGCAGGCCGGATGATTCCCGCAGGACACTGCACATCGATTTCAGTGACGTCGACAATGCGCTGGACAAGGGCGGCCTGCTGGGCAACCTGGGCCTGTCCGTGTGGCGCCCGAAGATACCCGCGGTAATCGACCGCCTGGTGCCGGAGGCACCGGCGCAGCAGGCGGGTATGCAGGCGGGGGACCGGGTCATCTCGGTAGACGGCCGGCCGATCGCCAGCTGGTCGGAATGGGTGGACTATGTGCGCGCCCGCCCCGGTCAGACCCTGCGGGTCGGGATCCTGCGCGGTGCGGACGAACTGCAGCTGGAACTGGTGCCCCGGGCCGTGGAAGATCGGGGAAAGACCATTGGCCAGATTGGCGCCTATGTGCGGAAACCGACCGATGTTCGTGACAGTATTCGTATCGAAGTGCGCTACGGCCCCCTGGATTCCATCGCCAGGTCGGTACACAAGACCTGGAGCATGACCACGCTGACCCTGCGCACCCTGTGGGGCATGCTGTCCGGCGAGGCATCGGTGGAAAACATCAGTGGTCCGATCAGTATCGCGCAGTACGCTGCGCACTCGGCCAGCAGCGGGCTGAGCAGCTTTCTGAAGTTCCTCGGGATCGTCAGTGTCAGCCTGGGTGTGCTGAACCTGCTGCCGATCCCGGTTCTGGACGGCGGCCACCTGTTGTATAACCTGATTGAGTGGATACAGGGCAGGCCGCTGTCGGAATCTGCACAGCAGGTGGGACAGCAACTGGGGATTGTAGTATTGCTGGCCCTGATGAGTATTGCTTTCTATAACGATCTGGCGCGCGTATTCGGCGCATAGTGGCAAGGGATACCGGATGTACCGTTTTCTGACGTTGATGATCATTGGCCTCGCATGGTCCTGTTCCGCCAGCGCCTTTGAACCTTTCCGGGTGGCGGATATCCGCGTGGACGGCCTGCAACGTATATCGCCCGGTACGGTTTTCAACTTTTTGCCGGTACAGGTGGGGGACGAGTTCACCGAACGCGAATCCGAAAGTACCATCCGTGCCCTGTTCAAGTCCGGTTATTTCCGGATGGTCGAACTGCAGCGCGACGGCGACGTGCTGGTCGTCGTCGTGCAGGAACGCCCGGCGATTTCCAGCATCGATATCAAGGGTAACGAGGACATCGAGACCGAGCCCCTGCTGGATTCCCTGAAAGATATCGGCCTGGCTGAAGGTAACGTATTCGATCGTTCCCTGCTCGAAAAGGTCGAGCTGGAACTGGAACGCCAGTACTACAGCCGCGGAAAATACGGGGTGAAGATCGAGACGACGGTAACGCCGCTGGAGCGTAACCGGGTCGATATTCTCATCGACGTTTCCGAGGGTGCGGTGGCGAAGATCAGGGAGATCAACATTGTCGGCAACCGGGTGTTCGACGATGAAACCCTGCTGGATCAGTTCGAGCAGAGTACGCCGAACTGGCTGTCGTTCTACACCAAGGACGACCAGTATTCCAAGCAGGAGCTGGCAGCCGACCTGGAAACCCTGCGTTCCTGGTACCAGGACCGTGGTTATATCAAGTTCAATGTAACCTCTACCCAGGTTTCCATTACGCCGGACAAGAAGGATATCTACATCACCATCAACGTATCCGAGGGCGCCCAGTACCGTATCCGGGAGATCAAGTTGTCCGGAGACCTGGTCATTGCACCGGAAAAACTGTTCCCGATGTTCCGTATCAATGCCGGGGATGTGTTTTCCAGAAAGCGGGTTACCGATACCGTAACGCGCATATCCGATCGCCTGGGTAACGAGGGTTATGCCTTCGCCAACGTCAACACTGTACCCGACGTGAACGAGAAAACCCGTGAGGTCGACCTGACATTTTTTGTGGACCCGGGCAAGCGGGTGTATGTCCGGCGGATTAATTTTGCGGGCAATACCAAGACGCGTGACGAGGTGCTGCGCCAGGAAATGCGGCAGATGGAAGGTGGCTGGTTCTCGGCGGAAAAGGTCGAACGTTCACGCACCCGCCTGCAGCGCACCGGGTTCTTTGAAGAAGTGAATGTCGAGACACCGGCCGTGCCCGGTTCAACCGACCAGGTGGATGTCGATTATTCCGTTACCGAGCAGCCGTCCGGCAGTATCTCGGTGGGTCTCGGCTTTGCCCAGTCCTCGGGCATCATTCTCAACGGCAGTATTTCGCAGAACAATTTCCTGGGTACCGGGCGCCGGGTCGACGCGTCCATTAACAACAGCTCGGTCAATAAGGTGTTCAGCGGCTCCTATACCAACCCCTATTACACCGTGGACGGCATCAGCCGTGGTTTCGGGGCGTCGTTCCGGCAGACGGATGCCAACAATGCCAATCTTTCCAACTATTCCACCGATACCTACGGCGCACATGTAACCTACGGTTTCCCGCTCAGCGAAAGCAACTTCTTCCGCTTCACCATCAGTGGCGACAGCCTCAAGCTGAAAAACACGGAGTTTTCGTCCACCCAGGTACAGCAGTTTGTTGTAGACCACGGTGACAATTTCAAAAGTCTTTCACTGTCGGCCAGTCTCGGGCACGACACCCGTAACCGGAGGATTTTCCCCAGTGAAGGTGGTGAACGCCGGATCAGCGTGGAGACCAAGATCCCGGGTTCCGAGCTGGAGTATTACAAGGTCGATCTCAAGATCCGGGAATACATTCCCCTGACCAAACTGTTTGTGTTCAATGCCAAGCTGGATATCGGGTACGGTGACGGCTACGGTGATTTCAACAACCTGCCGTTCTTCTCCAACTATTTCGCCGGCGGTGTGCGTTCAGTACGTGGTTGGCAGGATTTCTCGCTGGGGCCCAGAGACGACCAGAATGATCCCCTGGGCGGCAGTTTCAGGACCGTGGGAAATCTGCAGATTCTGTTCCCCCCGCCTTTCATGACGGACAGCAACAGCGTAAGGTTGAGTACCTTTTTCGATGTCGGTAATGTGTTTCCCGGCGCGGAGGACTTCGATTCCAGTGATTTGCGTATGTCGGTGGGTATTGGTGCCACCTGGCTGTCCCCGGTAGGCCCGCTGGCCATCAGTTTCGCGCAGCCACTCAATGACAAGTCGGGCGATGATGTTCAGAAGATCCAGTTTACGCTGGGAGCAGGATTCTAGTTTCAATTCGGGAGAAAAACCTTGAAATCAATCAGTAGATTATTTTTCATCCTGGTGTCGACGGCCCTGTTCGTCATGCCGGCGCAGGCCGCCACCAAAGTAGGTGTTGTCAATACCGTCCGCCTGATGGAAGAGGCCCCGCAGGCCAAGGCGGCGCAGAGCAAGATCGAGACCGAGTTCGCGCCACGCGAACAGGAGCTGGTCAAGTTGCAGAAGAGTATCCGTAAGCTCGAAGACCGCCTGTCACGTGACGGTGCGGTCATGAGTGAGAAGGAAAACAGCAAACTGGAACGCCAGGTTCTTTCCAAGCGTCGTGAACTGAAACGCACCCAGGACGAGTTTCGTGACGACCTGAACATTCGCAAGAATGAAGTACTGTCCAAGCTGCAGCGCCAGATGTACGAGGCAACCGTCGCGCTGGCCAAGGAAAAGAAGTATGACATCATCCTCGGCCAGGGGGTGGTGTATTCCAGTGACAGCGTCGATGTTACCAATATGGTGCTGGACAAGCTGAAGTCCAACTTCAAGTCCGGTGGCAAGTAATCGCCGACTGAACGGATGGAGCTGACGCTCGCGCAACTGGCCGGGCAGCTTGGTGTCGAGTTGCGGGGTGATGGTGCGGTGCGCGTCTCGGCGGTAGCACCCCTGCAGTCCGCGTATACCGGTGCCCTGAGCTTCCTTGCCAATCCCAGGTACCGGCGCCACCTGGGAACAACGCGGGCATCCGCAGTGGTGCTGGCCGAACAGGATGCGGCTGATTCACCGGTGCCGGTGCTGGTCAGCGACAACCCCTATGCCTGCTATGCACGTGCCGTTGCCCTGCTGTACCCGCAGGAAACCGTGTCCGCGGGTATCCACGCGAGTGCCATGGTGCACCCGGAAGCGATGGTCGACGCCGCTGCCAGGGTGGACGCCGGTGCGGTCGTGGCCGCAGGTGCACAGATCGGACCCGCGGTTCAGATCGGGCCGGGCTGCGTGGTGGGAGAAGGGGTCGTCATTGGGCAGGACAGCCGGCTGGTTGCCAGTGTAACGGTGCTGGCCGGTGCGCAGATTGGCCGGCGCGTCATCCTGCACCCGGGTGTGGTGATCGGCAGCGACGGCTTCGGCATGGCCCTGGATCAGGGTGAATGGCTGAAGGTGCCCCAGCTTGGCAGCGTACAGATCGGTGACGATGTGGATATAGGGGCCAATACCACGGTGGACCGTGGTGCGCTGCAGGACACGGTGATTGAAGCCGGGGTGAAAATCGATAACCAGGTCCAGGTCGGGCACAATGTGTTTATTGGCGCACACACCGCCATCGCCGGTTGTGTAGGTATTTCGGGCAGCACCCGGATCGGCAGGCACTGCACGCTGGCCGGTGGTGTCGGTCTTGTCGGGCATGTGGAAATCGCTGACAATGTTCACATTACCGCCATGTCGATGGTCACCCGCTCCATTCACGAAGCCGGCACCTATTCGGCGGGAACACCGCTCACGAAAAATACCCTGTGGCGCCGCAATGCGGTACGGATCAAGCAGCTGGACACCCTGGCGCGGAGGGTGTCAGACCTGGAAAAAAAGATTTAAAACAATTTAATATACAATTAACCGGGAATCCACTTTAATTATGACCATGGACATCAATGCCATCCGGGATCTGCTTCCGCACCGTTACCCCTTCCTGCTGGTGGACCGGGTGCTGGAGTTCGAAGCCGGGAAATCGCTGCGGGCCATCAAGAATGTTTCGGTCAACGAGCCGTTCTTCCAGGGGCATTTCCCGGAGAAACCGGTGATGCCGGGCGTGCTGATCCTGGAAGCGCTGGCACAGGCAACAGGGTTGCTGGCGTTCGCCACCGCGGACGGTAAGCGTGCGCCCGGTACGCTCTACTACCTGGTTGGTATGGACAAGGCGCGTTTCAAGCGACCCGTTGAACCTGGAGACCAGTTGCGGCTGTCGGTGGACGTCATCAAGACCCGGCGCGGCATCTGGGTGTTTGACTGCGATGCCAGTGTGGAAGGCAAAACCGTCGCCAGCGCCGAAATCATGTGCACTGAACGCAAGACCGAACGCTGATCCCGTCCAGGCATGTCCGCTCCGCACAGTGCCACCCTGATCCATCCAACCGCGGTGATCGATCCCGCGGCACGAGTGGCTGCCGATGTGATTGTCGGTCCTTACTCCGTGATCGGGGCCGGGGTGGAAGTGGACAGCAACTGCTGGATCGCTTCCCACGTAGTGCTTGGCGGCCTGACCTTTGTAGGGGCAGGCACCCGTATCTTCCCGTTTGCTTCGCTGGGCAGCGAACCCCAGGACAAAAAATACCGGGGGGAATCGACCCGGCTGGAGATCGGTCGTAACAATACCATTCGCGAGTATGTAACCATCAATCGCGGTACGCAACAGGATGCCGGTGTGACGCGCGTGGGCGACGATAACTGGATCATGGCCTATGTGCATATTGCGCACGATTGCTGTATCGGCAGTCACACGGTGCTTGCCAACAACACGACGCTGGCCGGTCACGTGCACATCGGGGACTACGCAACACTGGGCGGGGCCAGCCTGGTGCACCAGTTCTGCCACATCGGCGAACACGCATTTACCGCCTACGGGGCACGTATCAACAAGAGCGTGCCGCCGTTTGTCATGGTCAGCGAGGGTCGGGGCAGGGCGCGCGGCCTGAACATCGAAGGGCTCAGACGACGCGGTTTTTCCGCGGATCGGATACGCTGGCTCAAGGAAGGCTACCGCATCCTGTATCGTTCCGAGCTGCCGCTGGACAGGGCCATCGGGGAACTGGACCGTATCGCGCACCAAAGTGATGACCTGGCCCGCCTGCGTGATTTTGTTTCCGCCAGTGACCGCAGCATCGTGCGCTGAGGCATGAGCAGGCCACTGCGTGTCGGGCTGGTTGCAGGGGAGCTGTCGGGTGATCAGCTGGGCGCCGCATTGATACAGGCCATCCGGGCCGAACGGCCCGATGCCCGCTTCGAGGGTATTGCCGGTGCTGCCATGCGGGCGGCCGGTTGCGAGGTGCTGGCGCGTTCTGAACGGCTGGCGATCATGGGCCTGGTGGAAGTGCTGGGACGCCTGCCCGCCCTGCTGCGGCTGCGCAGAAAGGTGGCACAACATTTTGTCCATAACCCGCCGGATGTGTTCGTGGGCATTGACGCCCCCGATTTCAATCTTGCCCTGGAAAGGAGACTGAAACGTCATGCCATCCCGACGCTGCACTGGGTCAGCCCGTCTGTCTGGGCATGGCGACGCTACCGCATGAACAAAATCCGGCGCAGTGTCGACCAGATGTTGACCCTGTTGCCCTTCGAGGCACAGTTCTACCAGCAGCAGGGTGTGCCGGCCTGTTTTACGGGACACCCGCTGGCCGACGAAATCGGTGAATGTGGTCCTGTAGCGCCGCTTCGCGCCGAACTGGGACTGGCGACCGGTCGCCGCTGCGTAGCGCTACTGCCGGGCAGCCGGGCAGCCGAAGTCAAACGCCTGTTACCGGTTTTTCTGGAAGCGGCACGCCTGTGCAGCCAGGCACTGCCGGAACTGCAGTTCCTGTTGCCAGTGGCAACACCAGGCCTGTTGCCCCTGTGCAGGTCGATCCTGCAGGCCGGGCAACCGGTGCTGCCGGCAGTGAAACTGGTCAACGGCCAGGCCCGGCAGGCTATGTGCGCCGCGGACGTGGTCCTGCTGGCATCCGGCACGGCTACGCTGGAGTGCATGTTCCTCAAACGGCCAATGGTGGTCGCTTATCGCATGCACCCGCTCAGCTATGCGATCGCCAGTCGCCTGTTACAGGTACCGTATGTATCCTTGCCCAATAACCTGCTGGGTAGCGCACAGGTGCCTGAATACCTGCAGGACGATGCGACACCGCAACGGCTGGCGGGCAGCCTGCTGGAACTGCTGCAGCAACCCGGGCAGGCCCGGCGCCAGGTCGAACCGTTTGCCGCGGTACATCGGCAGCTGCGCACCGGCGCGGCGGCCCGGGCGGCACAACAGGTCATCACAAGGGGAACACATTGACCGACGTACAGGAAATGGATTACCAGTCACTGGCGGCCTGCCTGGCCGGTGTCGACGAAGTGGGGCGCGGCCCGCTGGCAGGGCCGGTGGTTGCGGCCGCCGTGATACTGGATCCACGACGGCCGGTAGAGGGACTCAGGGATTCCAAGAAACTCACCGCGCGGCGCCGGGAAATACTGGATGAGCAGATTCGCGAGCAGGCCCTGGCCTGGGCGCTGGGGAGGGCCGAGGTACACGAGATCGATCGCATCAATATCCTCCAGGCCAGTCTGCTGGCCATGCAGCGGGCCGTGGCGGGACTGGCGCTGGCGCCGGAGCTGGTGCTGGTGGACGGTAACCGCTGCCCGGACCTGAATTACCCGTCGCAGGCTGTGGTCAGAGGTGACAGCCTGGTGCCGGCCATCAGCGCCGCCTCGATCATCGCCAAGGTCAGTCGCGACCGGGAGATGGTGGAACTGGATCGTCGCTACCCGGGATACGGGCTGGCAAAGCACAAGGGCTATCCCAGCAAGGCGCACCTGGAGGCGTTACAGGTGCTCGGCGTCACACCGGTACACCGCCGTTCCTATGCCCCCGTGCGCCGGGCACTGGATGCCGCGGCGGGCAACGCCTGAGGTCATGTCGCAGTTCTGGAAATTTTTCTCCTCCCTGCGTATCGCCGGGCAAAGCGCCGGCGCTTTTGAACTGGGCGAACGCCACCAGCCTTCCGCACAGGCCGGCCATTTTAAAAAGTTCGACAGTCTCGCTGGATACCTGGAGGACGGTCAGCGGCGCGTGGCGGCGGCGCGCTGCGGGCTGGATGACCGGCAGCGTGCCTGGGTGGTGGAAGGGAACAGTCCGTTCATGCTTTGCCCGGAAGGACAGGGGCGCATCAAACGCGGCATCCTGATGGTGCATGGCCTGACGGATTCGCCGTTCATGATGCGTGATATCGCCGGTTTTTTTCAGCAACAGGGATTCCTGGTGCTGGCCATGCAGCTGCCCGGGCACGGAACCCGGCCCGGTGACCTGCTGGAAATTCGCTGGCAGGACTGGGTGGAAGCCCACCAGCACCTGCTCGGGCTGCTGGAAGCGGAAGTGGACGAGCTCTACCTGCTGGGGTTCTCGATAGGTGCAACGCTCAACCTGTACCAGTCGGTACGTAACCGCAATATCAAGGCCCAGTTCCTGTTTGCGCCCGCCGTACGCGTCATCGCCGCGGCGCAGCTGACCTGCCCGCTGGCCTGGCTGGGCCGATGGTGGCGGCGCATGAGCTGGTTCGATGTGCAGCCGGACAGTGACGACTTCAAGTACGAGTCACTGACCAACCGGGCCATTTGCGAGGTGCACCACATGATCCGTGCACTGCACCGCGTCAGTACCCTGGTAGAGCGCAAAACCCCCCTGTTCGTGGTAGCCAGCGAAAACGATGCCACGGTGGATGCCGACGCGATCCTGGACTGGTTTTCGCGCCAGCAGGGCAGCCCGCGCCGCATGCTGTACTACACTACCGGACAGCCGCAGGTGCCCGCCGGTGTCCAGCTGATGCCGGCGGAGTTTCCGGAGCAGAACATCCGTTCCTTCGCCCACACGGCATTGCTGCAATCGCCTTGCAATCCGCACTACGGCGCTGCCGGCAGTTACCGTTTCTGCACCCACTACTACCGGCTGGACCGGCACAAGTACGAACTGTGCAAACGCGGCGAGGAAAACTGCCTGGGCGAGATGTTCGACGACTCCGAAGACTGCCCGGTGGTCCGGCGCTTGACCTACAACCCGTCCTTTGACGAAATGCTGGTGGAGATGGAGAAGTTTCTGCAGCAACTGGGTCCGGGCGGGCCTGGAGGCTGACGCTTGCCTGCAGCGGCCGTCCGTTCCGGCAGGATTGACCGCCCTGCCGTGCGACCGCGTTGTCAAGTCTTGAAACCCCGGCGCCAAAGCCGGACACTGCATGCATGACCCCGGGTTTTGTTCACCTCCACCTGCACAGCGAATATTCACTGGTGGACGGTATTGTGCGGCTGAAACCGCTGGTGAACGCCGTAGCCGGCGCGGGGATGCCCGCGGTAGCGGTTACCGACCAGAGCAACCTGTTCGCGATGGTCAAGTTCTACCGCGCCGCAATGGCGGCGGGGGTCAAACCCGTCATCGGCGTGGAACTGTGGGTGCGCAACCCGGAACAGCCAGCACGCCCCTGGCGGCTGGTGTTACTGTGCAAGGACCGTGAGGGGTATCGCCACCTCACCGAGCTGGTTTCCCGTACCTACCTCGAGGGGCAGCACCAGTCCGTCCCCATGCTGGACCGGGACTGGCTGCAGGGGTCCAGCGCCGGCCTGATCGCCCTGTCCGGCGGACGCGAGGGGGATATCGGTGAAGCCCTGCTGGCGGGGAACCTGGAGCTGGCGGAACAGCGCCTGCTTGCCTGGTCACAACGGTTCCCGGATCACTTTTACCTGGAAGTGCAGCGCACCGGGCGTGACGGTGAGGAACATTACCTGCACGCAGCCGTCGACCTGGCGGCCCGGTACGACGTACCGGTGGTGGCTACCAACGACGTGCATTTTCTCCAGCCCGATGAGTTCGATGCGCACGAGGCGCGCGTTTGTATCAATGACGGACGCACCCTGGACGACCCGCGCCGGCCCAAACGCCACTCCGCACAGCAGTACCTGCGCACGCCGGAAGAGATGCAGGCCCTGTTTGCCGATCTCCCGGAAGCGCTCGAAAACAGCGTGGAAATCGCCAGGCGCTGCAACCTGCACCTCACCCTGGGTGAAAACTACCTGCCTGATTTCCCGGTCCCGGCGGGCCTGGGTATGGATGAGTATTTCCGCCAGCAGGCACAGCAGGGTCTCGAGAAACGACTGGCCAGCCTGTTTGACACCACGGCAGACGATTTTGCCGAGCGCCGCAAACCCTACGACGAACGCCTGCAGACCGAACTGGATGTCATCCTCTCCATGGGCTTCCCCGGGTACTTTCTCATCGTCGCGGACTTTATCCAGTGGGCCAAGAAAAACGGTGTACCGGTGGGACCGGGGCGCGGCTCGGGCGCCGGTTCACTGGTGGCCTATGCGCTGACCATCACGGACCTGGATCCCCTGAAATACGAACTGCTGTTCGAGCGTTTCCTCAACCCGGAACGGGTCTCCATGCCGGACTTCGATGTCGACTTCTGTATGGAAGGACGCGACCGGGTGATCGATTACGTGGCGGAACGCTACGGTCGCGAAAAGGTCTCGCAGATCATCACCTACGGTTCCATGGCCGCCAGGGCGGTGGTGCGCGACGTCGGCCGGGTGCTGGGGCAGCCCTATGGTTTCGTGGACCGCATCGCCAAGCTGATCCCGTTCGAAATCGGCATCACGCTGGACAAGGCGCTGGAACAGGAGGACGCCCTGCGCGACCTGTACCGGGACGACGAGGATGTGCGGGCGATCCTCGACCTGGCGCGTTCACTGGAAGGCCTGTCTCGCAACGCCGGCAAGCACGCCGGTGGCGTGGTCATTTCGCCGACCCGACTGACCGACTTCACGCCCGTCTACTGTGAACCGGGCGGGGTCAATATCGTCAGCCAGTTTGACAAGGACGACGTGGAAGCCGTGGGCCTGGTAAAGTTCGATTTCCTCGGCCTGCGCACCCTGACCATCATCGACTGGGCGCTGCAGACGGTCAACCAGCAGCGCGCGCAGCTGGGCGAACCGGCCCTGGATATCAGCACCATTCCGCTGGATGATACGCAGGCCTTCGAGCTGCTCAAAAGCGGGCGTACCACCGCCGTATTCCAGCTCGAATCGCGTGGCATGAAGGAGCTGATCAAGAACCTCAGGCCGGATTCCTTCGAAGACATCGTGGCACTGGTCGCGCTGTACCGCCCCGGCCCCCTGCAGTCGGGTATGGTGGAAACCTTCATCAACCGCAAACACGGTCGAGCCAGGGTCGAATACCCGCACCCGGATATTGAACCGATTCTCCGGCCCACCTACGGGGTCATTCTCTACCAGGAACAGGTCATGCAGATTGCCCAGGTGCTGGCCGGCTACACGCTGGGCGGCGCTGACCTGTTACGCCGTGCCATGGGCAAGAAAAAACCCGAGGAAATGGCCAAGCAGCGCACCATCTTCACCGAAGGCGCGGTGCAACGCGGGGTCGAGGAGAAAACCGCGACCTACATTTTCGACCTGATGGAGAAGTTCGCCGGTTACGGTTTTAATAAATCCCATTCCGCTGCCTATGCGCTGGTGTCCTATCAGACCGCCTGGCTGAAGGCGCATTACCCGGCACCGTTCATGGCGGCGGTGCTGTCTGCGGACATGGATAACACCGACAAGGTGGTCACCCTGATCGACGAGTGTCGTCACATGGAGCTGGAGGTGGTGGCGCCGGATATCAACCGCTCGGGTTATGCCTTTACAGCGGGTATCAGCGACCGCGCGGAGGGGGCGCCGGAAAGCGCAACCATTATCTACGGGCTGGGCGCCATCAAGGGCGTTGGTGAAGCCGCCATCGAGGTTATGATCCACAACCGACTGGCCGGCGGTCCCTACACTTCACTGGTCGATCTGTGTACCCGGACGGATTCGCGCAAGGTGACCCGGCGGGTGTACGAAGCACTGATCCGGGCCGGTGCCCTGGACGCATTGGGTGAAAACCGCGCCTCGCTGATGGCGCAGCTGCCGGAGGCGATCCAGTCCGCTGAACAGCACCTGCGTGACGCGGCTGCCGGTCAGTCTGATATGTTCGGCAGTGTCGCAGCGCCTGTGCAGGTGCAACCGCTGGCGGCGGTCAGCCTGCCCGAATGGGACGAACAACAGCGACTGGCCGGTGAAAAGGAAACCCTGGGACTGTACCTGACCGGGCACCCGATCGATCGCTACCGGGAAGAACTGGCCAGTATCATTACGGCACCGCTTGCCGAGTTGTGTGAAGAAGGTGGCGGTGCATCCCGGCAGCGTGGCCAGGAAAAAACCGTGGTACTGGCCGGGCTGGTAGTGGATTTCCGTACCCGCAATACCCAGAGTGGTGCGCGCATTGCCTTTATCACCCTGGACGATCGCACTGCCCGCATGGAGATTCGGGTATTCTCCAAAGTGTTTGAGCAGTACCGCGCACTGCTGGCCAACGACAAGGTGCTGGTGGTGCAGGGCACACTGGCCTTCGATGATTTTTCCGGCAGCATGCGGCTGAATGCTAACCGGATCCTGGAAATCGACCAGGCGCGCGAAGTATACGCCCGGCGCCTGGTGGTGAAGGTCGGCGCGCAACAGGCCGGCAACGGCTTCGTGCGCTCGCTGGGCGAAGTGCTGACCCCCTTCTGCGAAGGTGATTGCCCGGTCGGCATCCTCTACAACGGCGGCAGCGCTCAGGCGCATATCACCCTGGGCGAAGAATGGCGGGTGCATCCCACCGATGAACTGTTGCACCGCCTGCGCGAACTGGCGGGGGATAAACAGGTGCGGGTGGTTTACAAGTGAACAGTGAGCGGCAGGTACTGGTCACGCGCCGCGAGTTTCTGTCCCGGCTGACAGCACTTGGAGTACTGGCGGCCAGCTATCCGGCACTCGCACTTAAGGAACGCCGTTCAGGCCTGGCTGAAGCTCCGGACTGGGCCGGTAAGGATCCCTGGCGTACCCTCGCAGCAGTACAACAGCACCTGTTTCCTGCGGGAGAGGATGTGCCCGGCGCTGCGGATATTCACGCCATCCAGTACCTGCGCAATACGCTGGACAATCCTGACGCCGATGGCGAAGACCGGGAATTTGTCTTGCAGGGAGTGGGGTGGTTGAACGAACTCGCGCAGGAACGCATGGGTACACCTTTTACCGGGCTGGATGAAACGCAAAGGGAGTCTCTGTTGCGCACTATCGAGCAGAGCCGCGCCGGCCGTAACTGGTTGTCGCTGGTGCTGACCTACCTGCTGGAAGCGCTGCTGGCTGACCCCGTGTATGGCGGCAATCCACAGGGCATCGGCTGGCAATGGCTGCAGCACCAGCCCGGCTTCCCGCGGCCGCCCGCTAACAAAACCTGGTACCGGCTCGGCAGGCCGGTGCATTTCCAGCGCAAGGCCTGACCGGCATGGACCGGGACTTTGACATTTGTGTGATCGGCAGCGGCGCGGGAGGCGGTCCGGTCGCCCTGACACTGGCGCAGGCCGGCTACTCGGTACTGGTGCTGGAAAAGGGGCCCTGGTTCACGGAACAGGACTTCTACAAGGACGAGCTGGCCTGTTGCCGCCGCAGTGTCTACACCCCGAACCTGGAAGACGAACAGCACGTCATTGAAGACCTGCTGGACGGCGAATGGGTGGGCGAAGCCACCTCGGAATCCGGCTGGGACTTCTGGAACGGCAACTGCGTGGGCGGTTCCTCCAATTTCATGAGCGGTTTTTTCTACCGCCTCAAGCCGGAAGATTTCCGCCTGCGGTCAGAATTCGGTCCGGTCGAAGGCGCCAACGTGGCCGACTGGCCGATCCGCTACGCAGACCTGGAGCCCTGGTATACCCTGGTGGAAAAGGAAGTAGGAATTTCCGGCCGCTGTGTCGATCATCCCTTTGCGGAACCCCGTTCCACGCCGGATTTTCCCATGCCACCCACACGTGAACACCCGGTGGTGAACTACATCGATCGCGCCTGCAGGAAACTGGGCCTGCACCCGCTGCCAACCCCGCGCGCCATCCTGTCCAGATCCCGGGACGGGCGGGGCAGTTGTGCCTATTCGGGTTACTGTGGCAGTTACGGTTGTTCCACCGGCGCCAAGGGCAGTGCCCGCGCCGCCTTGCTGGACCGTGCGACCGCCACCGGGAAGTGTGAGATTCGCGCGCACGCCAGGGTATACCGGTTGGCCAGTGACGCCCGTGGCCGGGTGACCGAGGCACACTACTACGATGCCGAAGACCAGGCACAGGTGGTCACAGCGAGGCGGTTCGTAGTGGCCTGCCAGGCCATCGAAACCAGCCGGCTGTTGCTGGCGTCGGTCGGACCGAAGCATCCGCGGGGCCTGGGCAACAACCGTGGGCAGGTGGGCAAAAACCTGCTGTTCTCGGCCGGTGGTTCCGGTTCGGGTGAGCTGGAGTACGCCGCCCTGGATGCAGATGCCGCCGCAGCGCTGAAGACGCGCGGCCCGTTTGTAAACCGGGGCCTGCAGGACTGGTATTTCCTTGATGACAAAACATTCGGAGGGCGTGCCAAAGGGGGTACCGTCGATTTCCTGCTCAGCCATCCCAACCCGATTGGCCGGGCGCTGGGCGAAAAGTGGGATGAGGACGACCGGCTGGTGTGGGGAAAACCGTTACAGCAGCGTCTGAAATCCGCATTCACCAACGCCCAGCACCTGCGCTACGAGATTTTCTGCGACTGGCTCCCGAACGATAACTGCTTTGTGGACCTCGACAGTGCTGTTCGTGACAAATGGAATATCCCGGTTGCCAAAGTACGCATTGGCTACCACGAACACGACCTGAAGGTAGGGCGCTACATCAATGAGCGGGCGCTGCGTGTGATGGAAACCCTGGGCGCAAAAAATATTCACTCTGGCATCAGCGGTGCACCACCGCAGAACCTGGTTGCGGGCGGCTGTCGCTTTGGTAAAGACCCGGCCACGTCGGTACTGGACGCCGACTGCCGCGTACACGATGCTGAAAACCTGTATGTAAGCGACGGCAGTTTCATGCCCACTGGTGGCAGCGTTCCCTACACCTGGACGATATACGCCAATGCTTTTCGGGTAGCCGAGCAGATTCGATCAAGCCTGTGAGCATCCTGCCCACATACTCCCGGTATCACCCGGTCAAGACCGTCTGCCGCAGGGATGCGGCAGTCGAGTGGCCAGGGAGGGCAGGTTCTGCGCCTCCTGACCGGGTTGCCCGACCTGACCCAAAACGTACCTGCCGCTTACGTTTCAGTCACGTTGTTGGCGGGTTAACGGAACCGCAGTGATCTTTCAGGGTGAAGTAAAATACTGCGCCTTCGTTCAGGTGACCCTCACCCCAGATGCGGCCGTGGTGCCGGTGAACGATGCGTTGCGCCGTGGCCAGCCCGATGCCCGCGCCTTCGAAATCCTGCGCCCGGTGCAGGCGCTGAAAGGGAATGAACAGGTTTTCCGCGTACTGCATATCGAAACCGGCGCCATTGTCGCGGATATACCAGGCGCTTTCGCCGTTCACCCGGGTCAGGCCGAACTCGATGCGGGCCTGCGCGGTTCCGGCCGTGTATTTCCAGGCATTGCTGACCAGGTTGTCCAGCAGGATGCTAAGCAGTGCGGGATCGCCGCTGGCCACCAGGTCCGGCGCAATGTCGGTTTTCACGCGGCGTTCCGGTTCCTGTTCCTGCAACTTGTGCAGCAGTCCGTTCACCAGTTCGCTGAGATTGACCGATTGCCAGTTCAGTTCCGAGCGCGAGACCCGGGACAGGCGCAGCAGGTCATCGATCAGGCCGGACATGCGCCGACTGGCGCCCAGGACACGATCCAGGTAGTTCCTGCCGGTGTCGTCGAGCAAGTCGGCATAATCGTCCTGCAGGGCCTGGCAGAAGCCGTTGATGGTGCGCAACGGTGCACGCAGGTCGTGCGAGACCGAGTAGGAGAAGGACTCCAGTTCCTGGTTGCTCTGTTGCAGCTTGCGGGTGCGGGTTTCCACCATGTCCCGCAGGCGTTGTTCCTCGTTGCGCAGTTCCGCCCAGGAAGCCTGCAACCGGTCCAGCAGCTCGTCGTATTCGCGTGCCAGTGTGCCGATTTCATCGTTACGTTCCAGCATGTCAGGATCGGGGCGGCGGACGGAGGCAGCACTCAGCGAAGTCGCGGTCATGGTCTCGGCCAGTTTCGACAGCGGACGCGTATGCCGGCGGATGATATAGGCAGTAGCCGCCAGCAGCAGCGCCAGGAACAGACCGAGTACGGAAGCGGTTTTGAGGGCGGCGGTACGGGTGTAGAAGGGTTGTTCGTCCAGGTAATAGGCCACTGCTGCGTTGGCGATGTGCTGGTCGCCCACCCGTGCCGGGTAGATGATTTCGCGCAGTTGACGTCCGTCGCGCTCGACATCGCGAATCACGGGAACACGCAGCGGGCCATCCGCCTGCGCATAGTGGCCGATCCGGTCAAGCCGGGTGTCGGTGAGGATCCTGCCATCGGCGCGTGCCAGGTAAGCCCACGCATAGTAGTCGGCCGGCAACACTGCATTCACCCAGCGTTCGAGCAGTTCATAATCCTTGCTGACCAGGGCATCGAGGCTGCCCTCGGCCAGGGTGCGGGCCTGTGCACGCGCGAGCTCCAGGCGTTCCTGCCGGAAACGTTGTTCTGAATCCTCCACCAGCAGGTAACCCAGTGTCAGCAGTGCCGCGCACAACAGAACCCCGATACTCAGCGCCAGACGGGGATACAGGCCCAGGCGCATGTCAGGGATTCAGCTGCGCTTCTTCGAGCAGCTTTTCAGTACGGGTGATGGTTGCCGGGTCGTAGGGCAGGAAGCGCCGGATTTTCATACCGTGCATCTGCTCCAGCACTTTGCGGCCAGCGGGGGTATGGTCCATTTCAATGAGGATGGTGCGGATACGCTTCTGCAGGGCGGGGTCCAGGCTGGCACGTGCAGCCACCAGGTTTTCCGGATATTCCTCGCTGGCGCCGATGACTTTAAGCTCGCCGGTATCCACTTTCCGGCTCATCAGGCGATAGTTCACCCCGCACATGGTGCCGGCCTCGACGTCCCCCAGCAGTACCTGGTGAATGGAGTTGGACAGGTTCCTGGTGAAGATCTCCCGGGTATCGTCGACCCCGTTTTCAAGTAACCAGGCGCGCGGTGCCAGGTAGCCACCGGCGCCCATTGGGCTGATATAGGCGATGCGCTTGCCCTTCAGTTGTTTCACGGACTCGATACCGCTGTCCGCACGCACATAGATTTCGCTGCGGCTGGTCACCTTGCCGGCAATGTTCTGCATCTGCGCCAGGCCGGTGGCTTTGCCTTCCTTGTGCAGCCGGTAAAACACGTGGGAATTGACGTAAAAGATATCCACCTCGTTATTGGCGGCGGCGGCTCTCATTTTGCCGAAGCCGCGCGGTACCACGATGGCGACCGCTTGCCCCAGTTGCGCGGAGAGGTAATGGGTGAATGGCTGCCAGTTGGCATGAATGCGGGCGGGTGGTGCAATGGAGAGCACGCCAAACCTGAGCGTGACCGGTTCGGCGGATGCCTGTCCCCATACTACCGCGAGCAGGGCGAGGAGCCAGTGCAGCGGGATGTTTAGCATGTCGTTCTGTCCTTTCCTTTTGACGGGGCCGGATTCCGGTGCCCTGCAGTGATTATAGCGGTTTTCACCATCGTTGCCGTCCCGAAAGCAGTTCAGGCAGATGCAGGTCCAGCCCGAATCCAGTACACTTTCGGCGAAGCCGATGACTGACGGATGCCGGACACGCTGATGGACATGAATTTCCTTGATTTTGAGCAGCCTATTGCCGAACTGGAGGCGAAGATCGAAGAGCTTCGCTATGTTGGCGATGACGCGGAAATCAACATCAACGAGGAAATCGGCCGGCTGCAGGCCAAGAGCCAGTCGCTCACCGAATCGATTTTCTCCAACCTCAACGCCTGGCAGGTTTCGCAACTGGCTCGTCATCCCCAGCGTCCCTACACGCTGGACTACGTCAGCCGGATTTTTACCGATTTTCATGAACTGCATGGCGACCGAACCTACGCGGACGACAAGGCCATCGTGGGTGGGCTGGCGCGCCTGGACGGGAAGCCGGTCATGGTGATCGGGCAGCAGAAGGGACGTGATACCAAAGAGAAAATCCGGCGCAATTTCGGCATGCCGCGGCCGGAAGGGTATCGCAAGGCCATGCGACTGATGCAGATGGCGGAGCGTTTCCACCTGCCGGTACTGACCTTTATCGATACACCCGGCGCCTACCCGGGCATCGGCGCGGAAGAGCGCGGCCAGAGTGAAGCGATTGCGCGCAACCTGTTTGTCATGGCCGACCTTAAAACGCCGATTGTCTGCACTGTGATCGGCGAGGGCGGTTCCGGGGGAGCACTGGCGATCGGGGTCGGGGACCGCATGATGATGCTGCAGTACAGTATCTACTCGGTCATTTCGCCGGAAGGCTGTGCATCCATCCTGTGGAAGAGTGCCGACAAGGCGTCCGACGCCGCCGAGGCCATGGGCATCACCTCGACCCGCCTGAAGGAATTGCAACTGATCGATACGGTGATCGAAGAACCCCTGGGCGGCGCGCATCGCGATGTGGATGAGATGGCGCGCCGTGTAAAACAACACCTCGTCGAACAGGTCGATCAACTCGACCGCCTGCCTGCTGACCAGTTGATCGCAGCACGCTATCAACGCCTGATGTCCTTCGGTGAGTTCACCGAAAAGTAAACTGCATCCCGCACAGATTGTGCAGCAGCTGCCGGCGGCGCCGCACTACCATGTGGCGTTCAGCGGTGGCGTGGACTCGCACACCCTGTTGCACCTGCTGGCCGGGCAACGCCATGCACTGCCCGGCACGCTCTCCGCCGTTCACGTCAACCACCGTATTCAACAACAGGCCGGCGACTGGGAGATGCACTGCCGCTCGGTCTGTGAAGAGCTGGATATTCCCTGTCAGTTTCTGCGTATAGACGGTAAGGCCCGCCGTGGCGAAAGCCCGGAAGCCGCCGCGCGTACCGCGCGCTACCGGGCGTTGGCAGACTGGTTGCCGGCCGGTGCGATCCTGCTCAGCGCCCAGCACCGCGACGACCAGGCCGAGACACTGTTACTGCAACTGCTGCGCGGTGCAGGCCCGCGCGGTCTGGCGGCCATGCCGGTCACGATGCCGCTGGGAGCTGGTCGCCTGGTGCGGCCACTGCTGGAGCTGCGCCGTGCCGACATCCTCGACTATGCCCGCCACCACCGGCTGCAGTGGGTCGAGGACCCCAGTAACGCAGACACGCGCTATGATCGCAACCTGCTCAGGCACCGGGTCATGCCGGACCTGCAACGGCACTGGCCGGGCCTGGCAACGGTGCTGGCGCGTGCGGCGAAGCACCAGGCGGAGCAGCTTGAACTGGCCAACGCACTGGCGGCACGGGACAGCCGGGCCTGTGACTGCACAGGGGCGAGCCTGTCGCTGACGGGGCTCGGCAGACTGTCGGCGGCACGGCAGCGTAACCTGGTCCGTTACCGGGTCGCCGAACTGGGTCTGCCGCTGCCTTCGCAAGTTGTGCTGGAACGGATAGTGGAAGAGGTGGCAGGCAGTCGCAGGGACGCCAGGCCCTGTGTGCGCTGGCCGGGCGTGGAAGTGCGTCGCTTCCGGGACCGCCTGTTTATCATGGCGCCTTTGCCGGTGCTGGACCCCGCCGAACGTCACCCGTGGGATCTACAGGCTCCGCTGGTGCTGGAGCAGGCCGGCGGTGTGCTGCGCGCCCGAGCCGTAACCGGCAGCGGTTTGCGCCCGCCGGCCGGCCGGGAGAGGGTACTGGTCCGCTTCCGCCAGGGCGGCGAAGTACTGCGGCCGGCCGGGCGTGCCCACCATCACCGCCTGAAAAAGCTGTTGCAGGAATGGCGGGTGCCGGAGTGGGAGCGTGGGCGTGTGCCGCTGCTGTACCTTGGCGACGAACTGGTCGCAGTGGCCGGGCTATGTGTTTGCGAGGGTTTCCACAGCGGCGCCGGCGAACCGGGGCTGGCCCTTAGCTGGAGCAGGATGCCGGAATCCTGACAGGCGTTGCCTGTGATTTGTACCCGGACGCATTGTCCGGCGAATCGGAATCTGTTAGTCTGGCTTCCCGTCCAGTTGTTGTTTCTCCCGCATTTTTCGGAGCTTCATGACCCAGTTCATATTCATAACCGGCGGTGTGGTTTCCTCTTTGGGGAAAGGCATCGCCGCCGCTTCGCTTGGCGCGTTGCTGGAAGCCCGCGGCCTCAAGGTCACGCTCATGAAGCTCGATCCCTACATCAATGTGGATCCCGGCACCATGAGCCCGTTCCAGCATGGCGAAGTCTATGTCACCAACGACGGGGCCGAGACCGACCTGGACCTGGGGCACTACGAACGCTTTGTGCGCACCACCATGGGCAAGCGCAACAATTTCACCACTGGCCAGATCTACGAGCAGGTCATCCGCAAGGAGCGGCGCGGCGACTACCTGGGCGGAACCGTGCAGGTCATCCCGCACATCACCGACGAGATCAAACGCTGTGTGCGCGCCGGTGCCGAGGGTGCCGATATCGCCATGGTGGAAATCGGCGGCACGGTTGGTGACATCGAATCGCTGCCGTTTCTCGAAGCGATCCGCCAGATGGGCGTGGAACTTGGACACGGCAATGCCATTTTCATGCACCTGACGCTGGTGCCCTATATCGCCGCGTCGGGAGAGATCAAGACCAAGCCGACCCAGCACTCGGTCAAGGAACTGCGTTCCATCGGTATCCAGCCGGATATCCTGCTGTGCCGCGCGGACCGCACCATCCCGGTGGACGAGCGTCGCAAGATTGCACTGTTTACCAATGTGCCGGACAAGGCCGTCATCTCGGCGGTGGATGTCGACAGTATCTACCGTATCCCGCTGCTGCTGAACCAGCAGCACCTCGATGATATCGCGGTGGAACTGTTGCACCTGGACGTGCCGCCGGCAGACCTGTCGGAATGGCAAAAGGTATCGGACAGCCTGGACCACCCCGAACACGAAGTAACCATTGCCATGGTCGGCAAGTATGTGAACCTGACGGAGTCCTACAAATCGCTGTCTGAAGCCCTGATTCATGCCGGCATCCAGACCCGTACCCGGGTCCGGATCCGTTACGTGGATTCCGAGGTCATCGAACAGAAAGGCCTGGACGTACTGGGCAAGGCGGACGCCGTGCTGGTGCCGGGCGGGTTCGGGGAACGTGGTGTGGAAGGCAAGATCATGGCGGTGCGCTACGCGCGCGAAAACGGCATCCCCTACCTGGGGATCTGCCTCGGCATGCAGGTCGCCGTGATCGAGTTTGCGCGCAATGTCGCCGGCCTGGAAGGCGCGCAGAGTACCGAGTTCCTGCCCGACACCCCGCACCCGGTGATCGGGCTGATCACCGAATGGCAGGACCGGCAGGGGAATATCGAGCGGCGCGACGAAAACAGCGACCTGGGTGGTTCCATGCGCCTTGGCGGGCAGACCTGTAATCTGAAGCCCGGCACCCTGGCACACAAGGTGTACGGCAGGGACCAGATTGTCGAACGGCATCGCCACCGCTACGAGTTCAACAACCGCTACCGGGAGCCGCTGGAAGCCGCCGGCCTGACCCTGTCCGGCACGTCGGTGGACAACAATCTGGTGGAGATGGTCGAGATCGCTGACCATCCCTGGTTCCTGGCGTGCCAGTTTCACCCGGAGTTTACCTCCACGCCGCGTGACGGGCACCCGCTGTTCACCAGTTTTGTGGAGGCGGCCAACCGGCGCCACAGCGAGATCGGCAGCCAGGCTGCCCGGCCCAGTCTTGTGCAGGCTGATGGCTGAATGAAAATGCGGTCGGACAGCTAGTCGCGGGGTCTGACGTATCATCCGGGGAACCTCTTGAATTAATGTGGCATTCACGTCATAGCGAGCGCAGCGCGGCAATCTCTATCCGCCTGTTGCATGGTATGTGAGTACCGCGCTGCGCTCGCTATGACGAATTACAGGAACTATCACTCATGAAATTGTGCGGATTTGACGCGGGGCTGGATGCCCCCTTTTTCCTGATCGCCGGCCCCTGCGTAATCGAGAGCGAAGAACTGGCGCTGTCGACGGCCTCGGACCTGAAACAGGTCACCACGGAACTGGGTATCCCGTTCATCTACAAGTCGTCGTTCGACAAGGCCAACCGGTCTTCCGGCAGCAGTTACCGCGGACCGGGCATGGAGGAGGGGCTGCGCATCCTGCAGAAGGTAAAGGATGACGTAGATGTGCCGGTACTGACCGATGTGCACGAGGATACCCCGCTGGATGAAGTAGCCGCGGTGGTGGACGTGTTGCAGACCCCGGCTTTCCTGTGCCGACAGACCAACTTTATCCAGAATGTCGCGCGTACCGGAAAGCCGGTGAATATCAAGAAGGGACAGTTCCTGGCGCCCTGGGATATGAAGAACGTGGTCGACAAGGCACGCGCAACGGGTAACGAGCAGATCATGGTGTGCGAGCGCGGCGTGTCTTTTGGTTATAACAACCTGGTGTCTGATATGCGTTCTCTTGCGGCCATGCGCGACAGCGGTGCGCCGGTCGTGTTTGATGCCACGCATTCCGTGCAACTGCCGGGTGGCCAGGGCAAGGTATCCGGCGGGCAACGTGAATACGTGCCGGTGCTGGCGCGCGCCGCGGTCGCGGCAGGGGTGTCGGGGGTGTTCATGGAAACCCACCCGGATCCTTCCAGGGCCCTGAGTGACGGTCCCAATGCCTGGCCGCTGGCGCGGATGAAGGAACTGCTGGAGATATTGATGCAGCTGGACAGAACGGTAAAATCGCGGCCGTTTGCAGAAACGTCCCTGTAGAACTGTCCCGGCAGCTCACCGGCCGCGAACCCTGGCAGCCCGCTGTCTGCTTCAGTGGCCGGGCTTCCGACATAACCAGAATTCACCTTATTTAATAAATGCAACCAATTGTAATATGGAGATATAATGGCAAACATAAAAGCGGTTAAGGGACGGGAGATTCTCGATTCGAGGGGCAATCCCACGGTCGAGGCCGACGTCCTGCTGGACGATGGGTCCATGGGCCGTGCCGCCGTGCCTTCCGGTGCTTCCACCGGTACACGTGAGGCGGTCGAATTGCGCGACGGTGACAGCAGTCGTTACCAGGGCAAGGGGGTCCGCAAGGCGGTTGCCAACGTCAACGGTGAGATCCGTGATGCCGTGGTGGGGATGGATGCTGCAGATCAGGCCGCCCTGGACCAGCGCATGATCGAACTGGACGGTAGTGACAACAAAGGACGCCTGGGCGCCAATGCCCTGCTGGCGGTTTCACTGGCGTCCGCGCAGGCGCAGGCACGTTCCAGTGATGTGCCCCTGTACCGCCACCTGGGCGGCGATATGGATTACCGCTTACCGGTGCCGATGATGAATATTATCAACGGCGGCGCACACGCTAGCAACAGCGTTGACCTGCAGGAATTCATGATCCTGCCGGTAGGCGCTGGCAGCCTGCATGAGGCGGTTCGTTACGGCGCCGAAGTGTTCCATGCGCTGAAATCCGTCCTGAACGGACAGGGTCTCAGCACCACGGTAGGGGATGAAGGGGGCTTCGCACCCAACCTGTCCTCCAACGAAGCCGCCATCGAGGTGATCCTGGAGGCGATCGAAAAAGCCGGGTTTAGCGCCGGCCGGGATATCTACCTTGGCCTGGATACGGCTAGCTCCGAGTTCTACCAGGATGGCAGGTACGTGCTGGCATCGGAAGGTAAGGAATTCGATGCGGCGGGATTTATCGATTACCTTGCAGCCTGGGTGGACCAGTACCCGATTCTTTCCATTGAAGACGCCCTGGATGAAAACGACTGGGAAGGCTGGAAGCTGCTGACCGAACGACTGGGCGAGCGGATCCAGCTGGTGGGCGATGACCTGTTTGTCACCAACACATCGATCATACAGCGCGGTATCGACGAGCATATCTCCAATTCCGTACTGATCAAGCCCAATCAGATCGGCACCCTGACGGAAACCATGGCCGCCATTCGCATGGCGGCGGACGCCGGCTTTACTTCCGTGGTATCCCACCGCTCGGGAGAGACCGAAGACGTGGTGATCGCGGACATTGCCGTGGGCAGCTCGGCAACCCAGATCAAAACCGGTTCCCTGTCACGTTCGGACCGGGTCGCCAAATACAACCGGCTGATGCGCATCGAGGAGCAACTGGGCAGTGCCGCCCGCTATGCCGGGCCGGGTGGCTTCAGGCAGCTCGATGCCTAGTTTTCCCTGATCCGTATGCGATGGGTGATTCTGTTGCTGGTTGTGCTGCTGCTGGCGCTGCAGTACCGGATCTGGGTGGGTGAAGGCAGTTTCGCCGAAGTCTGGGATCTGTACCAGCAGGTGGAAATGCAACGCGAGGAAAACCAGCAGCTGCGCGAACGCAACCAGGCGCTGGAAGCCGAGGTAAAAGACCTGAAACAGGGGCTGGGTGCGATCGAGGAACGTGCGCGGGAAGAACTGGGCATGGTCAAGGAAGACGAGACCTTTTACCAGATTATCGAAGAACCGGCCCCGGCAGATGAGCAGCCGTAAAGCCGCGTACTGGGCCATCGTACCGGCCGCCGGCAGCGGCCGCCGCATGGGCGCGGCAATCCCCAAACAGTTCCTGGAGCTGGGTCAGCGGACCGTGCTGGAATACAGCCTCGATTCGTTGTGGAATGCGCTGGAGCTGGAAGCGCTGGTGCTGGTGAGCCAGGGGCATCCTGCACTGGCCGCGCTCGTCGAACGCCACCCTGAACACAGGCTGATACGCGCTGACGGCGGCCGGGAACGCTGTCATTCGGTGCTGAACGGCCTGCAGGCACTCATGGATCTGGCGCAGGCGGATGACTGGGTGCTGGTGCACGATGCGGCCCGGCCCTGTGTGCGTTACCAGGACCTGCGCCTGCTGGTCGAAAGCCTGGCGGACCATGCCACGGGAGGACTGCTGGGAGCACGGGTACATGATACGATCAAAAGAACCGATGCACAGGGCATGGTCTGCGCCACAGTGGACCGGGATGCGTTGTGGCGTGCCAGTACGCCGCAGATGTTTCGCTACGGCCTGCTGCGGCAGGCGTTGACGAAGGCACTGGAAGATGGTTTTGAAGTGACGGACGAATCTTCCGCGATGGAACACGCAGGACACCGGCCGCAGATGATCGAAGGGCACGCCGACAACATCAAGATCACGCGGCCGGAAGACCTGCCACTGGCGGCGTATTTTCTGCAGCAACAGGGGCGCCTGTGAGAATCGGACAGGGTTTCGATGTGCACGCCCTGCAGGAAGGCGGACGACTGGTCCTGGGGGGCGTGGAAATCGCGCATACGCACAGCCTGGTTGCACACTCGGACGGTGATGTACTGTTGCATGCCCTGTGTGATGCCCTGCTGGGCGCCGCTGCGCTTGGTGACATCGGTCGGCACTTCCCGGACAGCGATCCGGCCCTGCGCGGTATCGACAGTCGCGAACTGTTGCGCCGGGTTATGGAACAGCTGCATGCGCGCGGACTGGATGTCGCCAGTGCGGACCTGACCCTGGTTGCCCAGGAGCCCAGGCTGGCGCCATATGTCGAGGACATGCGTAACCGGATTGCGCAGGACCTGAAGGTGGAGAAGGCCCGCGTAAACGTCAAGGCTACCACCACGGAACACCTCGGTTTCACCGGCCGCAAGGAAGGAATCGCCGCCTTCGCCGTAGTATTGCTGAATGAATGAAACGATTCCGCTGAGTCTGCCGCGTGCCTGTGGAGATGCACTGGGTCCGGCCACCATCCGTACCTGTCCCGAGGATTTTCACGTTACCGAGATTCCGCTCGTTGCTCCGGACGGAGAAGGCGAACACTGCTGGCTGTACATACGCAAACGCAACAGCAACACGAACTGGGTAGCGGGACAGTTGGCCGGTTTCGCCGGTGTTTCGCCACGGGCTGTGAGTTATGCAGGCCTGAAGGACCGCCACGCGGTCACTGAGCAATGGTTTTCCGTGCAACTTCCGGGCAAGGCAGACCCGGACTGGCGGGCGCTCGACGGTGAGGATTTCCAGGTGCTGGAGAGCACTCGTCACAGTCGCAAACTGAAGACCGGCGCACTGCGCGGCAATCGTTTCCGCATAGTGCTGCGCGGCGTGACGGCCGAACCGGAACAGGTGCAGGAGCGGCTGGAAATACTGCGCCGGGGCGTACCCAACAGCTATGGACCGCAACGTTTCGGCCGCCAGGGCGCGAACCTGGTACAGGCCGAACGCCTGCTGGCCAGGCCAAAAGCCAGCGTGTCGCGCAGCAAGC
>JALSRZ010000081.1 GCA_026984515.1 Thiohalobacter sp. | reverse complement strand
CATATCAACAGTACGGTGCTGGCAAGCCGCAAGGACCTGGTCGCGCTGGTGCAGGGTGACGAGGATGTGCCGGTACTGCACGGCTGGCGTCTTGAAATGGCAGGCAACGAGTTGCTCGCCTTGTGCCACGGCCAGCGGACCGTATCAGTCAAGGACGGGAGTGTAGAGATTTCAGCGCCGGTTTCTCGGGAAAAGGCGGATTGATAGTTATATTACCGTTCATTGCGAGTGCAATGACGGAGAAATGCGGGCTAGGTATTAAAACAGGAGAAGTATGCATGTCTTCAGAGATTGACGAGTTAACCGTCCAGTACGAGGAGGACGGTATGGTGACCGTGAAGGAACTGGATAAAAAGATCCTGACCAGGGGGGCCTGGTCGACGATTATCTACCGCTACCAGGACTGGGACCGCAGGAAAGAGGAATACGGCAAGGACAAGTACACCATCCGCCGCTACCAGAAACGCAATGGCCAGTACCAGCAGAAATCCAAATTCAATATCTCCAGTGCGGACCAGGCGCGTTCGATTATCGAAGCCCTGGAAGGCTGGATCAAGGACTAACCCGGTACGCGAGACCTGCTTCAGGAGACCGCTCCAGCCTTGTTCGCTCAGCGGCGAATGCCGTAGCCGCTGCGCAACAGGTAGATCGCCCAGCTGTACAGCACCAGGATAAAACCGATAATAATGGCATAGGACAGACCGATACTGAGGTCCGAAACCCCCAGAAAGCCGTAGCGGAAAGTGTTCACCATGTACAGGATGGGGTTGACCCGTGACACGTTCTGCCAGAACCCGGGCAGCATGTGGATGCTGTAGAACACACCGCCCAGGTAGGTAAGCGGGGTCAGCACGAAGGTCGGGATGATGGAGATATCATCGAAGCTTTTGGCGAAGATGCCGTTCAGCAGTCCCGCCAGCGCGAACAGCGCCGAGGTCAGGAAGACGGTGCTGATGAGGATGCCCGGGTTGTGGAAACTCAGGTCGGTGAAGAACATCGATACGCCGGTGACCGCGATCCCCACCGTCAGGCCGCGGGCAATGCCGCCCGCCACGAAGCCCAGTACGATCAGGTAATACGGCAGCGGTGACACCAGCATTTCCTCGATGTGGTGATGAAACTTGGTGCCATAGAACGACGACACCACGTTGGCGTAGGAGTTGGTGATGACCGCCATCATGATCAGGCCGGGTACGATGTAGTCCATGTAGCGGAAGCCTTCCATGTCCCCGATCTGCGAGCCGATCAGGTTGCCGAAGATGATGAAGTACAGGGAGATGGTGATCACCGGGGGCACGATGGTCTGTACCCAGATGCGCGCAAAGCGCAGCACTTCCTTGATGAAGATGGTTTTCAGCGCGACGTATTTTTCGCCCAGGGTCATCAGAACTTTCTCGCCCGGTTGTTTTCTTCCACGATGTGGACAAACAGCTGTTCCAGCCGGTTGGTCTTGTTGCGCATGCTGAGCACTTCGATGCCGCGGCGGGTGAGTTCGTCGAACAGGAAGTTGATGCTGCAGTCCCTGGTGATTTCCGCTTCCAGCGTGGTGTCATCCACCAGCCGCAGGCAGTGCTGGCGGATGTCCGGCGCCTCCTGCAACGGCGCTTTCAGGTCCAGCACGAAGGTTTCCGTCTGCAGTTCGTTCAGCAGGCGCTTCATAGTGGTGTTTTCCACCAGTTCCCCCTCGTCGATGATGCCGATGGTGCGGCACAGGTTTTCGGCTTCTTCCAGGTAGTGGGTGGTCAGGATGATGGTGGTGCCGCTGCGGTTGAGTTCGGTCAGGAATTGCCACATGGAGCGCCGGATCTCGATGTCCACGCCGGCGGTCGGTTCATCGAGGATCAGCAGGCGCGGCCGGTGCACCAGGGCGCGGGCGATCATCAGGCGGCGCTTCATGCCGCCGGACAGGTCCCTGGCCTGCTCGCGGCGTTTATCCCACAGCCCGAGCTGTTTCAGGTACTGTTCGGCGCGTGCAAAGGCGGTACGGCGGTCGATGCCGAAGTAACCGGCCTGGTTGACCAGGATTTCCTCGACCGGTTCGAACACGTTGAAATTGAATTCCTGCGGCACCAGGCCGATCAGCCGCTTGGCGCTGGAGAAATCGCGGTCGATGTCCGTGTCGAAGATGCGTACCTTGCCCGAGGTTTTGGTGACCAGCGAGCAGATGATGCCGATGGTGGTCGACTTTCCGGCACCATTGGGGCCCAGCAAGGCGTAGAAATCACCTTCCCTGACTTCGAGACTGATCCCTTTCAGCGCCTGGAAACCGTTGGCGTAGGTTTTTGTCAGGTTCTGTATGGAGAGCGCGTTCGCGTTGGCCATGGGGGGAAAGCTGTCGACAGGGTGGTAAGCCGGTTCAGTCCGGAACGGGCTAAACCAGCATCATCAGCAAGATCACAAAACCGGCTACCAGCGCAATGGGAACCAGTACGCTCATCCATTCCTGGCGGGAAGCCGCCCGGCGCTCCCTGAACATGGTCTTGAGGCCCGGCCGCACCCACAGCAGGACCAGCACCACCATGACGCCCAGCAGCAGTTTTTCCCACAGGGACATTGCTTCCATGATCGACCTGGTTTCCTGTGACTAGTTTAACTGGCGGTGTTGCCGGAGTAGCCGCAGCACCAACATACCGACAAGCAGCAGTATAAAGTCTACAGGCAGACGATTTCCGCGGCCAGCGTTCTGCGGCAGACTGCAGCCGCCACCCCCGCCGCCGGAGGAACTGCCGGCGGAGGCTGTCGCGGGTCCGCCGGGATCGGTAATGCTGCCGTCGGCGGTCAGGTCGTCATCGCCCCGCTCACCGTCCCGGAAGTGCAGGATAATGCGATTACCCTGGATTTCGGCGCCGGTCCGCCCGTCATAGCTGAAATCGTACCAGTGCCGGGGGCGGGCGATGATGCCGACGACAGGATCCCGGACCAGGATGTCCGAGGGCAGGCGGCCGAACTTGAAATAGTGCGTTGCGGTCTCGCCTTCGGGCAGGTAGAGCGTCACGGTTGCCGCACCGCCGACCGGGACCTCGTTCAGCTGGAACGT
>JALSRZ010000080.1 GCA_026984515.1 Thiohalobacter sp. | reverse complement strand
AGGCCAGCTCCGCGATGCAGTGAAGTCCAGTCGGTAACCAATCCACGCATATCAGCATGATCCACCATCGCAAACTGCCTGGCCGTGCCCTGACCCAACGCGCTTGAAAATATGATGAACTGAATCAGCCTATTGACAGGTCAAAACATATCAGCCCGCATTTCTCACCGGGTTCCGTAGCGAGGCGGTGGCAGGTCGTGTGATAAGCGGCGTTCGCGACCGAGTGAACGCCGCTTAGCGCGCGGCATGACACCGCCGCAGCAGGAAGTCGGTGAGAAATGCGGGCTAGGGCCTGTTAACACTATGCGAACAGGCCCTAGTGTAAAGTTACTTCCCGTGCGCTCCCCAGGCAACGCCCACCATCGCCTGGATTTTCTCCAGGTCAGGAATCAGGGCTTCTTCGTTACCGATCCGCACCACGTCGGCAACCGTATCCGGCAACTCCCGCTCACCGAGTACAGACCCGCCCAGGGCATCCTCGTCTGCACTGAACAGGCGTGGGATTCCTGCGGTTACGATGGCATAGAAGGGTAGTTCCGCACCCGGGCGTACCGAGTTGATTACCGAGATACGTGAGCCGCGGTCTCCCTGCGGCAAACGGAAACCGCACAGGTGCTCTGCCGACACCACCGGCAGTTCCTGCTCACGCCAGCGCAGGCATCCCAGCAGCCAGTCCGGTCCGTCGTGGATCAGGTCCAGTGGCTGGTAGTTGATCACTTCCGCGATCGCAACATTGGGCACCAGCAGGTTGGTCTCTTCCAGTGGCACCCACAGGCTTCTTACAGACTCTACAACAGCACTCATGATTAACGCTCCCTGTATTCCTGTCTAGTTTATGCGCGCAGACCCGGACTGGCAGCGCTTTACCAGCATCTGCGCAAGTTGTTCGGGGGTTCCGCTCAGTTCGACCTTGCAGGCCCGCCGGGCGGCTTCCGGCATACCTGCCAGCGCGCAGCTCTCCGGGCTCTGGGTCCACACGAACCCGCCGTATTCCGCGATGGTGGCACATCCCAGGCTGCCGTCCTGGCCAAGCCCGCTGAAAATAATCGTTCCGCAACGTCGCCCGAAGGTCACGGCAGCACGCTGCAATACCGCGTTGATATCGGGCCGGTGGGCCGAATCCCACGGCCTGCCGCAGTGTCGCACCACGCCGTCCCGGTCCATATCTATATGGGTCTCGGAGGGTACGATCCACAATTGCCCCGTTTCCAGGGTCTGCGCATCACCCAGCACGGCCACCGGCCACGCGCTGCAGCGGTCCAGCTGTTCCGCCAGCAGGCCCTGGTACGCATCGGATATGTGCTGTGCCAGCAACAGAACGACCGGCAAATCCCCCGGCAGCGCCTGCAGGAATCTCGCCACCGCCTGTGGCCCGCCGATCGATGCACCAAGCACCACCAGCCACGGCATCGTAATGCCGCCATTGTCTCGATCATGAACCACACGTAACTCCGGTCGGCTGTGATGTACGCTGCTGCCCGTAACCGGCTCCGACCGGTTCGCCAGTGTCTGCAGCTTGCCCACCAGCCGACGCTGCCAGATTGCACTGCTGCCGATACCACCCTGGTTGAGCAGCACCGGTACCGGTGACTGTTCCAGGACATCCTGCACCTGGTCGCGATCAGGCCGGTCACTCATATTGACCAGTAACACCTCAGCGCCGTTCAAAACGCCGGGAAGTGGCAGACAAAAACCGCCGTCGAGCACGACCTCCATGCCCTCACCTTCGAGAAAGGCACGAAACTCACTACGTTCGCCCTGTTCCGCCAACAACGCAACCCGTACTGCTCCCTGTCGGCCCTCAGCCATCTATGCGAAGTTCCTCAAGTAGTCCATTGATATTTTCCAGCAGGTCGGATTCCTGAAAGGGTTTGCCCAGGTACCGGTTTACCCCGATCTGCATGGCACGCTGCCGGTGTTTATCGCCTGTCCGTGAGGTGATCATAATGATCGGAATATCCCGCAGACGGGCTTCGTTACGCACATGGGTCGCCAGTTCGAAACCGTCCATGCGCGGCATCTCGATATCAAGCAACATGATATCCGGTACATGTTCCTGTAGTTTGGCAACCGCGTCAACACCGTCCTTGGCTGCAATGACATGCATGTCGTTGCGCTCCAGCAGTCGCGTGGTCACCTTGCGTACGGTAATCGAATCGTCCACCACCATCACCGTTATGCCATCGGACGCGGCCTGCTGCCGGACGACGTTTTCGACCTGCGCCAGCGCCTCACTCACACCACCGCGCAGCATGGCTGCGATGTCCAGGATCATGACCACACGGCCATCGCCCAGAATAGTCGCTCCCGAGACACCACGCACCGTGCTGATCTGCGGACCCACGGATTTGACCACGATTTCACGACTGCCCATGAGGTTCTCGACCTGGAAAGCCACGCCGTGGTCGCCTACGCGCGACAACAGCACCGGCACGCGGGCAGGTCCACTATCGAGATGCGGGGTTCCGGTACCCAGCACGCTGCCCAGGTGACTGACCTCGTACTCGAAACCGCCATAGGTAAAGCGGGCCTCGGGATTATCGTAGTAGGATTTCAGGTCTTCCCGCCGCATACGCACGATGCCTTCAATACTGGACAGGGGAATCGCGTACGGATCCTCACCGACCTCGATCAGCAGCGCCTGGTTCAGCGCCAGCGTAAAGGGAAGCCGGACCGTAAATGTGGTGCCTTTCAGGGGTTCTGAATCGATATGCAGGGATCCACCGAGCTGTTTGACTTCGCTGTTGACCACGTCCATACCGACGCCACGCCCTGCAACCTGCGTCACCTTCTCCGCGGTACTGAAGCCGGTCTCGAGAATGAACTGAAGCACATCGTTATCGCTGAGGTCGGAATCTGCCTTCATCAAACCACGCTCTACCGCCTTGCGGCGAATCGCATCCAGGCTGATACCGGCGCCGTCATCCGCGATGCGCAGCACTACGTCGGAAGATTCCCTCTCCAGGGTGATTTTTATAGTGCCGCTTTCCGGTTTGCCGGCCTGTTTACGCTGTTCCGGTGTTTCTATGCCGTGGGAAACGGCATTACGCAGCATATGTTCCAGCGGCGCAACGATGCGGTCCACCACGGTACGGTCCATCTCGCCTTCAGCGCCGGACAGTTCCAGCTCTGCTTTCTTGCCGAGCTCCTGCGCGGTCTGGCGGACGATGCGCCGCATACGTGCAGCCAGGCTGAGGAACGGCACCATGCGTGTGCGCATGAGACCTTCCTGCAGTTCGGTATTGACACGTGATTGCTGCAACAGCAGTGTTTCTGACTCGCGCGTTATATTTTCCAGCATATTCTGCAGGCTGCCCAGGTCGCCGACACTCTCCGACAGGGATCGCGACAATTGCTGCATGTGCGAATAACGGTCCATTTCCAGCGGGTCAAATTCTTCCTCCCCGCTGACTTCCTCTACTTCGGTTTCATAACGAAACAGCACCTGGGCTTCAGTCTCAATTTCAAGTTTGCGCAGCTGCTCGCGTACACGCGCAACCGTCTGGTCCAGTTCCGACAGGTTGAAACGGTAAGCCCCGATCTGCTGTTCCAGACGTGAACGGTAGATACTGACTTCACCCGCATAGTTGACCATGTTGTCGAGCAGGGTGGCTTTAACACGCACCAGTTCATGCCCGGTACGGGCGTGGGCGCGGCGTTCCTTCTGCTCCCTGTCCTTCTGCACGGCGACAGGAACGGCCGCGCCGGATTCTGAAACATCATGCGCCGCCGCAACCTCCTTGCCGTCGATCAGCAGTTCGAGATCTCCCAGCACGGCATCAGCAGGCTGCAGGGGCTGACGATTACGTACCTGGTCGACCATGCCTGACAGGCTGTCGTGTGCCCGGCTCAATACCGAGAACATGGACTCGCTTATTGCAATCGCGCCGTCCGCGGCACGGACCATCAGGGATTCGACAGCGTGCGCAAGGTCGCCGATCTCGGTGATATCCGCCATGCGGGCACCACCCTTCAGGGTATGCAACTCACGCTGCAGGGCAGTCATACAGGCAGCGTCATCCGGTGCCTGTTTCCAGTCCTGCAGGGTCTGCTCGCTGTTTTCCAGGATATCACCGGCTTCCTCGAGGAAAACCTCCAGCAACTCCTGATCGATCTCCGTGTACGGGTCTGCTGTATCAGGTACGTCGATGCCGGCCGGCTGCGGCTGGTTTTCCAGGACCTGCCCTGCTTCATGCGCTTCCGCATCCGTACTTTCTCCGGCCTCGTCTTCGGCATGGTGCTGTTCACCCAGTTCCTGCAGGCGTGCAAGCAATGCTTCCGCCGGATCCGCAGGTTCGTGTTTACGCACCTGTTCCAGCATGGCAACCAGGCTGTCCTGGGCGTGCTGGATGCCGTCCAGCACGCCTTCATCCACTGTGCTCATCCCATCGACAATGGCCGTTATCAGCGACTCCACGGCATGGGCAACATCACCAATGGATGCTATATCCGCCATGCGCGCACCGCCCTTGATGGTATGCAATGCACGCTGCAATTCGGCCAGTGCCGCGTCATCCTGCTGCCCGGATTCCCGCCAGGCTGACAGCGCCGCATCACTGGTCTCGAGATTGTCGGTGCATTCCTCGATGAAAACCTCCAGCAATTCATGGTCACACCCGGCATAGGGATCTTCGCTTGCGTCCCCGGCCTGCTCAACGTCTGGCTCCGGTAAAGGTACGCTTGCACCAGCATCCTCCGTTGTGTCCGGTACGGATGCCTCAACGGCCGCAGCTCCCGGGACAGGAGCCGGCACGGACTCGTAGAGCGAATTGATGTGTTGTAACAACGCAGTAAAGCGCTCGGGCTCTGTAATACCGGCAGGCAGGCCGGACAGCATCCGGTCGACGATATCGGCGCTTTCCGTCAGCACCGCGCAATCTTCTTCCGACAGCGCCTGCCCCGCGCCCATCAGCGCCTTTACCCAGCGTTCCAGGGCACCCGCCAGATCCGCGATGGCTTCCGCCTCTGCCATGTGCGCGCTACCGTGCAGGGTATGCAGGGCACGCGCCAATGACTCATCTGCCATGCAGTCGCCATCTGCGGCACGAGCGAGAAAACTGCGGATGTCCTCCAGGTGACCGCGTGTTTCGGTATTGAAAATCTCGTGCAATACCGGATCCATAACACCGTTACAGACCACTTCTTCAACCCCGGCATCCGGCAGCCCTGTATCCCGGGAAGTGATGTCTTCCTCGCCGGCCTGTTCCTCGATAGGCAATGTGGTGTCGTCGAGCGCAAGCTCCGGTTCCAGTATCCCGGCTTCTTCACACGCCGGTTCCGGGGAAACTTCAGGTGCCTGTTCAGCCGTCGGCTCCGGCTCTGATCCGGCGCCGGGGCTGTCAGGCATGGGTTCGCCGCTACTCAGCGCATCTGCGCATTGCATCAGGTACACAACAGACCCCTGCACGGGGGTGCCATCCCTGACCTGCTGAACCAGTCCCGTCAGCCTGTCAGACGCTGACTGAAGCAACCCGGTCATCTCCGGCGTCACCGGTACGGTGCCGTCTATCACGCGATTGAGCAGGTTCTCGAATGCCCAGGAAAATTCACCAATGCGCAGTGCGCCCACCAGCCGACCACTGCCTTTCAGGGTGTGCCAGGAGCGTCGCATACTGCCCAGCGCTTCGCTGTCTTCACTATTATTGATCCAGACCGGAAGCAGTTCCTGGATGCTGGCAAGTTCTTCTTCCGCTTCCTCGATGAAGATCTCCAGTATTTCTTCGTCGACCTCTTCGCCGATCACTGCAAGCCCGTCATCTTCTTCGGCCCCGGGCGGTAAATCCGCTACCGGTTGTTCGGGCTGGAGAGCACCTTCCGCAGTTTCCTCCGTGGCTTCATCGGCCAGTTCGTCGGCAAGCGCCTCCCTGCCGGCAAATTCGGTGGCAACCGGATCCAGTGCTTCTATGGCTTCGTGGTCGCTGCCATCGCTGATTTCGCCAGCCCCGGGCGATAACTCTCCCACCGGTTCTTCAGGCCGGGGCATGCTCTCTGCGGTTTCCACCACAGCTTCCTCTGTTACTTCGTCCGCAGGCGCTTCCCAGGTGGCAGCTTCCGGAGCGACAGGATCGCACGCCTCTTCGGCTTGCTGTTCACTGCCATCGCTGACTTCGTCCAGCAGGGAATCCAGCCCGAACTCGTCTACCGCTTCCTCAACTGCAGCTGCCGTGGCAGCGGCATCTTCCACCGCTGATTCTGATTCGCCAGCGGACAGTGCTTCCGCTTCCTGTGCCGGGTAGCCCAGGTCATCAATGCTTTGTTCAGCCACCGACATCGCGGAGCTGCCGTACATTCGGTGCTCCTTGCGACTTTCCAGGTAATATTCCAGCCCGCAAACGGCGTCTGCCAGCGAATCGAGTTCCTGTTGCGGTGCCTGTTTGCCCTGTTCAATCAGTTCTGTTTCGATATACCGGTTGATGGCACCCACCAGTGCGGCGGGTCTTGATTCACCCAGCAGCGACAATCCACCCTTGACCTGGTTGAACCATTGCGGGACCTCTTCCAGTGCGCTGCTATCGTGATCCGAGTCGATATAGGTGATGATGGCTTCCTTGGCCCTGACCAGATCGGTGATGGCCTCCTTGATAACGACATCCATCACCTGGTTGTACTCGGACTGCGCGAGGTGTGCTTCCACCTCACTCCCGGTTTCCGCCACGGCACGGCCGGAACCCATGCCGTCTACCGAAGACTCGACAAACAACAGCGTACTCGCCACATCCATCAGCAGGGTGTCCGCCGGTATTTCCTGCGCGTCGATGCAGCGTTGCAGTTCATCGGACTTGCCGATCATTGCCTCACGGGCTGCGCCGAGACTTAACATGCCCAGGGTATCGCCGAGCGAGCGCAGGGAATCCACCAGCGGCTGCAACTCGTCCAGCTCCTTGCAGCCGTTGCGCAGCACGATGTCCAGGCTATCCTTGAGACGCCCCAGTTCCTCCTTCACGGCAACCGCCACGGTCGAGAACAGGTCTGCATTCTGCCCGCTCAGGCTTTCCCTGGCTGCAGCCAGTTCTTCTTCCCCCGGCAGCAGGTCCTGCAGCTTGTAGGTTGCCTGGATTTCGCTAATCCGGTGACCTGCGCCATGTGCCTGGCCAGCATAAAACAGCAGGTTCTGGAACAGCTCACGCGGCGTGTCACGCACCACGGCGGCCTCACCGGAATCCAGCACCGATTTGATCTGTCGGTCGAGCTGTCCCATCAGGCGCTTTACCGCAACACTGCCGTCCAGCGCCCCGGCCTTGAGTGCATCGACCACACCGGCCCCGACCCACCACAGGCGGGCCAGCCGGGCATCGCTGCTCAGGTTTTGCAGTCTGCCCAGCACCTCGGCCATGGTAGTCAGCGCGTCATCCGTACCGTTACCGCGAAACCATCCCAGCAACCCAAGCTGGAAACGGTGCCGCAATACTTGCGCTTCTTTCTGAATATCAGTGTCGCTCCCGGCAGTAAGCACCGAATCCGGCAACGGGGCATCGACGTCCGGCGCGAACATGTAGTTCTCGGATAGCAGGTTCTCTCCGCGCACCGCGCGCAGGTCGTTTAACAAGGGCAACAGCACGAGGGGAATATCACGGTAACCGGAAATCAGGCGTTCCAGGTAGTCGGGCAACTGGAGTATGGCCCTCATCAGTACATCACAGGCCTCATCGTGGCGGGCCACGGATTTGTCCGCAATGGCCCTGGCGACCTGCTCCATTTCCTCGGCCAGCAGCGATGCGCCATACAGTTCGACCATGTGCAGCGTGCCATACACCTGGTGCAGGTGCGCCGCCAGGAATCCAGGCTGGGCTTCGTCTTGCGGGTTCTCTACGTGGGCTTCCAGAGACTGGCGAGCTTCCCTGAGCGTTTCGTCCAGCTCATTCTTGACCCAAGTCAGTGTACTGAAGTCGATTGCCTGATTCATTGTTTGTCCTTTCATCCCGCACTATGTGCTTCTAGTCTGTGCGCCGGTACGCAAGCGTGTCCGGGTAACGCACTCTCTCCATATTTGGATGCTGCCACTCCAGCAATTCCCCCGGCCCCAGTATCAACATACCGGCGGGGCGGAGACATTCCGCCAGGCGTTTTACGATCTGCAACCGACGTTCCCGATCGTAGTAAATCAGCAGGTTCTGGCAAAACACCAGGTCCAGGTTCGCAAATGGAGCCCGCTCGACATCGCGCAGGTTCAGCCTGGAAAAACACACTCGCTTGCGCAGCTGCGGGTGCACCCGGAAACGATGGCGGTTCTCCGCCAGACAGTACTTTTCCCGGAACCGTGGCCGCACCCCCTGCAGTCGCCGGTTCAGGTACAAGCCTTCCCGTGCATGCTGCAGCGATGGCAGACTGATATCGGTACCCGTTACCCCGAAATACTGTTCACCTTCCTGCTGCCGGCAAAAGTCATCGAGCAGCATGGCCAGGCTGTACGCTTCCTCACCGGTGGCACAGCCCACGCTCCAGGCATTCAGACTGTTACGATGCCCGAATACACCGGGAACCACGATGTCCTCGACCAGTTTCATCGAAGACGCGTGACGAAAGAAGCAGGTCTCGTGCACCGTCAGTTCGTCCACCAGCAGAGACCACTCCCGCAGCTGCGTGTTTCCGGTGGACAGCTGCCGGTAGTACTCGCGGTAATTCAGGCATCCGGCTTCCCGCATGCGGGTGCGTATGCCACTCACCAGGAAGGATCTGCGCTCGGGGGCAATAAACAGCCCGGTACGACTCTCCAGCAGGCGCGTCCAGTCAGAGAACTGCCGATCATCCATGTCCGGCGCATACCCGGCCTGTGGCCGGGTTCCCGCACAAGCTGCTGCCTGTCCACTCGTGTCATCCACGGGTTCTGGCCTCTTCTTACTCCGGCAGTTTGAAACCGGCTACCGAGCGGCCCATCTCATCAGCGAGGGCTGCCAGGTTACCGATGGAAGCAGAGGTCTCGTTGGTACCCGCAGAGGTCTGCGTGGTAATCTCCTGGATAACATGCATGGTCTCGGAAATATTACCGGCGGCCCTGGACTGCTGGCGGGCTGATGCGGAGATATTCTCGATCAGGCCGGCAAGATCGTCCGATACCTTCTGGATCTGGTCCAGCGCTTCCCCGGATTCCTCCGCCAGGCGCGCGCCGTTGACCACACCGGCGGTACTCTGTTCCATGGAGATAACCGCCTCGTTGGTGTCGGTCTGGATCGTTTTAACCAGTGCCTCGATCTGCTTGGTGGCGTTACTGGAACGTTCAGCGAGTCGCTGGACTTCGTCGGCAACCACTGCGAAACCGCGGCCCGCTTCACCGGCCATGGCGGCCTGGATGGCTGCATTCAGCGCCAGGATGTTGGTCTGCTCGGCGATGTCATTGATCAGCTCAACGATATCCCCGATCTCCTGGGAGCTTTCACCGAGACGCTTGATACGTTTCGAAGTCTCCTGGATGGTTTCGCGAATACGGTCCATGCCATCAATGTTACGACGCACCGTTTCACCACCTTTCTTGGCGTATTCAACCGACTTGCGTGCCATGTCACTGGTTTCTTCCGAGTGCTTCGACACCTCGTCGATCGACACTGCCATCTCATTGATCGAAGTGGTCGCAGAAGCGATTTCATCAGCCTGGTGAGTACTGGCTTCAGTCAGGTGCTGCGCAGTTTCCTGCGTCTGCCTGGCGGCCGAAGATACCTGCCCGGAGGTCTCGTTGATGGTGGTAACCATGTCGCGCAGGGCGTCAATGGTGTAGTTCACCGAATCCGCGATGGCACCAGTGAAGTCCTCGGTAACCGTCGCGTAGGTAGTCAGGTCACCATCCGCCAGGTTGCCCATTTCATCCAGCAGTCGCAGGATGGCCTCCTGGTTATTGGTGTTCTCCATTTCCGCGTGTTTGCGGCGGTTTTCCTGGTCCCGGTACACCTGCATACCCAGCAGGAACAGTACCAGCAGGCCGATACCACCAAACATGTAGGCCATTTCCGGCTGCACCGGGCGCAGATCCGCTGCCAGTGAATAGGCATTCTGCAGGCGCAGTGCGGTTGCGAACAGGTCATCCGATTTCGTGGATATACTTTGCGCAGCCGCCTGGATCTCCAGCAGATCATCCGACATGTCGAGCAGTTCTTCCACGTAGTCCGACACGATGGTGAACAACATGGATGTCTCGAACAACTTGGCCTGGACTTCCTCGTTCTTGATCATGGCAATGGTATCGTTGCCACGCACCATGCCCTCCAGCACAGACCCGTACTCTTCCACGTCCTCGGAGAAGCGCTCGATGGCCAGCTCTACGTCAACACCGCTCAGGGCGTGGTTGACATTGTTGGCGATACGCTGACTCAGCATCAACTGACGAGTAGCCAGGTTGATCACTTCACGACTGGCCTTCGCATCCAGAAGGATATTGACGATCTCTTCATCGTATGCCTGCAGTTTCGGCATCTGTTCGTTGATGACCTTACTGGCTTCTGCCACTGTCGAGACGCTTTCCTTGCCGTCCAGGATAAAGTTGATACTTTCCCGGAAGTTCGACCATGCCCCTTCCAGCGCGGCCAGGTCATCTTCCACGCTTTGTCCGCTGGGCGGCAAACCGGTCGCCACGTTACCGTTACGCTGGTGATTCAGTATTTCGTCAAAGCGGTCACGGTAGTGGGTCAACTGGCTGAACGACCCGTCCACACCGGAAGAAGCTTCCAGTGCGTATTTCGCAATCTGCTGTGAAAGCACCTGCTGCTCACTGGTGTAGCCTATATATTCCTTGTCGTGGTCAGCCTCGATGCCCACGTACCAGAATACTCCCACCATGGCACTAAACGATAACAGCAGGGCTGCTATCAGGTACATCGTCCTTTTGTGTGAACCCACTTTGACGCGGGGCTGGTTCTCTGTACTCATGCTTCCTCTCCTGACCAAATCAGCTGATCTCTGTTCCCTGGTAATAACAAGGTCTTTACAATTATCAAACTACGTTCCTACATCGCAGCCTTGAGAAACTGCGGTGCCTGTGCAAGCGCGTGCAAGCTGAACACGCCCCAGTGCTCGGCGCCCTTCCTGAAGCCGTGCAACATGTATTCCCTGATGCGTTCATCGTCACCCGGCAGCTCTTCGCAGCGGTGTTCGTCGCGGAAATGCCGGAGTCCCAGGACAGCGTCCACTACCAGCCCCGAGTACACACCGTTGTGGTCCACCACCAGGATGCGACTGCGCCTGCGCAGGGCTGCGGGGCGGTCATAGAGATACCCCTGCAGATCCATAATCGGCATCAGGTTACCGCGCACATTGGCTATACCGCACACCCAGTTTTTGGTGCGGGGGACCTGTGAGAGACCTGGCGGGGTCAGTATTTCGGCGACTTCACCGAGCGGCGCAACGAGTTGCAGCCTGCCCAGCCGGAATCCGATTCCCAGCCATTCGTCATCGTTATGTTCCTGCTGTGGCAACCCGTGTGCATGGTCCAGGCAAAGCTGCTCCAGGCGCGCCAGGTTTTGCAGCGGGGAAAGGGATGATGCTGACATGGTCCGTAAGCCTCAGGCCGTTTCCAGTATGGCGCTGATCTTTTCCATCAGCGTTTTTTCGGCCACCGGCTTGGAAAGAAAATCCTTCGCGCCCTGGCGCATGCCCCATACCCGGTCGGTCTCCTGGTCCTTGGTCGTCACGATGATGACGGGAATATCCGCTGTCTCCGCACCCTTGGTCAGCTGACGGGTGGCCTGGAAACCGTTCAGGCCCGGCATCACTACATCCATCAGGATCAGGTCAGGCTTCAGCTCTTTGGCACGCTCGATGCCTTCGGTGCCGTTTTCAGCCGTTTCCACCTCGAACCCGTGCTTCTCCAGCATACCCTTGAGCACGTGTGCCTCGGTGGGAGAATCATCTACGATAAGTATCTGTGCCATTGGTCTTTCCTCTTTGTTAATCACTGCTCTCCGGACATATGCGCCGGTCAACGGCCGGCCCGGCAACAGGCTTCTATGTCTTCACGTGTTCGCGAATAGCGCCCAGCAGCTCGTCCCTGGTAAACGGTTTGGTCAGGTACTGGTCGGATCCCACGATTCGGCCGCGGGCACGATCAAACAGACCGTCCTTGCTGGATAACATGACAACCGGTGTTCCCTTGAACACCTGGTTGTTCTTGATGAGCGCGCAGGTCTGGTAACCGTCGAGACGCGGCATCATGATATCGACGAAAATAATGTCGGGTTTTTCGTCGGCAATCTTGGCCAGCGCCTCGAAACCATCGGTGGCAGTAACCACTTCACAGCCTTCTTTTTTCAACAGCGTTTCCGCGGTACGGCGAATGGTCTTGGAGTCATCGATGACCATCACCTTCATGCTGGAGACGGCTTTCTCCACAGCCGCGCTGTCAGTGGCGGCGCTTTCCTGGCCCGGAGCACCCGATTCTTCTGTTTCTGGCGGATCTACAATGGTTTGCATATGGCTCTTACCTGACCCAGTTTGAATTCCTGTGTTCGCGCCCGGTTCGCAACGCACCGCTGCTGCAGGTGTGCGGCTGCCCCAAGCGCCCGATTTGCCGACAATTTTGCGATATACTGGCGGCTACTGGCTTCTATCGTCCGCTGGGCAACAAACTTTACATCCATGAAATTGTTCACAAACTGGCACATTGGCTGAATCTGAAGCGCATCCATGACCACCCGTATCGGCATCGTGATGGACCCGATCGACCGGATCAGGGTCTACAAGGACAGCAGTTTTGCCATGCTGCTGGCGGCCCAGGCACGCGGCTGGCAACTTTTTTATATGGAACAGGCTGACCTGTACCTGCAGGATGGCCATACCTTCGCTTCCATGCGCCCGTTGGTGGTACAGGACCAGGCACACGACTGGTTCCAGCTCGCCGCAGGCGAAGAACGCCCTCTGTCCTGCCTGGACGCGGTGCTGATGCGCAAAGACCCTCCAATGGATATGGAATACCTCTATACCACCTACCTGCTGGAACACGCCGAAGCCGAAGGCGTGCTGGTCGTCAATCGCCCCGCCGCCTTGCGCGACTGCAACGAGAAACTGTTCACCGCCTGGTTTCCGCAGTGCTGCGCGCCCAGTCTGGTCAGCAGGGACCCGGAACGGCTGCGTACCTTCCTCCACCGGCAGCGTGACATCATCCTCAAGCCACTGGACGCCATGGGTGGCGCCTCCATCTTCCGCGTGCGCGAGGACGACCCCAATATCAGCGTGATCCTGGAGACCCTCACGGAACTGGGGCAGCGCAGCGCCATGGCGCAGCAGTTCATTCCTGAAATCAGCCAGGGTGACAAACGCATCCTGATGGTGGACGGCGAACCGGTACCCTGGGCGCTGGCGCGGATCCCCGCCAAAGGCGAGACTCGCGGCAACCTGGCGGCAGGTGGCCGTGGTGAAGGCGTCGAACTCAGCGAGCGGGACCGCTGGATCTGCGCGCAGACGGGGCCACAACTGCGCGAACGTGGCCTGCTGTTCGTCGGCCTCGACGTGATCGGCGATTACCTGACCGAAATCAACGTCACCAGCCCGACCTGTATCCGCGAACTGGATCAACAGTATGGCCTGGACATTGCCGGGCAACTGATGGAGTGCCTGGCAGCCCGGCTCCAGTCCCGCCGGTGATGCGCCGCCTCGTCAGCCTGCTGATTCTCGGGCTGCTACTGAGTGGCTGCAAACCGCCTGCGCCGAAGGTCTACCAGCAACAGCTTTTTGCCTTCGGCACCCTGGTCGAAATCACTCTCTACGGTGTCGAGGAAGACCAGGCCCGGCGCGCGGTACAGGCCGTCGACGCCATGTATCAGCAACAACACCGCGACTGGCACGCGTGGCAGCACGGCCTGCTGACCGACCTGAACCAGGCCATCGCAGCCGGAAAATCCATCCACACTGATCTTTCCATTATCCGGCTCATCCGGCTCGGTCAGGGCTTCGAACGCAGCAGCGGCGGCCTGTTCAACCCGGCCATCGGCCACCTGCTGAAGCTGTGGGGTTTCCAGCAGGACACCCCGCCGCAGGGCCCGCCCCCCGCGGCCAGCGACATCCGGCACTGGCTGGACGTCGCACCCAGCAGCCTCCAGGTACAGATCCACGGACAGGAGGTCTCCAGCGAAAACCCGGCCGTGCGCCTTGATTTTGGCGGGTTCGCCAAGGGATATTCCGTCGGCAAGGCGGTGGAACTGTTGCG
>JALSRZ010000079.1 GCA_026984515.1 Thiohalobacter sp. | reverse complement strand
ACATCCAGCGCGCCAGCGCACCGGCACGCGTGCCGGTGCGTTCGATAAAGGGTGTTTGGATGATCGATACCGGCACGCCGGAAATTTTTTCGCTGAGCACGATGTCCGTTTCGTTCGCGGTGAGGATGGCGTTCTTGTAGTCCGGGTGGGCGCTGCACTCGCGGGTGGCAATAAAACGCGTTCCCATCTGTACCCCCGCGTAACCGGAGGCGATGGCCTCGCCGAAGGCGTCTGCCGTACTGACGCCACCGGCGCAGACCAGCGGTTTGCCGAGCACCATCAGTTCCTCCAGCAGCTGCTGTGGCGACAGTGTACCGGCGTGTCCACCGGCGCGCTTGTTGACACAGATAAAACCGTCCACGCCGCCATCCAGCGCTTTTTCAGCCCAGCGGCGACTGGTGACATCGTGGTACACCAGCACCCCCGCGGCCCTGGCGCGCTCCACCACCCAGCGTGGGTTACCCAGGGCCGTGACCAGGAAGGGCACCTGTTCCTCCAGCGCAATGTCCAGCCAGTTGTGCACGCGGGCAAGGTATTTTTTCGAGCTGCTTTCGATGATCAGGTTGACGCCGATCGGTTTGCGGGTGAGGCTGCGGATGTAGCGCAGCCCGGCGCGGAATTCATAACCGTGCACATAACTCAGGCTGAGTGGTTGTACCACGCCGATGCCGCCCGCCTCGGAAACCGCGGCGACCAGTTCGGGATTGGAGCAGGGGTACATGGCACCGCAGATCAGCGGGACGTCGATGTGCAGGGCGCGACTGAGCTCAGTCGACACCGCGGTCTTCCTTTTCAGGACCGATCAGCCAGTGGGCCTGTACGGTGGCGACCGTGTCGCCGGCGCTGTCGCGTATCGTGCCCGTCACGGACTGTTCGCCGGCCGTGTTGTGGTCCGGGATAGCACAACGGCATTCTGCGCTGAGCGTGCCGCGCGCCTTTTTCAGGTAGTCAATGGAAATCCTGGTCAGGATGCCGCGTGTGCGGTCCGGCAGGCTGTTCAGCAAGGCCAGCCCGGTGACCATCTCGCCCAGGTTGGCCAGCGCTATGGCGTGCACCGAATGCAGGTGATTGCGCACCCGGCGCCGCTCGCGCAAGGTGACCCGGCAGTGCCCCGGGGTGAGTTCCTGCACCCGGGCGCCGAGCGTACCCGTGTAGGGTACGGTCAGCCCCAGCACCCGGCTGAACAGCCAGGCGCCACCCGGCCAGCGGGACAGGCGTTGCCAGTAGTGTCGTAATCCGGGGCCAATGGACCTGGCCATGGCGGGGCTCCTGTGCAACCACGGGTGCTGTCGGTAATGGTACCCGGTTTGTTTTACACTATTGGCACCGCGAACGCACATGTTGGATATCCCCGCACTGCTGTCCCGTTAACCTGTAAGCAGTGCAGATAAAAATTGGCATCGGGTACGTTTTGAACAATTTGAACAATATGGAGCAACCCGGACATGGAACCGGTACAGCCAGATCAAGACACGCAAAGCAGGCCATCCGTGGCTGCTCGGCTGCCGCATCCCTGCGGCAGACGGCCTTGATCTGGCTGTACCGGTTCCATGTCCTCGCCTGTGTGCGCGTTGCAAAAGTTAACGGGACAGCAGTGATATCCCCGCTAAATCCAGGCAAAGGCAGACCGGGACCATGACAGACAGCGACATTGACGCACGGCTGGAAACCATCGAGGTGCGCTACGCACACCAGGAATCGGCGCTGGAGGAACTCACGCGTACCGTGCTGGACCAGGAACAGCAGCTGCGGGCACTGGCGAAACTGGTCAAACGGCTGGAGACGCAGCTCAGCGCTCTGCAGCCATCCGGTGAAGTCGCGCACGACGAGGAGCCGCCACCGCATTACTGACCGTTCGCGGGGCGGGATTCAGCCGCGCGCGTCAGTGCCCGCGGAGGCTTTGCTGCGGCCTTTCTTTTTCCGTTCGCTGAGTTCGTCGGCCAGTTTGTAGGCGACGTAATACTTGTAAATATTGGCCACGTACTGCACCGGCTCCTTGCCGATATAGCGGCCGGCGGCCAGTTCCACGTTGCCAAACCAGACATCCGGGTCCAGGCCCATTTTTTTTGCCTTGTCGCGTACCTTGCGCAGGCTGGCGGGGCCGGTGTTGTAGGCGGCCCAGGTAAATGCCAGGCGGTTCTTGTGGCTGATGCCGGGGTCGTTGAAGTAACGGTCGCGCAGGAAGGCAAGGTACTTGGTGCCGGCGTGAATATTGTTTTCCAGTTGGCGGATGTTTTTTACGTTCACGTGTGGATCGGCGGCGGTCGAAGGCAGCAGCTGCATGATACCGACTGCGCCGCGGTGACTTTTTTTCCGGTTGTCGAGCCCTGATTCCTGGTAGGCCTGGGCCATCAGGGCCAGGTGATCGAAGCCGTATCGCTGGCCGTATTTCCTGAACAGGGCGATAAAGGTCTCCTGCCGTTTACGCTGTTCCCGGCTGGCCGGGTTGTCGATCCAGCGGGTTTCCCGGTAGTAGCGCCTGAACAGCATGTTGCCGAGCAGTGTGCCTTTGCCGACCTTGCGCGCAAACCGGTCCAGGCTTTTGCCCAGCTCCGGGTTCTGCCTGCGGGTTGCCCAGCCCACGGTGTTGTCATCACGGATGCTGACCGTTTCGTGCACGCGGATATCGGGCAGCACTTTTTGCCAGACACGGGCTTTGTAGTCGTCGACGATGGTGATGGGAACCACTCCGGCGTTGACCAGTTCGAGGATGTCTTCGCTGAGCAGGTTCGGGTCTGCCGGCACGATCCTGACCGGTGGTTTGCGCGCGCGCCGCAGTTGCAGGTTGAGTTGTTCCAGGTGGCGCACATAGCTGCTGTCTTTCAGCACATAGACGGATTTTCCGGACAGGTCCTGCACGGATTCGATACCGCCGGTATCCTTGTGGGTCACCACCAGTTCACGGACCTTCAGTTTACCGCCGGTGGCAAACGCGACTTTCTTTTCGCGTTCCGGCGTGATGGTCAGGAAGGCCGCGGCAATGTCGCCCTTGCCGGCCCGCAGGGCGGGAATCAGCTGGTCGAACGTGACCGGCAGGTAGGTGATGTGTATTTTGTCCGTGGTGCGCTTTACGCCCTTGTTGATGAACTTTTCGTACGCCTGCAGGAACTCGACCTGTATGCCGCGCGCGCGTCCGTGGTCAAAGAAGAAGTCGGTCCGGCTGTAGGTGACCAGGGCGCGTATCCGTCTGCGCTTGCGCATCTCCGGCAGGTCGCCGGTGAAGGTCGTTTCCAGTTCGCGCAAAGGTACCTGGTGCGGGTCTTCGTCCTGCGCTGAAACCGGGTTCCATGCAGCCATTGCTGCCAGCAGCAGGCAGGGGGAAAGAAAGCGGTTACGGATGGTGGCAGACATGGCGGGCACCGGTTTACCCGGTTATTTGTCCAGCAGGTCTTTCAGGCTGGCAAACGGATTGTGGGTGGCGTGCGCAGCGCCCGCGTCACTGCTTGCAGTGCCGTTGTGTGCTTCGGCTTCCAGCAGGCGCTGGTGTTCGTTGTCATGGCAGTAGACGCACAGCAGTTCCCAGTTGCTGCCGTCGGCAGGGTTGTGGTCGTGGTTGTGATCGCGGTGGTGCACGGTCAGTTGCTGCACGGTGGCGCGGGTGAATTCCCGCTGGCAGCGGCCGCAGATCCAGGGGTACATTTTCAGGGCCTGTTCCCGGTAGCCCCGCTCGCGCTGTTCGCGTTGTTGTCGCGATTGCGCAACCAGTTGATCCAGCTTGTTGTTTCCAGGGCTGTCTGCTTTCTTTGTCATGCCGGTTCCTGCCCGTCTCCGGGACGAATTCCAGTAGCTGCCGGCCGGGTTCCGACCTGTATATTCCAGTATAATGATAACGGTTATGAGGTCGATCTTTGTGCGCATTATTTTTGCTACGTTCGCCCTGCTGGCGCTGGCCGGGGCGCAGTGTGCCTTTGTCGCCAGTTCCGGCAACCATGGCCGGGACAAGCAGGATGGCAAGGGCGGTAACGGCGGTAACGGGCTGATCGTGGTGATCAATGATGGTCGCCTGGTGGACGGTCCGGTGCAGGGCGTGAGTTACACCTCCGGTTCGGTGAGCGGGGTAACCGGGGCCGATGGAGAGTTCCGTTACGAAGCAGGGAAAACGATCCGTTTTTCGATCGGGTCGATCGCACTGGGTGAAGCGGTCACCGCCAAAGCGCTGATGACCCCTTTGGACCTGGTGCCGGGGGGAAGTCTGGATACCCCGGCCGTGATCAATATCGCCAGGCTGTTGCAGTCGCTGGACGCGATCCTCGGCGACCGGCGCATTACCATCCCCGCCACGCTGCGGGTTGCCGCAGCCGGCACCCGTGAACCGCTGGTGTCCGCCATTCGTTCGCTGGATTTTGCCGACGACACGGCCTTTGTGAACGCGGCCGCCCAGCTGGTGGCCACGCTGACCGCGAACTACGGGTTTACGGCGGTGCTGGTCGACGCAGAAACCGCGCGGCGGCATTTGCAGGATACACTGGCCGGGTTATAGCGCGTTTTTTATAGGACCATCCACACCGTCATGACGAATGAATCATGGGGCCTGACAGCCTGCTAAGTCCGTCAGGCTCCTAGATTCTAATGTAGGTCCAGCCTTCCGTCAGGCGCTGGATCAGGTGGTCTGCGGCGGGCTCGTGTGCATCGACCCCAGGGATGACCATCGGGTCCATGCCGCTTTCCCGGAGGCGCTGCAGACCCTTGCTGCAGGCAATGAAACGCACGTTGTCGTAGGTGGCAATCAGTTGTTTGATTTCATCGATGTGGCGGGACGATGCTGTGCGTACCAGGTCCAGGCCACCGGCATTGGCGACCACTTCGACCTGTACTCCCGGTTGCTGGTAGCTGCGTAGTATCTGTTTCGCCCTGGCCAGCAGGCTGGAGAAGCGGGCTTCGTCGGACTCGCCGATATGCAGGATGACGTGCCGGGTAATGTGGCCGGCACCGTTCTGCACGAGTTGCGGCGGCGGGCTGCCATCGCGCAGCGAGTGACCGAGCCAGCCGGCACCAAACGCCAGCAGGGCCAGCAGTAGCGAGGCGGCCAGGCGGGATAGCGGGGTTTTCCGTAAGCGCTGGCATATACCGGGCAGGGTCCGGGTTGGTGCCATTTCGTGTTCGAAGGAAAAGCGCACCCATTCCTTGGTGCGGTGCAGGTCGCAGGCGCGTTCCCGCAGCGTCTCGTCGGTTTCCATTTTTAACAGCAGGCGGCTTTTTTCAGCGGCGCTGAGTTCACCGTCTACATAGGCGTGCAGGATGCGCTCGATGCGGGATTCCGGGGTGTTCATTTTACGCTCCGCAGGAACGGTGCTGCAGCGGGTTGCCGGTGGCCGGAATGGGCCAGGGAGTGCTGCAGTGAATGTCTTGAAGTGTACAGGCGGCTCATGACGGTGCCGATCGGGATGTCCAGGATTTCGGCGACCTCCGCATAGGAGAAGCCGGCAAGATCAACCAGTGTGACGGTCTGTCGTTGTCCGACCGGCAGTTTCAGTATGGCGCGTCGCACGGTGTCCACGATTTCCTGTTCGATGCTGCCGGTTTCCGCATCACTGTCCGCAGACAGGTTGAGTTCGTCGATGTCGATGGTCGGGCGCATGCGGCGCAGGTGCTGTTTCCAGCAATTGCTGAGGATGGTGTACATCCAGGCATTCAGGCGTTTTTGCTCGCGTAACTGGGAAATGCGTTGCAGGGACAGCATCAGGGTTTCCTGTACAAGGTCATCAGCGACCGACACGTCTCCGCACCACGCCAGCGCGACCCGGTACAGGCGGTCACGGTTTTCGGCGATTTTCCTGCGCATGCAGTGCGCGGTGAAAAGGCGGTTTATAAGTTCCATTACAGCCTAGATGTACCGACCCCGGTTTTTATTCATTCATTTGCCTATGCGCACGGACCGAATTGTGAGAGGGTGCAGGAATGTCTGGATAACCCCGTACAGAGCCCCTCATGATTGACGTATATACCGCTCAGCACATTATGGATGCACATATTATCAAGGGTTTGCTCGAGAGCGAAGGGATTCCTGCCGAGGTGATCGGGGATGCGCTGCAGGGCGGCATTGGCGGTTTGCCGGTCAGTGGCCTGATCAGGGTCAGGGTGGCTGCGGAGCTTGCCGACCAGGCGCTGGCCCTGATTGCCGATTTTGAGCGCGCCCAACCCGTCTAGCCGCAATAAATCGCAATTATAGCCGTTTGGCCAGCCACCGATGGTATACTTGGAGTGCAGGACGAGTAGAGGATTCAGGCGTGACATCGGGTGTGTATGCAGGCGCAATGAGCTGGGCGATAACCCTTCCGCTGTGGTGGGGCAGCGCTGCACACGCGGCTGAAATCTACAAGTGGACCGGTGCGGATGGTGTGACACATTACGCCGCTGCGCCGCCGGAAGCCGACCTGGCCGGACTTGAAGTACTGGAAGTGACGGCGGCGACTCCCGCGGTAACCCCGGTTGCGAATTACCAGACGGTGCTCGATGTCGCCGGCAGTATCGAGGCTAGCCGACTGGCGCGTGAACGTGCACGGCTCGAACGGGAAAAACTACGCTTGCAGGAGCGCCGGCTGGCGGCGCAGCAAGCATACCGGGAGGATCGCGATACAGGGGATGGCGTCTACTACCTGCCGTATTACCGCTACCACCGGCCCTATAAGCCGCACGGACCACACAGAACACTCAAACCTTATCCCTACCGCTACGGGCAGCTTCCGTCGCCTGCTCCGCACAGCAACGGCAGCCAGTCCCCGGGGGCACGTGTCTATCTGAGTCGTTAAGGCCGGAACAGGTCCCGGTGCCGGCGGACAACGACGCGCTTACTTACCAGTCCATCTTGACACCGAAGAACAGTGCCCGGTTGTCGTTGACTACATCCTTGAACTGCAGTGCCAGGATATGACTGCGGTTCAGGTAGAGTGTGGCATCGCGATTGGCCGCCAGTCCGGCCGCTACCCCGATAGCCTTGATACCCGCCCTGGGAATCCCGGCCGATCGCAGGACGTTTTCGGAATACGATTTAATGAAACGGCCGATGCGGTGCTGGTTGCTTCGATAGGCGTGCCGGTACTGCTGGTCAGACATGCCGGCCGTGAACGTCTGCCAGTGTTGCGGCCGGTCGACGGAAGACCCGCCTACCGAAAAGACCAGGTCTTCGGCCTGCAGCGGTGCGTTCATCAGCAGAACGACGAAAAAAACAGCGACTGATTTTCCTGTGATGCTTTTCATCACACCCACCTCATATGTGATGTATGTGACAGCCGCGCAACCGTATGCGGGTACCCCCCCCGGAGCAGGACCGTCTTTATTATTAGCACTGATGCTAGCATAACTGTGACGAAAAGTGTCACAAATTTGACCAATAAGAAAATCTAATAGAATATATATTACATATAGTTATAAAGTATTTCTCCTGTAACTTCTCATTTACTGCGAACTAATTTTCACCGGATTTTGCATCCAGGTTTTTCAGTTCCCAGGCGCGATTGGCTACACAGCGGTCGTAGTCTTTGTGTGCGGATTTCCGGGCTTCGGCGCGCACGGCACTGCTGCTGCCCATGCGTACGCGCGGCTCGCGGTAGACGCATTCCTTTTTGGCCTGTTCGATGTGCGCCCTGTCGATTTCGGGCACCCGGGTCGGGGCGGGTTGAATGGCCTGTGAGCCTTCGATTTCTACACACAGGTAGGTGTCATCCGCGTTGTGTTTACAGTCGAGGAGAATCGCCTGCGCCGGTGCCGTGAGTGACAGGACGGGCAGGAGCATGATCCAGTGAGCTGGTTTGGACATGGTGAACCTTATGTTCTGAAATCTGGAGATGGATGATGCCGGCGCCGCTTGCGCGGGAAGGTACTGCGCCTGCCGGCCTGCAGCCTGGCATTGTATAGGGGCCGTACCCTGTGCGCCAATACGCCGGGCAGGAAGTCGGCTACTGCGGGGTCGATATAGAAGGCGGGCAGCAGGCTGATGTCCTGTTCCTGTACATGACCCTGTTCGATCAGCAGGCGGGTCAGTGGCGTGCCCGGGTACAGGCGTACACCGGTCATGGCCACGACTGCGGTAGGCTGCATGCGTCGCAGGGCCCGGCAGGTGGCCCGCACGCTGGACTCGGTTTCCCCCGGTGCGCCGAACAGTACCGTTTGACAGACATTCATCCCGGCGTCCATGCAGTAGCGATTGGCGCGTTCCACCGTCTCCGCGTCGAAGGATTTACCCAGGCGCCGGAGTTGCAGGTCGTCTACGGCATCGCTGCCCAGTTCGATCGACTGGCAGCCGGCCCTGGCCATCAGGGTCGCCTGCTGCCGGTCGAGCTTGACCGGGGTTGCATAACAGCTCCAGGAGACATTCAGGTTGCGGCGCAGTATTTCCGTGCAGAGGGCCTCCACGTGGCCGTAGGGAAAATTGAGGATGGAATCGACAAAGAATACCGGGTGCGGTCCGTAGTCCCGTTGCAGGGCCTCCAGTTCGTCGACCACGTCGCCGGCTTCCCGGCTGCGGAAGCGATTGCCTTCCAGCAGCGGGTCGGTGCAATAGCTGCAACGGAACACGCAGCCGCGCTTGGTCTGCATGTTGCCTGTGCCGCCGCGGCGTACATAGCGGGCATTGTCGAACAGGTCGCGGGCCGGGCGCAGGTCCTGTGCCCAGTGCGGGTTGCGGCGTGCTGGCGGGGCGGGCGGAGTCCGCATGCGGGTGGTGTACATGACTGACCAGGCCGCTGATGCCGGATGGGTCCTGTGCGCGACCGAGCGCATCCAGCAGTTCGACAAAGACCTGTTCCGCTTCCCCGGGGATGCCCCAGTCCGCAGCGAGGACGTCCATGTAGGCTTCCGGGAGAATGGAGAAGCCGGAGCCGCTGAGCACGATCGGTGCGTGCGAGACCTGGCGCAGGCTGTCGATGACTTCCCGGTGCAGATGCAGGTAATCCACGGTCAGCGGGTAGGCGGCATTGTCGACGTTGCGCAGGGACAGGCCGATGACCTCGGGACGGAATACCGCTACCTGTTCGCGCAGGTCTCTCAAGGGGTGACGGCTAAAACACAGGTCCGCCACTTCGACACAGTGGCCGGCCTGGCGCACCGCTGCTGCGATATAGGCCAGACCGAGGGGAAAGATCGGGTCGGGGATCTGTTCGCGGTTCGCAGAGACCAGCAGTACACGCACGGTGCCCGACTCCTGTCAGGGGGTGACCACCAGCGTTCCTTCCATACCACGCTCGCGATGACTTTTCATAAACAGCAGTTTCTTGCTGCAATAGAAGGTATAGCTGCCGGGTACCTGCGGAGTGAGTTCGACTTCACGCTGGCCACCCGCGGGTACATCGACATCGACATCCAGGCCGCCGTGCCGGTCCCTGAGCGTGAAATTGTGGGGCGTGATGCTATCCGTGTTGTGCAGTTCGAGCACCAGTGGCTGCCCGCTGTTGACCGTTAGCTGATTCGGCGTGAAGCGGTAATCACCCAGGGTGACGGTGATTCGTTCGGCCCCGCTGTCGCTGGCATGGGACAGGCCCGGCAGCAGGGTTGCGGCCATGACCTGTAATAGCAGCAGTGTCGCTGTGCGTGTGTTTGTCTTGCGCATCCCGGGCCTCCTTGGTGGCGTTGCCAGCGATTGTGTGGTTGTGTTCTACCGGTGTATGACCGCGTTCAGCAGGAAATATTCACCGCCACCGGCTTGTTGATATTAACAGTGTAGCGGCAGTTGCCTGGGTAATGTGGCGCAGGAAGCGAAAATCCAGCGTATCCGGGGTATCGGTCGGCCGGTGATAGTGCGGGTTACGGAAATTGGCGGTGTCGGTCAGCATAATCGCGTGGTAACCCTGGTCCCAGTAGGGTTTGTGATCGCTGCGCAGCGCGTCCCGGAATAAACCGCCGACCCGGTTGGCACTGAACAGGGGCAGGGCGGGGACATAGATGGCCCGGGCGCGTTCAAACCGGTTGCCAAGTCCGCCGGACCACAGGTTGCCTACCACTGCGACAAAGTTGCCGGTGGTGGGCGGCGAAAACAGTACGGGGATTCTGGCCGGCGTGCGCTGGGTGTCTGCTTTTCCGCTGGCGTACCCTGCCATTTCGAGTACGATGGCGCCGTCCAGTGGCTCATTGCGGCGGCGGATCTGCTCGACGTGGTAGCGACTGCCGTCCCGGCCGCTCTCCTCACGGGCAAAAAAGCAGAAACGGATGGTCGGCTGCACTTCAGCACGGGACAGGACCCGGGCGATTTCCAGTACTGCCGCGACGCCGCTGGCGTTGTCGTCGGCACCGGGACTGCCGGCTACCGTGTCATAGTGCGCGGCCACTTCGAGGATGCCGGCCCCGCTTGCGTTGCCGCTGCGCGTCGCAAGGATATTCACGAATGCGCCTGCAGCGTCCGGCTGTGCTGTGGCCGGACCTTCCTCGAACGGCTGGTAGCCAGAGTCCAGCAAGCGGGTGCGGATATAGTCCACTACCCGGCGCGTCGCGCGCCGGTCCTCCGCCGGGCGCGGCCCCGCATCCGCCAGCGCGGCAACGTGCCTGCGCAGCTGCGTTTCGCTGATCTGCGCGACCAGCTCCTGTACGTCCCGGCGTGGCCTGTGATCACCGCAGGCAGCCAGCAGCAGTACACCGGGCAGTAGCAGCAGAAGGAGTCTGGGCATGGGGCGCTTGGCCGCTGTGGTTTCCGTTGCCTTAATCTACCATGGCGGGGTGTCTGCGCAGAGCGTGGATTTCAGTCTCTCCCGGCAGCGGCCGATGGAGTAAACGGTGGAATGACTCTGCATGGGGAGAAGCGCTTGAAACTGTTTTTACAATACCTGGCCTGCGCCGGCCTGCTGGCAGTAAGCCCCGGTGCGCAGGCAGGTGCGGATGAATCGTGTGCCTACGTATCCCGGGTCAACCAGGTCGACGGCTGGCCGGACGTGGGTTCGCGGGAATCCTTGAGCCGCCGGATAACGCCCGGCGGGGTGGTGAACTGCTCCTTCTTCCCCGACCGGGAGGAAAAGCTCAATGTACTGGTCCGGCAGGAGCAGGGTCAGTACCACGGCATCGGTTACCGGATTTTCTACACGGATGGCAGCGGCATCATCCAGGGAAATGTGGACAGTCCGCTGGACGGCAGTGGAAATCATGAGCACTGGCAACTCCGGTGCAGAAAGCACCCGAAGGACCGGCCGGGTGAGTGCGTGCTGCACCAGGGTGATCTTTTTATTCACCGTTTCAGGGATGGTTCCTTCACGGTGGATGTGGGCGCGGCTAAAAAGCCGGCTAGTGAACTGCTGGTGCGTATCGACGACCATCCGGCGTTTACGGCCGATGCACAGGCAGGTTTCAACGCGGAGCAGACCCGCCTGATGATTGCGCAGATGAAGGCGGGCGAGCGCCTGACCACCCGTTATCAGGATGCGGAAAAGCAGAAGGAGTCGGACCGGACCATCAGCCTGTCCACGTACCCGCAGGCGGCTGCGATCGTGGAACGGGTAGCGGACGACCTGTTTACCGACCGGCGCATCACGGCGCAACAGGTGCGCGAAGTTATCGCGGCGACAGACCGGGCGGCGGAGCGGCGCGATACCGACGCGATCGGTACCTACCTGGGCAAGGCCTTTATGAAGTATGTCGATGTGCCCGGTGCGTCGCTCCCGGTAACGGCCAGGATTGACCGGGAACAATACCTGGACATGATCCGCAAGGGCTGGGAGGAGCTGCAGGACTACAGTTACCAGCGCAAGGACGTGGTGGTCTACGTGGCGGCGGACGGGGCCAGCGCTGAATCGAATTCAACCATTGTCGAAACGGTCACCAGGGACGGGAAGAAAATGGTAAGCAAGGTGCGCGAGTATGCGCGCTACCGGATAGAAGGAGGCAGGCCGGTGATCGTCCGGCTCGAAACCCAGACCCTGGTGGGGGACACCACCCCCGAGTAGTCGCCGGTGCCGGCTGTTCAGACCGGTGTCGCGCCGCAGGCGGTCAGCGGGACGTGCTGTGCCGTAGCGGGATCATGCTGCTGGATCCACTCGAGTATGTTCTGCCAGGGGGTGACGTCTTTCAGTGCTGCGCGTTCCATGAGTTCGCAGACGCCGATGCCCTTTTCTGCCGCGCGCACATAGTTCTGGGTATCGCGGATATGCGCAATGACCGGGATATCCAGATTCCGCAGAAAGCGTTCGAGCATTTCCAGCGAACGGGTGCGGACCCGTGTCCGGTTGGCGATGATCGCGATGTGCTTGTTGCCGGCGCGTGCCTTGCCGACCAGCAGCAGGTCGCGGATGAAATTCGCGGTGGAGCGTATATCGATTGCTGAAGGCAGTACCGGTACCAGGATGATATCGGATTCGCTGACCCGGTCTGCCAGGTCGAAGCCCACATGTCCGGCCGGTGTATCCTGGATGACGTAGCGTGTGTGCGCGTCCACCCGCAGCTGCCAGGAACGCGTCATGCCGGCCGGTGGTGGTTTATGCGCTTCGACGCCGCGGATGCCCGGCAGCTGCGGGTCGCGTGCCTTGAGCCACTGCGTGCTGGAGCCCTGGACGTCGTAGTCAAACAGTTCCGCGGCATGGCCCTGTGCCAGGCAATAGCTGGCCAGGTTGGTGGCCACGGTGGTTTTGCCGCAGCCCCCCTTGGTATTCATTACAACGATTCTCAGCACCACCACTCACCGGAAAAGCCAGGTTATTAGGAAGACAGACATCGATCTGTCTTATGTAACGGCTTTCCCGGCGATTATTTAAGAAAATACGGTGGTGAGTGCGGCCGCGACCTGCTGGGACTTGACCAGGGCGAACAGCAGCATGGTCAGGATGGCGACGATTCCAACGTCCGATTTGATGAAGTTCATAACGCTTTCTCCCATCTTGTTCTTCCCCGGTTTACCCGGAAGCCGGTGGTTGTTTTTTTGTCGTACACCTGAATACAAGCAGAATTCGAGCCATAAGGAGATTTGTTATGAATTTGAGCGGTTTAGCGGGACTTGTTAAAAATGAAGAAAAGTAATGTGTAATATATACTGACGCCAATCAGCGACAGTTGTTGAAAAACAATTGGATAGAATTCTGCAAAAAATTACGCTTGTTCAAAAAGTGTAAAAATATACGACAATTTTGGTGGGTGCAGGTTTATCGGTACCTGCCTGGCCGCCTGCGGTGACCGTGTTGCGCCGGCGCGGTGCACCCCCGGGGAAAGCATTCCGCCGGTACTACGGTTTCATTCGACGACGGTGTCACAGGGCATGGCGGTCAGGTGGCCGCTGGCTTCCAGTGCCTGGTTAAATCCGAACAGGCGCAGGTCGGTCATGCGTTGCGGGTAGAGGATGCCGTCGAGGTGGTCACATTCGTGCTGCACCACCCGGGCATGGAAGCCGTGCGCTTCCCGTTGCATGGCCGTCCCCTGCGGGTCAAAGCCTGAATAGCGGATGTGCGCATAGCGGGACACGACACCGCGCAGGCCGGGTACACTGAGGCAGCCTTCCCAGCCTTCCTCCCGTTCATCGGACAGCGCTTCGATGACCGGGTTTACCAGTACCGTGCGGGGTACGGCATCTTCCTCCGGGTAACGCGGGTTGGCCTCGAAACCGAATACCACCACGCGCAGCCCGACGCCGATCTGCGGTGCCGCCAGTCCGGCACCGTCTTCCGCGCGCATGGTGTCCATCAGATCCTGTACCAGTGCGTGGAGTTCAGGAGTGTCGAAGCAGTCTACCGGCCTGGCAACCTCCAGCAGGCGCGGGTGCCCCATGAGCAGGATTGTACGTACCGCCACTGTGCGTTTCCTTATTGGCCGTCCGTCTCGTGGTGTCCGGACTCAGACGGAAATCACGCCCCTGTCCCACAGGTAGATCAGCACAATGGCGACTACCAGCACAACGGCGGCCAGTTGCACGAAAGCCCGAACGCGGCAGTAGCGATTATTTGCGCATTGTTTGAGTTTTTTCATGCCAGTCTGCATCCTGTGTTACTGCCACTATTCTAGCATAGACGGGAAACGGCGAATGGTCTCGCGGCCGGTCCGGTCGGCGAAAAGCAGGGGCATGCTATCATTTGCCGTCGCATTTCCCCGCTGGGCGTATGGGTAACGGATGGCTTCTGTCCGGTTCAGGTTCTACGAAGAACTCAACGATTTTTTGCCCCCGGCACAACGCAAGGTGGAGTTTGAACACCACTTTGACCGCCGTGCCTCGATCAAGGACATGATCGAATCGCTGGGCGTGCCGCACCCGGAGGTGGATCTGATCCTG
>JALSRZ010000078.1 GCA_026984515.1 Thiohalobacter sp. | reverse complement strand
AGCCCGCATTTCTCACCGACTTCCTGCTGCGGCGGCGTCATGCCGCGCGCTAAGCGGCGTTCACTCGGTCGGGCTGCTCGACATCGTGTCGACTATGCCTGCGCGGCCCTTGGTCGCGAACGCCGCTGATCACACGACCTGCCACCGCCTCGTTACGGAACCCGGTGAGAAATCCGGGCTAGCCTGCTCACCGGGTTCCGCGGCGAGGCGGCCGGCAGGTTACCGCGGCTGCGGTTGTTTCCCGGTGTTGGCAAGAAACTGCAGAAGGAATTCCCGGTTCTTGCGATCGTTGAAGGTGGCGGTATGTGGCCCGCTGGTGGCCAGAAAGGTTTTCGGTGGTTGTGCAGCCTGCAGCAGTTCCTGGCTAAAGGCATAAGGTATGACCTGGTCGTCTTTGCTGTGGATCAGCAATAGCGGGAGCGGTGCAATGTCCGCGATATAGTCGATCGGGTCATAGCCGCGTATGACACTCCAGGATACCGGGTACTGCAGCAGCCAGGTCAGCCAGCTTTGCGAGGTGGCGTAACGGGCAATGGCGCTGTAGCGGGTGAAGGCAGCATCGCTTATTACAGCGCTCAGGTTTTTCCTCGCCGCAGGGTCGGTGGCCGCAAAATAGATCGCCATGCTGGCGCCCAGGCTCTGGCCCAGCAGGTAGACCGGTTTTTTCCGCCCGGTGTTCTTATCCAGTACAAACTGAAATCCGGTGGCGATATCCTGCAATGCGCCCGGCAGCGTGGCTTTTCCCTGCGAATGGCCAAATCCGCGGTAGTCCAGCAGGAAGACCTGGTAGCCGCAGTCAGGCAACCAGGCCACGTTATGGATATGTGTGCTGATGTTTTCGGCATTGCCGTGCAGGAAATAGACGGTGCCGCGCAGCGGCGCCTTTGCTTTCAGCCACCAGCCGTGCAGGGTGAGATTGTCCCTGGATTCAAGGTAGACATCCTCGTAGTCAAGATGCAGCCGCTCCGGTGTCTGTACCAGGGTTTTCTGCGGGAAGAAAAAAATACCTGAGCAGCCGCTGAGGCCGTGCAGCATGAGGAAGGCGGTTATGGCGGGCAGTATGCGCATGACTAGAAGAAGTGCTGGTAACTCAGTCCGACTTCATTGAAATCCCGGTCGTCATGCCATTCACGCCGGAAATTGAAGCGCAGTGCGTTATCCCTCGATAACACCAGGTTCTGGATGAAGGTGAACTTGAGACGATATTCTCCACCGGCAAACTGTTCGGCATGGAACTCTGCATGGCCGGTTCCGATTTTACTGTGGTAAAGACCACCCGCTGCTGCGCCCAGTGCAGGCTCGACCCAGGTATCGAAGGTGGAATTGGCTTCAAGGCGCCCGGTCAACAGGGCATAGACCATGCCATCGCCAGGCAGTGACCAGGAATAGCCGCCGCCGCCGGAGACATGTGCGACCGGCCGATCCTGGTCGTCCGAATAGACGCGCTCCAGTCCACCGCGTACACGCCAGGATATCGGTTTGAAGAATCGGCTGCGTGGCGTCAGGGAAAAGATGTCGGCAAAATCGGCCTGCTGGACCACGACAGTGCCGGACGAGTTTTTCCGGCGCAGCACGATGTTGGCGATATTGATCTGTGCGCCGCGCAGGTAACCGGATTCGTTGTCCTCCAGGCTGTGATAGGACATCCTGAACCCCAGTTCGGTCCAGGATTTGCCGCGCCGTTCCAGGGCGCCGAATGTCACACGTTTGGAGTGATGTCCGTTTTCGGGTCTGACCGGTGCCGCGATTTCCACTGCTTTCCCGGGCGGGTAGCGGTTCATCATGGCCAGTAAGCGGTAGCTCTTTTTCGCAATCAGCGGATCGCGTGCCTTGCGCGTCTGGCGCAGCCGTAGCAGCTTGTAGGCGGTTTCGAGCAAAACCCGCTGCCTTGCGGCCGGCAGCGAGTGAAAATCAGGGTCCTGCTCGTCAATGGGCTGCTCGAGCAGTTTTTCCAGGCGAGCCTGATCGCTCTCAGGCAGGTCCCGGATCATCTGCTTTACGATGGTCTGCTGCGATGGCCGGAAAAAGGTTCCTTCCACAAAACCCGCGCGTTCCACTGCGCGTACCGTATCCACCGGTATGGCGGTTACCACGAATTCATCGGTTAACTCGGTACCCGGTCGCGCGACCTCGAGCAGTTCCAGCAGCCGGTAGGAACAGTTTTCGGTAAAGAAGTAATAGTCAAAATTGACTTCCTTCAGCTCCCACAGGTGTGTCACCAGGGTTTCGACTTCTTCGGGTCGCAGGTTCAGTTTGTACTCCTGGATATCGCGTTTTTCGATCTGGTTGTATTCCTGTATTTTCCTGAAGTAGGGGGTGACGATAAACAGCCCCGGGTAACCGCCGGTAAGTCCTTTCCACGCGTAGGCCACGGAGTTATCGTCGTCGGTGATGTTGGCCCCGAAGTTCACCGCGTAGGAAAGCCAGTCAGACCAGTTTTCATCATTGGCGGGGTCCAGTCGCAGCAGGGTATGACCGAACATGGAGGACGGGCTGTTGAGCTGGTAGGTGGGGAACACCATGGTGACGCTTCCGGCGTGTATCAGTCCCCGCCATTCGGTATAGTCGCTGCAGGTAACCGCCGGAAGCCGCGCTGCGTCAATCTCAAGCTGTTTCGCCAGCCAGTTGAAGCGCGCCGGGTACCGGCATAGTGCATGTCCGTTACCGTTGGGTTGTTCCACGAAAAATGCCGCCAGCGTTGCCATAAGCTCGTGTCGCGGACTGGTTTTCCCGTCGGCGGCATAAAAGAAATTCGCATCGTCAACGGAGCTGATGAATCCCCTGTGCATGTAACCGGTCGGTTTGTAGTGCAGCAGGTTCAGCCACTCCGCCTGTTGCCAAAGGTCTTTATCGAAAGAGCGTTGCTGAAGATCCGCAACATAGCCCTGCCGCCCGGCGTGCGCCGGTACCGGTGTGCAGAGTGCACAGGTGAGAACCAGGAAAACAGGGAGGAGTGTCTGCATTGGAATAAAAAATGCCCCGCATCAGGAATGATGCAGGGCACACCTGCGGCTTGATGTGCGGATAGACTAGACCGCGTATTTTGCCAGCAGCGGGTCGTTTTTCATGATCTCGTTGACCGAGTAAAGCGCCTGTTCGGCGGTAACGTTCTCACTCGGGAATATAGTGGTGAAGTTTTCATGCATGACCCGGGCGAAGGTGTCCCGGTCCTGCTGTTCAACGCCGATCATGACCGCCACGGCATTCAGCGCGTCACCGTGCCCGCGTGCCACGTCTTCGGAAAATTCGTCCATGATGGCCGCTGTATTGATCATGGCATTACCGCCATACGTCAGCGTGCCATCGGTAGAGCAACCGTTGGTGCCGCTGGTCATGCCGAAGGTCTTGTTGCCGGAAGTGCCATTGGTGGTACTGGCAAGAAAGTGTGGGCCGCCACCGGACTGGCCGTCAAACAGCATGTTGCCCCAGCCGCAATCCGGGCCACCGGGTGCTTCTGCAAAAACAGCCGATGATGCGATCAGAAGAACTGTACCCGCCAAACATTTTTTCATCCGTAAATCTCCTCGAGGTTGTTATTTAAGCTATTGGGCGCACATAAATAGCCAGCCGATGGTATAACGATCGCGGGCACGGGGCAAGCAGCGTTCCGGATACGGGCGATATTTCAGCCGCAAGCCGGCGGCAGGCTGCGATGATCCGTCGGCGGCTTTGTGGCAGAATTCATGTCAGCGTAGCGGGCGGAGGAGCAAAGGGGAGATGAATGGCCGGCACCATGGCGAGTCTGCGCCGGGGGATGGTTCGGGTATAGCCCGGATCATTTTCAACGGCGAGCATCTGCCCGGGCGCATTCTCGTTTTTTGCCTTGGCGTGGAACTGGCGTTTGTCGTGCTGGATGCCGTGGTGAACTACGCGGAGCTGACGCAACTGGGGCCGCTGCAACGGCTGTTCAATATCACGCGCGAGGATGGTCTGGCGACCTGGTTCATGGTTTCCCAGACGCTGGTCGCAGGCCTGGTGCTCTGGGTGATTTTCCTGGTCAGCCGCAGCCGGGGTGAGAGGCGTGGTGTACAGCTGGCATGGGGTTTTCTGGCCGGGTTTTTTACGTACATGTCGGCAGACGACGGTGCGAAAATACATGAACGCATGGGTTCGGTGTTCTCCGAGCTGAGCGAGTCCGTGGACCCCGGTGATGCGTCGGGCCTGGCCGCGCGCCTGCAGGAACTGTTCCCCAGCTATGAATGGCAACTGGTGATGCTGCCGCTGCTGGCTGCGGCGGGACTGTTTATGGTGGTGTTCCTGCTGCGGGAAATCCGCGACCGGCAGGGGCGCTTACTGTTGTTGCTTGCACCGGTTTTCATGGCGGTGGCGGTCGGGCTCGATTTTATCGAAGGGCTGGACGATGAGCACGCATGGAATATCCAGGTCTGGATCCGGGAAGCGTTCGGTCTGAGTGCCTATACCGTCCGGCATTTTGCCAAATCGCTGGAGGAATTCCTCGAGATGGTGGCAATTTCGCTGTTGCTGGTGTTATTTGTACGCCATTTGATAAAAAAACTGCGTGCACGCCTGTTGATCGACTTCCGGGGTCAGCGGGCACCGGAATAAAGACCTGCCGGCCTTCAGGTTTCCACCGGCCAGCGTCTGAACGTCCCGTTCCTGCATTTCGGGCAGGGGGGGATGCGCGCCGTGTGGTGAAAATGCAGGGCTTCGCCGCACGCCGAGCAGTACAGTGTGCCGGGCCCGGTGACTTCCCCACTGTGATAGGGCGGGTCTTTTTCCAGTTCTTCCTGCAGTTCTGTCCACTCGACCCTGGTCCGGTCCGCGACGCGGCTGAATATTTCCAGCAGGCGGCTTTCGATCTGCTCGATGTCAAAACGCAGCCAGTCGCCCAGTTCATGGCTGGTTTCCGCCAGGTGCCGGCCGGCGTCCTGGAGATCCCGCTTCAGGTACCCGGCGACCTTTTCGGCCTCGTCGTGGGTCAGTTCTTCCAGCTCCACGGCGGTTTTACGGGCTTTTTCGATGCCGTGGCGGATGCCGGGCGGCGCGTTCGTACCGGCCTCTTCCAGCGCATGGCGAAGGCGCTCCATCATGCGGTTATAGGCCTGTACGAGTTTGTCAGAGACGGGGCTGGTCACCATGCACTCCTGTTATACCGGGCAGCTCAGTTACAAGTTTAGTTGCTTTGGCGCCGTCTGTGTATTGTTCGAGCCGCACGCGGTACGGTATTCTTCGCGCTTTATACGGTGAGACAGGCAATCGGGATGGAAGCGCAGTACAACCCGCAGGAAATCGAGACCAGGATCCAGCAGCAATGGGCCGAGCAGGGCACTTTCCGCGCGCTGGAGGACGATTCCCGCGAAAAATACTACTGCCTGTCCATGTTTCCCTACCCCAGCGGCCGCCTGCACATGGGGCATGTGCGTAACTACACGATTGGTGACGTGATATCCCGTTACCAGCGTATGCGGGGCAAAAATGTGTTACAACCGATGGGCTGGGATGCCTTCGGCCTGCCGGCGGAAAATGCCGCCATCAAAAACCGCGTACCCCCCGCCCAATGGACATACGAAAACATCGATTACATGCGTGGCCAGCTGCAGCGCCTGGGCTTTGGCTATGACTGGGAGCGTGAGCTGGCCACCTGTGACCCCGCCTATTATCGCTGGGAGCAGTGGTTTTTCACCCGCCTGCTCGCAAAAGGCCTGGTGTACAAGAAGACCGCCGTAGTCAACTGGGACCCGGTCGACCAGACCGTGCTGGCCAATGAGCAGGTGATCGACGGCAAGGGCTGGCGCTCGGGTGCAGCCGTGGAGCGGCGCGAAATCCCGCAGTGGTTCATGAAGATCACCGATTATGCACAGCAGTTGCTCGATGACCTGGACCAGCTCGATGGCTGGCCGGAGCAGGTGCGCACCATGCAGCGCAACTGGATCGGTCGTTCCGAGGGGGTCGAACTGGAGTTTGCGCTCGAAGACGGGGGCGAAGCGCTCCGGGTTTATACCACGCGCCCGGATACCCTGATGGGTGTGACCTATGTCGCCGTCGCGCCCGAGCACCCGCTGGCACAGCAGGCTGCGGCGCACAATCCCGCGCTGCGGGCGTTCATTGACGAGTGTGCACATACCGGGGTGGCGGAAGCCGATCTGGCCACCATGCAGAAAAAGGGCGTCGATACCGGGTTGAAGGCCGTACACCCGGTCAGTGGCGCCACGGTGCCGGTCTGGAGCGCGAACTTCGTGCTCATGGGCTACGGGTCCGGTGCGGTGATGGCCGTGCCTGCCCACGATCAACGTGATTATGAATTTGCGCAGCAGTACGGTCTGCCGGTCCGCCAGGTGATCTACCCGCTGGACGACGCGCCGGCCGCGGATGTCAGCAAGGCGGCTTTTACCGACAAGGGCATACTGAAACATTCGGGTGAATTCGACGGTCTGGATTCCCGGCAGGCCTTCGATGCCATCGCTGCCTGCCTGGAAAAACAGGGTAAGGGCCACAGAACCGTTCATTTCCGCCTGCGCGACTGGGGGGTGTCGCGGCAGCGTTACTGGGGCTGCCCGATCCCGGTCATCAACTGTCCGCAATGTGGAGCGGTACCCGTTCCCGAAGACCAGCTGCCGGTCGAGCTGCCGCGTGACGTGGTGCTCGAGGGTGCCGGTTCGCCGTTGAAAAAAGACCGGGATTTTATGGCTGCCGCCTGCCCCGAATGCGGCGCTGCCGCAGAACGTGAAACGGATACCTTTGATACCTTTTTCGAGTCATCCTGGTATTACGCCCGCTATACCTGCCCCGATTTTGGACAGGGCATGCTGGACGAACGGGTGAACTACTGGACCCCGGTGGACCAGTACGTCGGGGGCATTGAGCACGCGGTCCTGCACCTGCTGTATGCGCGCTTTTTCCACAAGTTGATGCGCGACCTGGGTCTGGTGCAGGGGGATGAACCCTTCCGGCACCTGCTGACCCAGGGCATGGTCAACAAGGACGGCTCCAAGATGTCCAAGTCGAAGGGAAATACCGTGGACCCGCAGTCCCTGATCGACCGCTACGGCGCGGATACGGTACGCCTGTTCATGATGTTTGCTGCGCCGCCCGACCAGTCGCTGGAGTGGTCGGATTCCGGTGTGGAAGGTGCATCGCGCTTTCTCAAGCGCCTGTGGAAAGCTGTACAGGTTCATGTGCTTGCCGGGCCGGCCGGTGCTGTGGATACGGATGCCCTGGATGATGTCCAGAAGGCCCTGCGCCGCAAAGTGCATGAAACCATCCGCAAGGTGAGTGACGACATCGGGCGCCGCTATACGTTTAATACCGCCATTGCTGCCAATATGGAGCTGCTGAACGAGCTTGGCCGCTTCCGGGATGACTCGGAGCAGGGCCGGGCGCTGGTGCAGGAGGCGCTCGATGCGGTGGTGCTGATGCTGGCGCCGATCGTACCGCACATTTGCCACGAGTTATGGAGTGCGCTGGGGCACCGGGATGCGATCGTCGATCACGCCTGGCCGGAGGCTGATCAGGCTGCCATGCAGAAAGACAGCGTGGAGCTGGCTGTGCAGGTCAACGGAAAAATGCGTGGCAGGATTGCCATAGCCGCCGACGCGACGAACGAGCTGATCACCGACACGGCGCTGGCCGAAGCCAATGTAAAAAGATTTGTGGAAGGCAAGGTCTTACGCAAGGCCATCGTGGTTCCCGGCCGCCTGGTGAACCTGGTCGTTGCCTGAGCACAGGAGAACCGACATGATATCCAGTTTCCGCGCGGCTTTTTCCCGCTATAGTGTTACCGGGCTGATGCTCCTGTCGCTGATGGTATTGTCGGCCTGCGGCTTCCGTTTGCGTGGCGATGTGGAATTGCCGGCGCAGTTGCAGCAAACCTACATCGAATCGAACAGCCCGTTCACCGGCATGGCCCGCTCACTGCGCAATGAACTGGAAGCCTCCGGGGCCAGGGTAGTGGACAGTCGCGAACAGGCAACCGCGGTACTGAGAATCACCGACGAACAGTCGGAGAACCGCATCCTGTCGGTAGGCAGTACCGGCAAGGCCAGCGAATACGAATTATACGACGCCGTTACGTTCCAACTGACGGACCGGGAGGGCCAGGTGCTGGTCAAGGCGCAGAACCTGCGCATGATCCGTGACCTGGTCTTTGATGAAAACGAACTGCTCGGCAAGGTATCGGAAGCAGAACAACTGCATGTGCAGATGCGCAGCAGCCTGGCCCGGCAGATCCTCACCCGCATCAACGCGAGACTCAAACACCCGTGACACAGCTGCACGCAAAACAGCTGACCGGGCAGCTTGCGGCCGGGCTGGCACCGGTCTACTTTATCCACGGCAACGAGACCCTGCTGGTAAACGAATGTGCCGACGCCGTGCGAGCTGCCGCCCGCGAGCAAGGGTACAGCGAGCGGGAGGTATTCAGCGTCGAGCCCGGGTTCGACTGGCAGCGCCTCGCGGCGGCCTGCGACAGCCTGTCGCTGTTTGCCGAGCGCCGTATACTCGAATTGCACCTGCCGACCGGCAAGCCGGGCAAGGAGGGTGCAAAGGCACTGGCTGAGTACGTGGCAAGGCCCCCCGAAGACACCCTGTTGCTGGTCGTTTCGGCAAAACTCGAACCCGCCGCGCGCAAAAGCAAATGGGCAAAGGCGCTGGAGGCGGCGGGTATCAGTGTGCCGGTGTGGCCGGTGGAAACCGCGCAGCTTCCGGCCTGGATCGAGCAGCGTATGCGCGCGCACGGTATGCAGCCGGAACGCGATGCCCTGCAACTGATTGCCGAACGCGTGGAGGGCAACCTGCTGGCTGCGGCACAGGAGATCGAGAAACTCTACCTGCTGAACGGCCCGGGTCCGCTACAGGCGGAGACGGTTACGGAGCTGGTTACGGACAGCGCCCGCTACGATATTTTCGGCCTGGTGGATGCCGCCCTGGCCGGGGAGGCGCTGCACGTTCAGCGTATCCTGGCCGGTTTGCGTGCTGAAGCGGTGGAGCCGGTGCTAGTGCTGTGGGCACTGAACCGCGAAATACGCATGCTCGGCAGCATGGCGCGGGAGTTGCAGGCTGGCAAGTCACTGGCCGGGGTGATGGGCATGTGGCGCGTGTGGGACAAGCGCAAACCCCTGATCAGTGGTGTATTAGCGCGTATTCGTGGACGCCAGTGGTGGGCCCTGTTGCAGCACTGCGCGCGCCTGGACCGGGTCATCAAGGGGCGTGCGCCGGGCAGTGCCTGGGATGAGCTGTTACAATTGACGCTGCGGCTTGCCGGTACGGCGCCGCTGCGAAATTCCGCCTGAACACGACGGCCAGGGTATGACTAAATCAGCACCATCCATCCAATTCGATGTCTCTGCCTACATGCTTGAGCTGGGACAGAAAGCGCGCGCCGCCGCACGGTTGGTCAGCCGCGCGGAAAGCGGCGCAAAAAATGCCGCGCTGGAGGCCATAGCCGCCGCCATCCTGGCGGACAGGGCGCGGCTGAAGGGCGAGAACCAGAAGGATCTGGAAGCCGGTCGGCAGCACGGCCTGGATGCCGCCCTGCTGGACCGGCTGGAACTGACCGATGCGCGCATCGAGGCAATGGCGGAAGGCCTGCGCCAGATTGCCGCGCTGGCCGACCCGGTGGGAGCGATCAGCGATCTGGACTACCGGCCTTCCGGTATACAGGTTGGACGCATGCGCGTACCGCTGGGCGTCATCGGCATAATTTACGAGTCGCGCCCCAATGTGACTGCAGACGCTGCGGCGCTTTGCCTCAAGTCCGGCAACGCCTGTATCCTGCGCGGCGGTTCGGAAGCGCTGCATTCCAACCAGGCAGTGGCGCGCTGTATCGAACAGGGCCTGGAGCAGGCCGGCCTGCCCGCCAATGCGGTGCAGGTGGTCGCAACCACCGATCGCGCGGCGGTTGGCGAATTATTGCGGCTGCAGGACTATGTCGATGTCATCGTGCCGCGCGGTGGCAAGGGGCTGATTGAACGGGTGACCTCGGAATCCCGGATACCGGTCATCAAACACCTGCACGGTGTCTGTCACACCTATATCGATGACCAGGCCGATATCGACAAGGCCGTCAAGGTGGCGTTTAACGCCAAGACCCAGCGCTACGGCACCTGCAATACCATGGAAACCCTGCTGGTTGCCGAGGGTATCGCAGCACAGGTTCTGCCGCTGCTGGGCAGGCAGTACCAGGACGCGGGCGTGGAGTTGCGCGGTTGCGAACGCAGCCGCCGTATTCTGCCGGATATACGCGCCGCACAGGATGCAGACTGGGACGAAGAGTACCTGGCGCCCATCCTGGCGCTGCGCATCGTCGACGACATGGATGCCGCCATGGAGCACATTGACCGGCATGGTTCGCAGCATACCGATGTCATTATTACCGAAAGTTTCACGCGTGCACGGCGTTTCCTGCGTGAAGTGGATTCCAGTTCGGTCATGGTCAACGCCTCGTCCCGCTTTGCCGACGGTTTTGAATACGGGCTGGGTGCCGAAATCGGTATCAGCACCGACAAGCTGCACGCACGCGGCCCGGTTGGTCTGGAAGGCCTCACCACCCTGAAGTTCATCGTGCTCGGCGATGGGCACATCCGTTCCTGAAACCGGCCTGCGTCTTTTCCGGACCTCATGATCTGCATTCTTGGTGGTACCTTCGATCCCGTCCACTTTGGTCACCTGCGCCCGGCCCTGGAGGTGCAGCAGGCACTGGATGTTCCCGCTGTTCACCTGCTGCCCTGCCGCGTGCCGCCGCACCGTCCGGCACCCCGGGCCAGTGCGGCGCAACGGCTGGAACTGCTGCAGCTGGCCGTGGCGGACGAACCGGCACTGGAGATCGACGTGCGCGAGCTGCAGCGCGAGGGTCCTTCCTATATGGTGGATACCCTGGAATCGATACGTGCGGAACAGGGTGAAACGCCGCTGTGCCTGGTGCTGGGCGCAGATGCGTTGCCGGGGCTGGAGCGCTGGCACCGCTGGCAGGATCTCCCTGCGCTGTGCCACCTGGTGGTGATGCAGAGACCCGGTGCCCGTGTGCCGCAACCGCGGGCACTGGCCGAGCGCCTGAACAGCACGCGGGTGACGGACAGCCGGGTGCTGCAGGAACGCTCCGCCGGTTGCGTGATCGATATCCCGGTTACGCAACTGTCGGTTTCATCTACACAGATCCGGGAACTGCTGGCGGCGGGAAAGAGTCCTCGCTACCTGCTGCCGGATTCCGTACTCAGGCGGATTACACAAGAGAAGTGGTATGCAGACTGAAGCACTGAAACAGGTTGCGCTGAAAGCGCTGGATGGCCTCAAGGGGGTTGATATCGATGCCTTCGACGTTCGCGAGCTGACCTCGGTAACCGACTACATGATTGTTGCCAGCGGCACCTCGGACCGCCACGTAAAGTCGCTGGCCGGCGCCGTGGTACAGGCTTGCAAACAGGCGGGTGTCGCACCGCTGGGTGTGGAAGGCGAGCGCGAGGGTGAGTGGGTGCTGGTCGACCTCGGGGATGTCGTGGTACACGTCATGCAGCCGCGTATTCGCGAATTCTACGCGCTGGAGAAACTCTGGTCCGTCACCGAGGAGAATCGTGGCAAAAGTGAACAGGGCTGACCCTTGTGTGGCAGTTCCGGTCCGTTGATTCAGGCGTATGGATATCACCCTCATCGCCGCCGGAACCCGGATGCCCGCCTGGGTGAACGAAGGATACCGGGAATATGCGCGCCGCCTGCCGCACGAATGCCGTTTGCAACTGGTGGAAATACCGCTCGGTCAGCGTGGCAGGTCCGCATCGACACAGCGGGCGGTCAGCGAGGAAGGTAAACGCATGCTTGCCGCCACCGATCCCCGGCAGCTGGTGATTGCCATGGACGTGGCCGGCCGCAGCTGGTCGACCGGGCAGCTGGCCGAAAGGCTGGCTGCCTGGTTGCAGGACGGGCGCGATGTCAGCCTGCTGATCGGTGGACCCGACGGACTGGCGGATACCTGCCTGGAACGGGCGGAGTTACGCTGGTCGCTGTCGGCGCTGACCCTGCCGCATACGCTGGTGCGCGTGTTGCTGGCCGAGCAGTTGTACCGGGCCTGGACTGTCATCCGTCACCACCCCTACCACCGGGCCTGAGCATGGACGCGCAGCTGATTCTGGCCTCCGCCTCTCCCCGCCGCCAGGCGTTGCTGCGGCAGGCCGGCATCATTTTCCGGCAGCGGGTCGCAGCCATCGATGAAACCCCGCTGCACAATGAGAGTGCCGAAGACTGCGTGCTGCGCCTGGCACTGGAAAAAGCACGAGCGGTTCGGCACCATGAAGGCGCAGAAGACCTGCCGGTTCTGGGGGCTGACACCACCGTGGTGGCAGACGGGCGGATGCTGGGAAAACCGGGCAGTCCGGAGCAGGCGAGACAGATGTTGCAGGTCCTGTCCGGCAGGGAGCACCAGGTGCTGAGCGCCGTTGCCCTGGCAGGCGAGCGCGAAGCCGTGCGGCTCAGTACCAGCCGGGTGTGGTTTCGCCCGCTGGAGGCCGAGGAAATCGACGCCTACTGGCGTACCGGTGAACCACGCGACAAGGCCGGGGGCTACGCCATCCAGGGGATTGGCGCACTGTTTATTGAACGGCTGGAAGGCAGTTACACCGGTGTGATGGGTTTGCCCCTGTATGAAACCGGCCAGTTGTTGCAGGAATTTGGTATTCAGGTATTGGACAACACTCATGACAGTTGAACTGCTGGCGAACGTGACCCCGCAGGAAACCCGGGTCGCGGTTGTCGAGAATGGCATGCTGCAGGAAGTTTTTATCGAGCGTGCCCGGCGGCGCGGCCTGGTCGGTAATATCTACAAGGGCGTGGTAAGTCGCGTATTACCGGGCATGCAGGCGGCATTTATTGATATCGGCCTGGAGAAAGCCGCTTTCCTGCACGCTTCCGATATCGCGCAGGGTAGTGACGAGGAGCGGGTCGAACAGGGCGCCAACGGTGACAGTATCAGTCGCCTGCTGCAGGAAGGGCAGGAAGTGCTGGTGCAGGTCATCAAGGACCCGCTGGGCACCAAGGGCGCGCGCCTGACCACGCACATTACCATTCCTTCACGGTACCTGGTGTTCATGCCGGAAGCCGGCAACGTGGGCGTATCCCAGCGTATCGAACAGGAAGCGGAGCGCCAGCGCCTGCGTGAACTGGTGCTCGACGCGCGCGGCAAGGAGGCGGGCGGGGGCTTTATCCTGCGGACCGCTGCAGAGAACGTCAGCGAAGAAGCGATTGTATACGACCTGAAGTTCCTGCAACGCCTGTGGTCTTCCGTGCAGGAACGCATTGCCACGGCGGGTCCGGGCGAGGTGGTGCACGAGGACCTGCCGCTGGTGCTGCGCGTGTTGCGCGATATCTCCGATACCGAGGTCGAGAAACTGCGCATCGACTCCCGGGAGACCTTCCAGCGCACGGAAAAATTTGTACAGCAGTTTACTCCCGAGCTGGCCGGCAAGCTGGAATACTACCCCGGCGAGCGACCCATCTTCGACCTGTACAGTATCGATGACGAGATCCAGAAGGCACTGGATCGCAAGGTGCAGCTCAAGTCGGGCGGACACCTGGTGCTCGACCAGACCGAGGCCATGACCACCATCGACGTGAATACCGGCGCCTATGTGGGGCATCGCAACCTGGAAGAGACCATTTTCAAGACCAACCTGGAAGCGGCGCAGGCAATTGTGCGGCAGTTACGCCTGCGCAACCTGGGCGGTATGATTATTATCGACTTCATCGACATGCAGACCGAGGAGCACAAGCGCCAGGTGTTGCGCGCGCTGGAAAAGCATATCGAGCGCGATCACGCCAATTGCCATATCAGCGAGATATCCAATCTCGGCCTGGTGCAGATGACCCGCAAACGTACCCGCGAGAGTCTCGAACACATCCTGTGTGAAACCTGCCCCACTTGTGGCGGCCGCGCCTCGATCAAGACAGCGGAGACCGTGTGCTACGAAATATTCCGGGAAATCCTGCGCGAGAGCCGGCAGTTCGATGTCCAGCAGTTGCTGGTGCTGGCTGCCCAGGAAGTCGTGGATATGCTGCTGGACGAGGAGTCCACCAGTCTAGCGGAGCTGGAGTCTTTTATCGGCAAGCCCATCAAGTTCCAGGTTGAGGCCCTGTATAACCAGGAACAGTTTGATGTCGTGTTGCTGTAGGTACGCGGCACTTCCCTGTCAGCGCACCTGCAGGGTTTCCCGGGGCTAGCAGGCATGGTTGCACGGCGTATGGTTGCATGGGCCTGGTGGAGCACCGCGGCAGTCGTGGTGACCCTGGCCGTTATGCTGAGTGCGGCACGCCTGCTGCTGCCTGGTATGTCCGAGTACCGGGCCCAGTTACAGTCTGTGGCACAGAAGGTGCTCGGGCAGCCGGTCCGTATCGGCTCGCTGGATGCCGCCTGGCGTGGCCTGTCGCCGGTACTGAAGCTCAACCAGGTTGTAATCAGGGATCCGCGTCTCCCCGGAGGCGAACTGGGTATCGACGAAGTTCATGTGGCCCTGGACATCGTGGATTCAATCCGGAATCGCCAGTGGATCACGGCCGGCGTACGGCTGATCGGCATCCACCTGCGTCTGCAAACGAACCTGCTGGAACGCAGTACGGCGCAGCAGGATTCCCGCTTGCTGGCCTGGCTGCTGTTACAGGAAAGCATTGCCATCGAGGACGTGCAACTCGACTGGTCAGACCCCGGATTGTTTGCGGAGCCGGTTCGGCTCACCGACCTCTCCCTGCAACTGGTGAACGAAAACGACCGGCACCAGTTTGCGCTGCAGACCGCACTGCCGGCGTCGCTGGGCAGTTCGCTGAAGGCGGCTGCGGACCTGTATGGCAAGGGGGCTGACCTGCGCAACTGGAACGGCCGGGTGTACCTGAAAACAGAAGGTCTGGCACTGGCTGCCGTTCAGCACCTCTTTCCCGACCCGGCGATCGTCGCCAGCGGTGCCCTGGATCTCGAGTTGTGGGCGGGTATCCATAAACAGCAGGTGAACTGGGGTAGCGGTTCGTTTGCATTGCATGCGGCCCGTTTCAGGAATGCCACGGCGGATGCACAGGAGATCAGCGCCGAACGCCTGTCCAGTCGCTTTCAGTGGCAGGCAGTCGAGCAGGGCTGGAAGGCGGCCCTGAACGGACTGGAGATGCAACGCGAACAGAAGATCAGCTGGCCCGCGACCGATGTGCAACTGAGCATCGAGACCGGGTCTGCCCTGCGCATCGAGGGTGGCATGACACTGGTTGTGCTGGACGAACTGAATGCGCTGTTGCCGCTGGTGCCGTGGGTCGATGCCGACGCGCTGGCCATGATCGACCGCCTGCAACCGCAGGGTCGTTTGCGCGATGCGGGTTTCAGGTTCAGCCTGGTCAGCGGCAAGCAGCCGGCGTTTTCCGCCCGGGCCAGGATAGAGGACCTGCAGTTTGCAGCCAACGGCGGATTGCCGGGTGTGCGCGGCCTGTCAGGGAGCATCGAGGGCAACCTCCAGTCCGGCAACCTGTACCTGCAATCCAGTCGTGCTGCGCTGTCCATACCCGGACTGTTCCCGGCTGCGCTCGATCTTGAGCAGCTGGATGGTGTGGTGCACTGGCAACGGTACGCGGACCTGTTCCGTATCGAGAGCAAACGGCTGACCATGCAGTCATCGTCGCTGGGCCTGTCGACGCGCTGGCAGCTGGACTGGCCCTACGCGCAGTCATCACCCTGGCTCGATATGCAGCTTGCGCTGGACGATCTGCCCATCGCCGAAGTCAGACGCTTCCTGCCGGAAAGAGTCATGCCCGCCAAGGCGGTGGCATGGCTGCAGCGGGCGCTGGTATCCGGTACGGCGACTAATGCCCGCATGCTGTTACAGGGCAGGCTGGACCGGATGCCGTTTGACCGCCACAGTGGTCGATTTGAAGCGCGCTTCGATTTTGAAGATACCGTGCTGGACTATCACCCGACCTGGGGGCAGCTGGACGAACTGGGTGGCACGGCTGTGTTTACCGGCCGCAGCATGCACATCACCGGTACCACCGGGCGCATACTGGAGTCGCCGGTACAGCGGGTGGTTGCCAGTATCCGGGATCTGAAACATCCCTTGCTGGAAATACGCGGGACCGCCGGTGGTACGCTCGCCGGCATGCTTGAATATACCCGCAGCAGCCCGCTGGGTGCCCGTTTCGGTCGCCTGATCGACGGCCTGGAGTCCAGCGGTGACGCCCAGCTGCAGCTGGAACTGGATATCCCGCTGAAGCGAGGGCTGGGCAAGATCAGGGTCAGCGGTGACGTGGCACTGGACGGCAATGACCTGGTGCCCGGCAGCTCCGGTATCGGCCTCACCGATATACACGGCGTGCTCCATTTTACCGGGCAAGGCATCAGCGTGGACAAGGCCAGCGCGCAGCTGCTCGGTCAGCCGGTGCGGGTAGCGGTGTACCGCAAGGGAAAATCCGGCCACTCCAGGACCGTGGTCGATATCGACGGCAAGCTGAAACTTGTCAGGTTGGTGCAGAAAAAGAATGCGGTATTCGGTCCCCGTTTCAGTGGTGCAGCCCGCTGGCGTGCCCTGCTCAATATACAGAATCAGCCCAGTCCCGGCTTGCCACAGGTCACACTTGAGTTGCGCTCGGACCTGAAAGGCGTGGCCATCGATCTTCCCGCACCGTTTGCAAAAGCCGCCGACAGCAGCCGTGATCTGCGCATTCGCTGGACGCCGGGTCAGGAAAGCAAACGCCCCCTTTCAATAAGGTATGCGGGGCTGGCCGATGCAGCGCTATTGCTTGCACAGAACATGCAGGGTGTACGTAAACTGCATATCCGTTTTAACGGGGGAAAAGCAGAGTTGCCCGAGCAGGATGTCGTACACCTTTCCGGGCATGTGGCCGAGCTGGACCTGCTACCGTGGGTAGACGTGTTTGCCTCGAAGCCGGCTGGCGCAGCGAAGTCGCCACCACTGACGGTGGACCTGTCGGTGGAAGATTTTCGGCTGGCGGGTTTTGATGCAAAGAATATCCAGGTAAACAGCAGCATGCCTGATCCCTGGTATTTCAAGGTGGCCGGCGAAGGTGCCAGTGGCTGGGTACGCTGGGTATTTGCCGATCGCGCGGTGCCGGCGCGTGTCATGGCCAACCTGCAATACCTGGTGGTCAACAGGCGGGAACAGAACGGCACCAGGACGCCGGCGCGCACCATGCATCCGCGTGCCTTGCCTGAACTGGATATCACTGTTGCGGATCTGAACTGGGAGGAACGTGATCTCGGTAGTATCAGGGTAGTGGGAAAGCGTTCGCAACAGGGTGTCGGGTTTGAAACCCTCAATATGGATTCCAGCGCCCTGGTGCTCAGGGGGAGCGGTGCCTGGCTGGAACGTGACGGCCGGCAGCTGTGCCGTTTCAGTGCCCGGGTAGAGGGTGGCGAGCTGGGAGAACTGGCGGCGTTGCTGAAGACCGGCAACACCGTGAAAGGCGGCAAACTGGATGGCAATGTGCAGTTGAACTGGCCCGGTTCCCCGGCGGATTTCAGCTTGCAGACGCTGGAAGCCGAGTTCGATTTGCGTGCCAGGGACGGGCGCCTGGTGAGTGTAGACGAAGGTGGCGCCGGCAAGTTGTTAAGCCTGTTCAGCCTGAATACCCTGCAGCGCCGCCTGACGCTGGATTTCAGCGATGTGTTCAAGGAAGGCTTTACCTTCGACAAGATGGAAGGGCATTTTGTCGTCATGGATGGCGATGCCTTCACTAATGATTTTTCCATCAAGGGTTCATCGGCAACCATCGATATTGCCGGACGTACCGGCCTGGTAAGCAGGGACTATGACCAGTTGGTGACGGTTACCCCGCAGGTCAGTTCCACGTTGCCGATCGCGGGTGCTATCGCCGGTGGACCGGCCGTCGGTGCTGCCGTGTTCCTGGCCGATAAGCTGGTGGGCGACAAGTTCAATCGCATGACCCGGATACAGTATCAGGTGACCGGCAGCTGGGACGACCCGGTTTACAGGAAGCTGCCGCGGTGAGTCAGCCGGTGTGGTGTGCGGGGCGCTGCAGTCGGGTTCCCCTGTGCTATGCTGACGGCATGAAAATCATCGCATTGGCGGCGGTGCTGCTGATTTCGCTGGCGGCGCAGGCGGGGGAACGGCAATGGCTGTTGAATGCCGACGACTGGGCACGCCCCAGGGATGGTCGCTCGATTGCGCAGATGGCGCCGTTACCGGACCTGGTGGCCGGCTGGTCAGCGGAGACCGGGCAGCGATTACTGATTCGTTACCCCGGCGGCGAGGAAGGTCTGTTGTGGGCCTACGAGCTGCGTTCCTGGCTGGTGGCGCTGGGCGTGCCCATGGAAGCGCAGGAACTGGTGGCGGGCAGTCACCGTGCGGACCGCATAGAACTTGAATTGATGAAGGAGAAAAAGTGACAACGGCAGCCTGTATACAAATGGCTTCCGGGCCCAACGTGGGCGCCAACCTGCTGGAAGCCGAACGTCTCATCGGCATGGCAGTGGACAAGGGGGCCAGGCTGGTTGTGTTGCCGGAAAACTTTGCCATCATGGGCAAGGAAGAAAGCGACAAGATTGCCGTACGTGAAGCGGATGGCAGTGGCCCGATCCAGGATTTCCTCGCCCAGCAGGCACTGAAGCACGCGATATGGCTGGTGGGCGGTACCGTGCCGATGGCGGCTGAATCAGACCGGAAGATCCGCGCGGCCTGCATGCTGTATGACGAACAGGGCCGGCTGGTGGCGCGCTATGACAAGATACACCTGTTCGACGTATCGGTCATGGACAGCGATGAAAGCTACACCGAGTCGGAAACGATCGAACCCGGCGATCAGGTCGTCGTCGTGGATACGCCGTTTGGCAAGCTGGGGCTGGCGGTCTGTTACGACCTGCGTTTCCCGGAACTGTTCCGCACCCTGCTGGACCAGGGGGTGGAAATCCTGGCGATTCCGTCCGCGTTCACGGCGATCACCGGCCGGGCGCACTGGGAGACACTGGTGCGCGCCCGGGCTATCGAGAACCTGTGTTATGTACTGGCCGCGGGGCAGGGCGGCTATCACGTGAACGGTCGCGAGACCTACGGTCACAGCATGATTGTTGATCCCTGGGGTCAGGTCATGAACGAGCTGGCCAATGGATCGGGTCTGGTGTGTGCCGACATGGATATCGAGCGATTGCACAACATCCGTCGTACCTTCCCCTGTCTGGAACACCGCAATATCGTCTGCAAGGTCTGAGTTCATGCGGCACGGGCAACGCGCGTATCCCGGGCGGTTGTACAGCCGATAAAAATACAGGCTAGCCCGCATTTCTCACCGACTTCCTGCTGCGGCGGCGTCATGCCGTGCGCTAAGCGGCGTTCACTCGGTCGGGCTGCTCGACATCGTGTCGACTATGCCTGCGCGGCCCTCGGTCGCGAACGCCGCTGATCACACGACCTGCCACCGCCTCGCTACGGAACCCGGTGAGAAATGCGGGTTAGTTCCTGAAAATCCAGACCTTGGTCAGCCCCAGTTTTCCCTTGTGCCGCTCAGCGTAGGCGAGGGCTTCTTCGCGGTTGGTAAAACCGCCGACCTGTACGCGCCACACCTTGCGCCGGTTGACGGAAACCGGGCGGGTATCGGCAGGAATGCCCTGCGCCTGTGCTTGCTGTGCGAATCGTGCCGCGGCAGCCTGGTCATACAGGGATGCCAGGTTGATGACCCAGGGTGCGGCGGGATCGACAAGCGCTGCAGCCGGTCTCGCTGCCAGGGTGGTTTTGATGACCGGCCGGTCTGCCTGCACCCGGCTTCCGGTGGACACACTTGCCGAGCTGCTCTTTGCGGCGTGGTTCGCGGGAGCACTGCCAGGGGATTGGTCTGCGGCCTGTGCCAGCCTGGTTTCCAGCGCGGCAAATGCCGAGGAAAGTTCTTCCACGCGTGCGTTCAGCGATGACAGCTGTTTGGTGCGGTGGTCCACCGGTGCCAGCCGGGCGCGCAGCATGGTGAGTGCACTGTCCTGCCACTGTCTGTATCGATCCGGCCGCGAAAACCACTGTCGGGAACAGGCGACAGTTGGCGGCCGAAATCGTACCGGCAGTGGTAGCCGGCCAGGCGCGGGCCATTGATAGCACTGACTTTATCCTGTCAGGCTGTAACTGGCACAGCGTTTGCTTGTTAGCCCGGTTTGAATCTACGTACTGACGTTACGTTTTTTTATGAGGGAAGCGGATCCATGCAATCATGCGCACCGGGCATTGCCCGGCGTCTGCTCGCGCCACTCGGCGCGATCTTTTTGTTGCCCGGTGTGGCAGTGAGCACCGAACCCGGATCGACGCTTCCGGTCAATGACAGCAACAGCCTGCTGGCAGATGCACTCACACTGGAGGTCCTGTTACCGGTTGCCCTGGTGGTGCTGGCGCTGGTTGTGATCGCGCGCAGGCGCAAGGTGCGTTGAACGCCTATTCCAGGTCCCGGATGTAGCGAAACAGGGCGCGGCTGGATTTCGGTGGCCTGTTCTGTGCCTGTTCCTTGCGGGCCTGGCGGATCAGCTGGCGCAGGTGTTGCCGGTCAGCCTGCGCGTGCTGTTTCAGGAAGACTTCCACGGCAGGGTCACCCTCTTCGATCAGGCGGTCACGCCAGGCTTCCAGGTCATGGTGTGCCCGTGCCAGTTTCCTTGCCCTGAGTCGTTCCTGTTCAAAATAGTGCCGTATCGGTTCGGGATCGACATCCCGCATCAGTTTGCCGATAAACTGCAGCTGGCGTTTGCGCCCGCCGCGCGCATGCAGGCGCCTGGCTTCCAGCAGCGCGGCAACCAGCGAATCGGGGAGTCCGAGCATGGCCCACACCGATTCCGGAACGTCGACCAGTTGTGTGCCGAGCTGCTGCAGCGCATGCGCATCCCGTTTCAGGCTGGATTTGCTCGGTGGGGCCAGCCCGGGGTCGAATTCTTCGTTCAAGTCCGTTCCGTCCTCTGTCAGCCGCGCAAACCGGTTTTTGATAATGTACGAATTAATCAGCGGTTCTTTAGTAATACCCTGGATCCGGCGTTATTATGCGGTATCCGAACCGGTGTATACCAATGAAATCCATGCCTGCCCAGGAAGCCTCCCGAATTCGTGTCCACCTGATGGAGCTGCCCGATGCGGCCACGGTCAATGCCCGGCTATGGGAACAATACCAGGCGCTGCGGGATGATCCCGGGCTGCAACGGACCCATTATTTTGCCGGGCGTTACGAGAATGTGTATATCCCGGTACAGCGCCTGCCGGCACTGGCTGCCGTGCTGGAGGTGGCGAAGCAGGGCGCTGAACAGTACCTGGGCAGACCGGTTCCCGGGCTCACGACCGGTTTCTGGCTGAACGAAATGGGGCCCGGGCACGTGACCCTGCCGCATTGCCACGAGGAGGAGGATGAGCTGGTCTCCGGTGTTTACTACGTCAGGGTGCCGCCGGATTCCGGGGATCTGCTGTTGCAGCAGGACGGGGACAGCCGGCGGATTACTCCGCGTGCAGGTCGCCTGGTCTTCTTTTCGCCGCAGGTGATGCACGAGGTGACCCGGAACAACAGCGACGCCGTGCGTCTTTCCGTGGGGATGAATTTCGGCGTGCGGGCGCCTGAAGCCGATGTCTGAGCGTACGCTGTTTTCCGTGATCGAGTCGCCCACCCACCCAAATTTCAGTGCGCTCTACCGGCGCCTTGCTATCCGGGAACTGAAATTCAATTCCGCGCGCAAGGCCATCGCCCGGCTGAAAAAACAGCAACCCGATTACCTGGTCGCCGAGTTTTCCTATGGCTACAGTAACAATTATGCCGGTGTCAATGTCAGCAACCTGGATGTACTGCTGGCCAGCCTGCGCAAGTACGCACCGGCAGCACGCACCATTGTCATGGTGCACCGCGCTGAATACCAGTACGTGGGTAAACTGGAGGCGCTGTTCCCGCTGTATGCGGTGCTGCAGTACCCGGTGCAGGATAGCCAGATGGAAACGTTGCTGAAACAGGATGACGGGAATTTTCAATGAATCAGATGCTTCCCCGGGTGTGTTAACGATCCTGGTCCCGGGGTCGGTTCTACAACAGGTACCAGGTTCCCAGGCTGAGGAAGGCCATGAAACCGACCACGTCGGTGATGGTGGTCAGCAGCACGGTACCGGCCAGTGCCGGGTCGATGCCCAGGCGTTTCAGGGCCAGCGGGATGCTGAAGCCGGCCAGCGCCGCACACACCAGGTTGATGGCCAGCGCTGCAGCGATGATCAGGCCGATCCGGGTGCTCTGGAACCAGCTCATGGCGATTACCGCCACCACCATGGACCAGATCAGGCTGTTCATCAGGCTTACCAGTATTTCCTTGTACATCAGTAACCTGGAGTTGCTTGGGCCGACCTGCCCGAGGGCCAGGCCGCGGATCATGATGGTCAGGGTCTGGCTGCCGGCGATACCGCCCATGCTGGCGACAATGGGCATCAGTACCGCCAGTGCCACGACTTTTTCCAGCGTGCCTTCGTACAGGCCGATGACCCAGGAAGCCAGGAAGGCGGTGGCGAGGTTGATCCCCAGCCAGACCGAGCGGCGTCGCGCGCTCAGGATAGCGGGTGCGAAAATATCGCTTTCCTCGTCCAGGCCGGCCATGCTCATCAGGGAGTGATCGGCCTCGTCACGAATCACGTCGACCACATCGTCGATGGTGATGCGTCCCAGCAGTTTGCCGTCTTCATCGACCACCGGTGCCGATACCAGGTCGCGATCCTCGAACAGGCGTGCAACTGCGTCGTCTCTCATACTGGCGGGAATGGCCTCGACCTCGGCGTCCATTACCTCGGCAACGCTGGCGTCCGGGTCACTGGTCAACAGCGTGGCCAGCGGCAGCAGTCCCTGGTAGTGATCGAAGCGGTCCACCACGACCAGACTGTCGGTCAGGTCCGGGATTCCGCCACGCAGGCGCAGGTAACGCAGTACCACGTCGAGCGAGACGTTGGCGCGCACCGTCACCACGTCCATGTCCATCAGGCCGCCGGCGGTATCCTCCGGGTAGGACAGGGCGGCTTCCAGTCGGTGGCGGTTCTGCTTGTCCATGGAATACAGCAGTTCGTGGATCACGGCGCCGGGCAGGTCGTGCAGCAGGTCAGCCAGATCATCCGTATCCAGGCCTTCGGTGATCGCCACCAGCTGGTCGGTTTCCATTTCCTCGATGAGGCCGGCACGCACCTCGTCATTCACCTCGACCAGGGCTTCACCCTTGTCCTCGGCATCGACCAGTTCCCACAGGATTTCGCGTGGGCCGTGCGGCAGGGATTCGAGCAGGTCGCCGATTTCGGCGGGGTGCAGGCTGGCCAGCAGCTGGCGAACCTGGTCAGCGGTGCCGCTGTGCAGGGCCGCGGTCAGGACTTCCAGTCGCTGCTGCGTATTTTTCTGTTCGGCGGTTTCTGCCATGACGAACCCCGGGCTGGGTGGGAATTGAACTCGTTACGTACTGCGGCAGTGTAGCAGTCTGACAGCGGGCAAAAAACCGGGCGCTGTTATATTTTATTGATCAGCTCCAGCTGTTCGATGATGTTCTCCGGGTCGTCCTGCTCCAGGACCCGGCTTGCCGCGGCGGCAAGGTCGCTGACCCGGCTGTGGTGTATGACGTCCTTTACTTCGAGCAAGGCGGTGGGATGGACGGAAAAATCGGTCAGCCCCATGCCCAGCAGCAGGCGCGTATAACGTGTGTCGCCCGCCATTTCACCGCACATCGCGACTGGCACATCCTGTTGCCGTCCGGCGTCGATGACCATGCTGATCAGGCGCAGCACCGCCGGGTGCAGCGGGTCGTACAGGTAGGTGACCTCCTCGTCTACACGGTCGATGGCAAGGGTGTACTGGATCAGGTCGTTGGTGCCGATCGACAGGAAATCCAGCTTGCGGGCAAACAGGCTGGCGGAAAGGGCGGCGGCGGGAACCTCGATCATGCCGCCCACCGGCATGTTCCAGTCAAATGCCAGGCGTTCCTGGTGTAGTTCCTGCCTGACCTCATCGATGAGCGCCAGCACCTTGTTGAGTTCGTGCGCACTGGACAACATGGGGATCATCATGCGCACCGGCCCTTTTGCCGAGGCGCGCAGTATGGCCCGCAGCTGCGGACGGAACAGGTCGGCGTGCTTCAGGCACAGGCGGATGGCACGCAGGCCAAGGGCGGGGTTGACAGATTCATGTTCACTGGGCGGCTCGGCACCGCATTCCTTGTCCGAGCCGATGTCGAGGGTACGGATCGTGACCGGTAGTCCTTTCAGGGTTTTTACCACACTCAGGTACTGTTTCAGCTGTTCTTCCTCGTCGGGAATATCCGTGCGGTTCATGAACAGGAACTCGGTACGGTACAGTCCGATGCCGTCAGCGCCGGCGCGGCGTGCCGCCAGCACGTCCTCGCGCAACTCCACGTTGGCCGCCAGGTGAATCCGCTTGCCATCGGCGGTGACCGCGGGCTCGTCCTTGAGACGTTTGAGTTCCAGGCGGTGTTTGTTCTGCTGGCGCTGCTGTCGGCGGTAGTCCCTGAGAATGGCCGTGTCGACATCCGCAAGCAGCTCGCCCCGTGAGGCATCCAGTATCACGGTGTCGTCATCGCGGATCTGGTGCGGCGTGATGTGCGTGCCGACAATGGCGGGAAGTCCGAGGCTGCGTGCCAGGATGGCCGTGTGCGACAGCGGTCCGCCGGATTCCGTGACAAAGCCGGCAATGCCCTGGTGGCGCAGCAGGGCGGTCTCGGCAGGCGTCAGGTCGTGCGCCAGTATAATCGCACCGTGCAGGCGGGAACTGTCCTGCGGGTCGGGGTGCGATTCCTTGCCGGTCAGGATGCGCAGGATACGGGTCACAACGTGATCCACGTCGTCCTTGCGGGTACGCAGGTAGGGATCATCCATCTCATCGAATACTTTCGCCAGCGCATCGCGCTGGATTTTCAGTGCCCACTCGGCATTGCACTGGCGCTGACGGATCAGTTCCAGTGGCGCGGCCGTCAGCAGGCTGTCTTCCAGCATCAGCAGGTGAGTGTCGATGAAATCGGTAATATCGGCGGGTGTGGTCTCCGGTATGCTGTTGCGAATATCTTTCAGTTGCTGGCGGGCGGCGCGTACCGCACGCCGGAAGCGTGAGATCTCATTCTCAACCAGCTCGACCGGTATGGCGGCCTCGTAGACTTCGATGTCGCTCTGTTCCAGCCGGTAGACGGGCCCGATGGCGATACCGCGGGAAATGCCGATACCGGTAATGGAGATGCTCATTCGTCTTCGCCAAAGCGCTGCGCGACCAGCTCGGACAGCCTGTCAACGGCTTCGTTTTCATCATCGCCGCTGGCGCTGATGGTGATTTCACTGCCCCTGGATGCCGCCAGCATCATTACCCCCATAATGCTTTTGCCATTGACCTGCTGACCATTGCGCGCGAGTTTTATATCGCTGGCGAAGCTGGAGGCGAGGGTGACAAATTTTGCCGCAGCACGGGCATGCAGGCCGAGTTTGTTGACGATGGTGACATTTCTATCCAGCATCCGAAGCCCCCTCTGTATTGCAGATCAGCACACCGTCGCGGCCACCGGTAACCGCCTTGTGCATGAGACTGTCCAGGTCCAGGTCAGGATAATTCAGCACCCGGATCAGCATGGGCAGGTTGATGCCGGATACCACGCGTACATCGTGCAGTTCGTGCAGGCGGCAGGCGATGTTGCTCGGGGTGGCGCCGTACAGGTCGGTCAGCACCAGCACGCCATCGCCACGGTCCATTTCCTGTGCGGCCTGTCTGGCGCAGGCCAGCACCTGGTCGGGGTTGCAGCCCGGCGCGGCCGCAATCGTGGTGGTGGACAGCGGGCAGACCCCCAGTACATCGGTCGCCGACTGCAACAGCACTGCGCCGATGTTACCGTGGGTGATGATCAGGATGCCGACGTTCATGCCAGCTCCCGGTGCCGGACGGTCACCCCTGGATAGCGGTCGCTGAAATGGCGCGCCAGCTGCTCGGTCAGGTACACGGAACGGTGCTGTCCGCCGGTACAGCCGACGGCAATGGTCAGGTAGCTGCGGTTGTCCGCCTCGAAGGCCGGGATCCAGTTGCCCAGGAAGGTGCAAAGTTCCTGGAACATCCGGCTCGCCAGGGTTTCGCTCTCAAGGTAGCGGATGACTTCCGGGTCGCGTCCTGTCAGCGGGCGCAGTTCCGGCAGCCAGTGCGGGTTGGGCAGGCAGCGTGCATCGAATACGAAATCCGCATCGGTGGGGATGCCGTGCTTGTAACCGAACGACTGGAAAGACAAGGAAAGCCGGTGGTCCTGGCGCTGGCCCAGGCGCTGGTGCAGCAGGGCGCGCAGCTGATGAACCGTGGTTGTGCTGGTATCGATAAACAGGTCGGCACGGCTGGCAATCGGTTCCAGCAGTGCTTTTTCCTGTTCCACGGCTTCAGCCAGCGATACGCTGTCATTGCTGAGCGGGTGGCGACGGCGGGTCTCGCTGAAACGTTTGATCAGCGTATCAGTATCACAGGTGAGGAACAGGATCTCGCTTTTGATCCCCTGCTCCTGCAACTGGTCGAGCAGTTCGTTGAACTGCTGCAGGGCATGTGGAAGATTGCGGGCGTCGATGCCGGCAGCGGCCAGCTCGACCGGGTTGGGAACCTGCTTCAGTTCCAGCGTTAATGCACCGAGCAACCCGGCCGGCAGGTTGTCGATACAGTAGTAGCCCAGGTCCTCCAGTGTGTGCAGCGCCACACTTTTACCCGAGCCGGAATGTCCGCTGACTATAACCAGTTTCACAGGGCACCTGTTTGCCTGAATACGGTTGGGAATGATGCTGTCTGGTTCAGCTATTGTCCATGAAACGCGTCTGACGTTCCATAAACAGCCGGGCGGAATCGAAGCCTTTCAGCAGCAGGGTGTGGTTACGGGCAGCCGCTTCCGCCAGAACGGCCAGGTTGCGGCCCGGCGCGACGGGCAGGGTGATTTCCGGGACCTCAACACCCAGTATGGTCTGGGTTGCGCGCGCACCGTGCAGGCGGTCGATCTTGTGCATCTGTTCTTCGGTCATCGGCACCAGTTTCAGGATCAGGCGCAGGTTGCGTTTCTGCTTGATGGCGCTGTCACCGAACATGGCGCGGATATTGAGAATACCCAGGCCGCGGACTTCCAGGAAATCCCGCAGCACTTCCGGGCAATGGCCGCTCAGGGTGTCGGGAGAGGTGCGGGAAAATTCCGGTGCATCGTCGGCGACCAGCCGGTGGCCGCGCGCTACCAGTTCCAGGGCCAGCTCGCTCTTGCCTACGCTGGGGTCGCCGGTAATCAGCAGTCCCAGGCTGAATACTTCCATGAACACGCCGTGCAGGGTGATTTTCGCCGCAAACAGGCTGGTCAGGTAGTACTGCAGGTAGTTCACCAGTCGTATGGTGGATTGCACGGAGGTAAACAGCGGCGTGGAGCTGGCTTCACTGCGCTGCTTGATATCATCGGGTACCGCCTGCCGGTCCCCGATTACGATGAGGTCGGTGGTGCCGTCAAACAGCTGGTTGACCAGGTCCTGGCGGGAATGCTCGCTGAGACGGTCGAGGTAGTCGATTTCGGTCGCACCCAGCACCTGCACCTGGTTGGGATGGATCAGGTTCAGGTGGCCTACCAGGGCGGTTCCGGCGCTGTCGGTTTCCGGGTTCTGGATAACGCGGCTTTCACCCAGCCGGCTGCCCAGCCACTGCAATTCCAGTTTGTCACACAGGTTTTCAAACAGGGTGCCGACTGAAGCATCGATGTTCATGCGGTCAGTTGCTGGTCACTACTCTGGTTGTGAATCAGTTCAAGACACTGCTCGCTGCTGCTGCAATTGCGCAGGCGGCTGCAGAACTCCGGGTTGCTGAACAGGGCGGCCAGTTGCGCCAGGATTTTCAGGTGTTCCTCGTCGGAGCTTTCGGGCACCAGCAGGGCATACAGCAGGTCTACGGGTTTCCGGTCGATGGCATCGAAATCGATCCCCTGTTTGAGGGTGAGCAGGGCTGCAATCGGTTGTTTCAGGCTGCGCAGGCGCCCGTGCGGCAGGGCTACACCGTTGCCAAGGCCGGTACTGCCCAGACGCTCGCGCGCGACCAGGCTGTCGAAAATTTCGGCCTGGGTGTAGTCCGGCACAGCCCCCGCCAGCAGATCGCTGAGTACTTCCAGGCTGCGTTTCTTGCTGGAGCTGTCCTGCTGGCAGGCGATGCGTTCAGGATTCAGGAGTTCGGTTATAGACATGGTATCGGGGCCGGTTGTGACGGGCAGCCTTGCCGGGGCTGCCCGTATCCTGTTATGGCAGAGGGGGTGCCTGCTTTTTCATGGCCCCTTCGCTGCGGTGATGGTCGGTCAGTTTTTCCTTGTGTTTCTTGATCTGCCGGTCCAGTTTGTCCGTCAGGCTGTCAATGGCTGCGTACATGTCCTCGTCGGTGCTGTCCGCGAACAGCTTGCCACCACTGATGTGAATGGTGGCCTCTGCGGTGTGACGAAGTTTTTCCACGCTCAGCACCACGTGCACATCGGTGACATGGTCAAAGTGGCGCTCCAGACGTTCAAATTTTTCGTTGACGTAGTTTCTGAGTGGGTCGGTCAGTTCGACGTGGTGCCCGGTGACATCTATTTGCATGGAGATACTCCTCGTCCATGGCCTCAAGCGAGGCGTTTACGTTCATTGGAAGGGGGGATGGCCATTGACTCGCGGTACTTGGCAATGGTCCGCCTGGCTACGTTGATGCCCTGCTCTGACAGCAGGGCGGCAATCTTGCTGTCGCTCAGGGGCTTGGTCGGCTTTTCCGCGGAAATCAGCTTTTTGACAATCGCGCGAATCGCGGTTGCGGAACATTCGCCGCCGTCCTCGGTGCCGACGTGGCTGGAAAAGAAATACTTGAATTCGTAGATGCCGCGCGGGGTGTGCATGTATTTCTGCGTGGTGACGCGGGAAATGGTGGACTCGTGCATCTCCACCGCCTCGGCGATGTCGCGCAGCACCAGCGGTTTCATGGCTTCTTCGCCGTATTCGAAGAAATTGCGCTGCCGGTCGACGATACAGCGCGCCACCTTGAGCAGGGTTTCATGGCGGCTTTGCAGGCTTTTCAGGAACCAGCGGGCTTCCTGCAGGTGGTTACGCAGGTAGGTATTGTCTTCGCTGTTGTCGGCGCGCTTCACCAGGCTCGCGTAGTGACTGTTGATACGCAACCGGGGCGCTGCTTCTATATTCAGGTCCACCTGCCACTTGCTCTTGTTTTTAAAGACAAATACATCCGGTACTACATACTGCGGCGTGGCGCTGGTGATCTGTGACCCGGGACGCGGATTGAGTGACTGGATCAGTTTCAGCACGTTTTGAAGCTCCGTTTCGGACAGCTTCATACGTCGCATGAGTTGATTATAGTCCCGATTTCCCAGCAGTGTGACGTGTTCCCGCACCAGTTGCAGCGCCTGGGCGTGATACGGGGTGTCGGGGTCCATGGCCTGCAGCTGGATGACCAGGCACTCGGCCGGGTTGCGGGCACCGACACCGACCGGGTCAAAGTGCTGTATACGGTGTAATACGGCCTCGATCTCCTCGATGCCAATTTCCGATTCCGGCTCTGATTCCGGGTCCGGGCGCAGGCCCTCGAGCAGTTCTTCCAGGGTGGCGCTCAGGTAGCCGTCATCGTTGATGGAATCCACGATGGTCTGCGCAATGGTGCGGTCGACATCGCTGAAGCGGGTCAGATCGAGCTGCCAGGTGAGGTGTTCGTGCAGGCTTTCACCGCTGCCGCCGTGGGTCTCGAAAAAGTCCCTGCCATCGCTGTCGGCGGGTGCGCTGAAGCTGGTGGCCCCCATGTCGTAGGTATCTTCCCAGCTGGTGTCGACCGGCAGGTCTTCCGGGATGGTCTCCGTGGTGCTGGAAACTTCGGCTTCAGGGGAGTTGGCAGCCGTTTCCCCGCTGCTGTCGATTTCCGCCTGGTTGCGGGCTTCCTGCCCGGCCTCGGCGCTGCTTTCGGCGCTGGTAGGAACCTCGACATCGTCGGGTTCGAGCATCAGGTTGGAATCCAGGACGCCCTGGACCTCGAGCTGCAGTTCCACCGTGGACAGCTGCAGCAGGCGGATTGCCTGTTGTAACTGCGGTGTCATGGTCAGGTGCTGACCAAGCCTGAGCTGGATGGACTGCTTCATAAAGGGCTACTGGATCTCTGTTTCCCGGCTGACGAAACCACGGCTTCCGGTTGCAGGTACAGAGTCTACTGCATTTATTGTGCCAGTGGGTAGTTTATCACTGTATTTTTTCGGCTTACATCCGGAAATGATCGCCGAGGTAGACTTCGCGCACTTTCCGGTTCTGCAGGATGTCATCCGGTGGTCCCTCAGCCAGTGTCTGGCCACTGCCAATAATATAGGCGCGGTTACATATGCCCAGTGTTTCGCGCACATTGTGGTCGGTTATCAATACCCCGATATTCCGCTCGGTGAGGTGTTCCACAATGCGCTGGATGTCGATCACCGATATCGGGTCGACGCCGGCGAAGGGCTCATCCAGCAGGATAAAGCGGGGTTCCATCGCCAGCGCCCGGGCAATCTCCACGCGCCGTCGTTCGCCACCCGAGAGGCTCAGGCCCTTCTGGTCGCGCAGGTGACTGATATGCAGTTCCTGCAACAGCTCTTCCAGCTTATCGGCACGATGCCGCGGAGTTAAACCCTTGCGCATTTCCAGCACCGCGAGCAGGTTGTCCTCCACGCTGAGCTTGCGGAATACCGAGGCTTCCTGTGGCAGGTACCCCACGCCGTTGCGGGCACGGACGTGCATGGGAAAGCGTGTCAGCTCCAGGTCGTCCAGCCATACCGAACCGCCGTCACTGGGTATCAGGCCCACGATCATGTAGAAACAGGTGGTTTTGCCGGCGCCGTTGGGGCCCAGCAGACCAACCACCTCGCCGCTGTCCACGTGCAGGGATACACCGTCGACGACAGCACGGCCTGAATAGGTCTTGCTCAGCTCTCGGGCTTCCAGGCGGCTCATGGCTTGACGGTTTTCTTTTTGTCCTTGCCGGGCCTGGGCTGAATGGTGATGTGTACCCGCTCGTTCGGCTGGTCAGTGCCGGCGTGTACCTTGTCCGTGGGCACATCGTACACGATACGCTCGCTGCGCAGCACATCGCCCGCCTGGTCGACCTCGGCCTGTCCGGTCAGCACGATTTTTTCCGGGCTGGTGAAGTATTCCATGTGCTGCGCCCTTGCGCGTACATCTCTGTCCTTGTTGTCGGGTCGCTGCTTGTAGGTCGCCGGCTTGCCTTCCATGATGACCTTCTCGACATCGTTGCCCTTGTTATAGACAGTCATAAGCTCGCCGGTAAGCAACAGTGTTCCCTGGGTAACCCTGACGTTGCCCCGATAGATACTGACGCCTTTGGTGTCATCAAGTTCGGCCCGGTCGGCCTCGATCAGCATGGGTTGCTCACGATCAGTGGACAGTGCCCAGCTACCCGGCGGAATGAGGCTCAATGCCAGCAGCGCACACCGGTTCCACAGTTTACTCATGTTTGCCTCGTACCTTGTTGAGCAGTTCCAGGCGCTGCCGGTCCAGACGTGTGCGCATTCCCATGGCGGTAAAATGCCAGCTCCCGGAGGTCAATACAACCGCGTCGTCGGTTTCGACGGTATCTCCGTTTTGCGCAATGTGCAGTTTCCCGGTTTTTATGACCAGGCCATGCCTGTCCGGTTCCCGTTTCAACACCACACTGTCTTCCAGCAGCAGGGAGCGGTCGCCGGAACGGGTACGGCCGCGATGCGCCGTTGCCAGCCAGCGGCGCTGCATCCGGTCGTGCAGGGTGAGCCTTGGTTCGCTCAGTCGGGCACCGTCCTCGTGCGGCCACTGTTCCAGTCGCTCGGCGTACAGCTGACTGCGTACCTGTCCCTGCAGGTTGAAGCTGGTCAGGCGCGGCTGGATGATGGTCAGGTCGGGCTGCGGCGAACCGTCTTCACGTTGCTCCAGCCGGCCGGTGTACAGGTACAGCCACAGGGCGGCCATGCTCAGGCCGGCCAGGGAGGCGACTATCCACCAGTGACGGTTACGGGTCACAGGTAGCTTTCCAGCTCCCGCTGCAGGTTGCCCTGTGCCTCCAGCAGCATTTCACACACGTCGCGCGCTGCGCCGCGGCCGCCGGCGCGGGGTGTCTGCCAGTGCGCATGTTTGATAACCCAGGGGTGGGCATCCTGGACGGCGATCGCCAGCCCGACCTTGCGCATCACCGGCAGGTCGACCACGTCATCGCCCACGTAGGCCACCTGTCGGGGCTCCAGGTCTACGCGCCCGAGCAGGTCGGCGAAGCCTTCCAGCTTGTTGTGCTGGCCCTGGTAGATCAGGTCGATACCGAGGTTGCGCATGCGGTGTTCCACCAGCCTTGACGTGCGGCCGGTGATAATGGCGCAGCGCACACCGTGCTTCTGCAGCATCTTGATGCCGTGTCCGTCCTGTGAATGAAAGGCCTTGTATTCCTGTCCCTGGTCGTCGATGAACAGGCTGCCATCGGTCAGCACGCCGTCCACGTCGAAAATCAGCAGTTTGATGTGCGCGGCTTTTTCCAGAATATCCTGCATGATCCTATACGACACCCGCACGCAACAGGTCGTGCATATTGAGTGCTCCTACCAGTTGTTTGTGGTCGTCCACCACCAGCAGCGCGTTGAATTTCCCGTCTTCCATGATCTGCAGCGCTTCGGCTGCCAGCAGACCTGGCGAGACCAGCGTACAGTCGCGGGTCATCAGTTCGTCGATCGGGGTGGCGTTGAGGTCGACGGCGTGGTCCAGCGTACGGCGCAGGTCGCCATCGGTAAAGATGCCCTGCACGATACCCTGATCATCGACAATGGCCGTGGCACCCAGGCCCTTGCGGGTGATTTCCAGCAGGGCGTCACAGATCAGTGTGCCGGATCGTACTTTGGGTACCCGTTCCCCGGTATGCATCAGGTCGTCGATTAACAGCAGCAGGCGGCGCCCCAGTTTGCCGCCCGGGTGTGAGCGGGCGAAGTCATCAGAGGTAAAGCCGCGTACTTCCAGCAGCGAAATGGCCAGTGCGTCGCCCATGGCCAGCGCGGCCGTGGTGCTGGCCGTTGGCGCCAGGCCAAGCGGGCAGGCTTCCTCGGCAACGCCGACATCGATGTTGACATTGGCGGCTTCGGCGAGCGCGGAGTCCGGGTTGCCGGTCAGCGCAATCAGCGGCACGTGCAGGCGCTTGATGATCGGCAGTATGGTCAGGATTTCCTCGGTGGCGCCCGAGTTGGACAACGCCAGCACGACGTCTTTGGCGGTAATCATGCCCAGGTCACCGTGGCTGGCTTCACCGGGGTGGACAAAAAATGCCGGTGTGCCGGTACTGGCCAGCGTGGCCGCGATCTTGCTGCCCACGTGGCCGGATTTGCCCATGCCGATCACCACCACGCGACCCTCGCAGTCGAGCATGTAGTGGCAGGCGCGCACAAAATCGTCGTCAATCCGCGATTTCAGTGCGTTTACGGCGGCGGATTCCGTTTCCAGGACCGCCAGGCCCAGCTTTTTCAGGGTCGAATCGTTCATCGGGAAGCTGCTTTTATTTAACGGCCGTGAAGTATAACAGGGTCTGGTAACCCGCATAGGCGGCCAGCAGCAGGCCGGCTTCCAGCCGGTTGATGCGGCCCTTGCCGTGGAAGCCATAGGCCATCAGCAACAGGGCCACCGTGAGGGCCACCATGATGGGCATGTCCCGGCCCAGCACGCCCGGATCGACCACCGAAGGGCTGATGATACCCGGGATCCCGAGTACCGCCAGCAGGTTGAACATATTGGAGCCGATGACATTGCCGATGGCGATATCCGGTTCGTTTTTCAACGCACTGGCTACCGCTGCAGCCAGTTCCGGCAGGCTGGTCCCGAGGGCCACGATGGTCAGCCCGATGACCAGGTCACTGACGCCGAAATGATGGGCAATATCCACCGCCCCCCACACCAGTATCCGCGAGCCGACCATCAGCACGATACCGCCCGCCAGTAGCCACATCAGCGCCTGGCCCAGGGTCAGGTCAGTAGGGATTTCGGCGGCGAATTCCGTGGCCATGGGGTCCTTGCTGTCGCGCGAGGAAAGGCCTACATGGATCACCCAGCCGAGCATCACCAGCAGGCCCGCCAGCAGGGCCAGTCCGTCGCCGAAGCCGAGTTTGCCATCGCTCAGCAACAGGTAGGCGAATACCGTAGTGCCGATCAGTATGGGGAGTTCGCGACGCATGGTTCCGGAATTAACCGCCAGCGGTACGACCATCGCCGTGGTGCCGAGAATCAGCGCAACATTGGTAATATTCGAACCGATGGCATTACCGATCGCCAGGCCGGGGTTGCCCTGCAGGGAGGCGACTGCGGAAACCAGGATTTCGGGCGCGGAGGTGCCAAAGCCCACAATCGTCAGGCCGATCAGCAGGGGGGAGACGCCCAGCAGGCGGGCGGTTGCGGCGGCGCCCATGACAAAGCGGTCCGCCCCCCAGACCAGCAAGGCGAAACCAGCAACAACGGCGACAAGCTCGACCCACATAGGGGGCGTATAGTAGCGGGTTCAAACACACGGGGACAAATGAGTGATGGAATGCGGAGCCGGCGCATGAGCAATGTGGTGAATTTCAAAAAGCCGGCAGCGGCAAAGAAACAGCGTGGCAATACCCTGTGCCGGCGCGGATTTCACAAGTGGTACGTGGTGGATACGCCTTTTGACAGCCGCCAGGGGCGCCTGGTGACCCGCTACCGCTGTAAACGCTGCGGGGCGGAGAAAACCGAAGCGCGCTGAAGAAATCCGGCCGGGCTACTCCCATGACGGCCGCTTTCCGTATAATGCGGCAACGATTCTCATGGACGGTCAGTAAAAACTACATGCAGCGCAGTGCTGAAACAACCGGCCCGGCCGCTTCTGAAACCCTGGTCAAAATCCGCGACCTGCATTTTGCGCGCGGTGAACGGGTGATTTTCGACGGTGTGGACCTGGATATCCCGCGCGGCAGGCTGACTGCGATCATGGGTCCCAGCGGCACCGGCAAGACCACCCTGCTGCGCCTGATCGGCGGCCAGCTCACGCCGGACCGCGGCAGCATCGAGGTGGACGGCCTGCAGGTGCAGGAACTCGGCCGCAAGGCACTGTATGACCTGCGACGGCGCATGGGCATGCTGTTCCAGTCGGGTGCATTGCTGACCGACCTGAACGTGTTCGACAACGTGGCCTTCCCGCTGCGCGAGCACACCAACCTTCCCGAGGCGATGATTCGCGACCTGGTATTGATGAAATTGCAGGCGGTCGGTCTGCGCGGTGCACGTGACCTGCAGCCCAGCGAACTGTCCGGTGGCATGGCGCGACGCGTGGCGCTGGCGCGTGCCATTGCCCTGGATCCGATGATGATCATGTACGATGAACCCTTTACCGGGCAGGACCCGATTTCCATGGGTGCGCTGGTGCAGCTGATTCGCCTGTTGAACGACGCGCTCGGCCTTACCAGCATCATCGTGTCACACGATGTGCAGGAAACCGCTGCCATTTCGGATTACGTCTATGTGATCTCCCAGGGCAAGGTGATCGGCCAGGGTAGCCCCGAGGCGCTGGGGAATTCGGACTCGGCCCTGGTCAAACAGTTCATGCAGGGCCTGCCGGACGGCCCCGTTCCCTTTCACTATCCTGCCCGGGACTACATGGAAGACCTGCTGAATGCTTGACTGGATACGCGGACTCGGTCGCGGTGGTTTCCGCTTTTTCGAGACACTGGGGCGCGCCAACCTGTTTGCACTGAAGACCCTGGTCGGTATCCCGGCCGTGCTGGTCCGGCCGCGCCTGCTGGTGGCGCAACTGTTTTCGGTGGGCGTGCTGTCGTTGCCGATCATTATCCTCTCCGGGGTGTTCGTGGGCATGGTGCTGGCCCTGCAGGGCTACAATACCCTGGTGGACTTCGGCGCCGAGGAATCCCTGGGCGTGGTGGTAGCACTGTCGATTGTGCGCGAGCTGGGGCCGGTGGTGACCGGCCTGCTGTTTGCCGGCCGGGCGGGCTCGGCGCTGACCGCCGAGATCGGCCTGATGAAAGCCACCGAGCAGCTGGCGGGCATGGAAATGATGGCGGTGGACCCGATACATCGCGTGATTGCACCGCGTTTCCTGGCCGGGTTTATCTCCATGCCACTGCTGGCCGCCATCTTCGCCGCCCTGGGTATTTACGGTGGGTACTTTGTCGGTGTCGGCCTGCTGGGCGTCGACGAGGGCGCCTACTGGTCACAGATGCAGTCGCAGGTCGATCTCTACGATGACGTGTATAACGGCGTCATCAAGAGCCTGGTGTTCGGGCTCGTGGTTACCTGGATTGCAGTATTCGAGGGCTATGATACGGTGCCGACATCGGAGGGTGTCAGTCGATCGACAACGCGAACCGTCGTGTATTCCGCGTTCGCCGTGCTCGGCCTGGATTTTGTTTTGACCGCATTGATGTTCGGAGCCTGACATGAAACAGAGCAAAACCACGGAACTGATGGTCGGGATGCTGATTGCCGCCGGCCTGGCTGCACTCTTTGTGCTGGCCATGAAAGTGAGCAATCTGAGCAGTTATTCCGAGCAAAGCAGCTACAACGTCATCGCACGCTTTGAAAATGTCGGTGGTCTGAAAGTGCGTTCGCCGGTGATGGCCGGCGGTGTGCTGGTCGGGCGGGTGGCCGGCATCGATTATGATAATGATCGCTACGAGGCGGTAGTGACGATGAAAGTGAACCAGTCCTATGACCGGTTCCCGGATGATACGGTTGCGAGTATCTATACTGCGGGCCTGCTGGGTGAGCAGTACGTGGCACTGGACCCGGGTGGATCCGAAGACTTTCTGGTCGACGGCTCCGAGATCGAATTCACTTCCTCGGCGCTGGTACTGGAAAAGCTGGTGGGCAAGTTTTTGCTCAACAGTGCCGAGAGCGGGAAGAAGTAGGCGCAGTTGGCCATGTTGAACGCAGACATCCAGCAGGGAAAGGACGGTCGACTGGAAATCAGCGGGGACCTGAACTTCGATTCGGTCGCTGCCCTCTGGGAGCGTTGCCGGGCGCAGTCCGGTGAGTGCGAGGTGCTGAATGTGGACCTGGGCGCGGTGCGGCGCTCGGACAGTGCCGGGGTGGCGTTGCTGGTGGCCTGCATGCGGCTGGCGCGTCAATCCGGAAAGAAGGTCCGGTTTTTCAATATGCCCGAGCAGATGCTGGCGCTGGCGCGGGTCAGTTCGCTGGACCAGGTGCTGCCGCTGCAGCGTGATTGAACGGGCATGGCTCGCTTATAGTATGATTCCTGTTTTCGCCAACCGATAACGGGTCCGGACATGCAGGCAGATGAACTCAAAAAACGTATAGAAGCAGGTATTCCCTCGGCCGAGGTCGTGGTGCAGGGCGATGGAGACCACTTCGAGGCCACCATCGTGAGCGCTGCTTTCGAAGGCAAATCCCGCGTGCAGCAGCACCAGATGGTCTACGCGGCGCTGGGTGACGCCATGCAGGGCGCGGTACACGCCCTGTCGTTCCGCACCCTGACCCCGGAACAGATGGCCAGGCAGATACAGTAATTCCGTCGCGTCGCCGCACGCACGACTTTCTCAGGCACACAGCATGTCCGAACAGTTGACCATTGCGCTATCCAAGGGGCGTATCTTCAAGGAGACCCTGCCGTTGCTGGCGCACGCCGGTATCGAGGCGGTCGATGACCCGGAAACCAGCCGCAAGCTGATCCTGGACACCAACCACGACGACGTGAAGCTGGTCATTATCCGCGCCTCCGACGTGCCGACCTATGTCCAGTACGGCGCGGCCGACCTGGGCGTGGCGGGCAAGGACGTGTTGATGGAACACGGTGGCGCCGGGTTGTACGAACCCCTGGACCTGGGCATCGCGCGCTGTCGCCTGATGGTGGCCGGGCGCGGCCCCTGGTCGGAACAGGCGCAGCGGCTGCGTATCGCTACCAAGTACGTCAACAGCGCGCGCGACTATTTTGCGCAGCAGGGTATACAGGTGGAGATCATCAAGCTGTACGGCTCGATGGAACTGGCGCCACTGGTCGGCCTGTCCGACCTGATCGTGGACGTGGTCGACACCGGCAATACACTCAAAGCCAACGGCCTCATGCCGCTGGAAAGCATCGCGGACATCAGTTCCAGGCTGGTCGTCAACAAGGCATCCATGAAACGCAAGCACCGCCGGGTGCAGGCATTTATCGACCAGATTGCCGAAGCGGTGCGCCGCGAGGAGAACGCCGCGTGAGCGTCGTTGGGTTGCAGCGCCTGGACAGCAGCGACCGCGATTTTTACGCGCAGCTCGATCGGCTGCTGGCCTGGGAAGAATCCACGGACAGCCAGGTTGAAGCCACGGTGCGCGAGATCATTGCGGCGCTGCGCAGTCGCGGTGACGCGGCACTGCTGGACTATACGCAGCGCTTCGACCGCTTGCAGGTCACCAGTGTTGCAGAACTGGAAATCCCGCAAGCGGGGTTGCAGCAGGCGCTGGAGCGCATCCCGGCAGGGCAGCGTGCAGCGCTGCAGCGTGCGGCGCAGCGGGTGCAGGCGTATGCCGAACACCAGAAGCTGGAGTCCTGGTCCTACACGGAGGCGGACGGTACGCTGCTGGGGCAGCAGGTCGCGCCGCTGGAGCGGGTCGGTCTGTACGTGCCCGGCGGCAAGGCGGCGTATCCCTCGTCGGTGCTGATGAATGCCATCCCGGCGAAGGTGGCCGGTGTCAGCGAACTGGTAATGGTGGTGCCGACCCCGGACGGCGTGCGCAACGAGCTGGTGCTGGCGGCGGCCGCCATTGCCGGCGTGGACCGGGTGTTCTGTGTCGGTGGCGCACAGGCGGTAGCGGCGCTGGCGTTCGGCACCGCGACGGTACCGGCGGTCGACAAGATCGTCGGGCCCGGCAATATCTACGTGGCGACCGCCAAGCGCATGGTGTTCGGCAAGGTCGGTATCGACATGATCGCCGGCCCATCAGAAATCCTGGTGGTGTGTGACGGCCGGACCGCCCCGGACTGGATCGCCATGGACCTGTTTTCGCAGGCGGAACACGACGAGGACGCGCAGGCGATCCTGGTCAGCCCCGATGCGGACTTCCTGGACCGGGTGGCCGACAGCATCGACCGGCAGCTGCCGCAGATGGAGCGCGCCGCGATCATCGAGTCGGCGCTGTCCGGCCGCGGCGCGCTGGTGCAGGTGCGCGATCTCGACGAAGCGGTCGAAGTAGCCAACCACATTGCCCCCGAACACCTGGAACTGTCGGTCGAAGACCCGCAACGCATGGCGGCATCCATCCGCCATGCCGGCGCTATCTTCATGGGCCGCTACACGGCGGAAGCGCTGGGTGATTACTGTGCGGGTCCCAACCACGTCCTGCCGACCTCGCGCACGGCGCGCTTTTCCTCGCCGCTGGGGGTGTACGATTTCCAGAAGCGTTCCAGCCTGATCCAGTGTTCGGCGCCGGCCGCGGCCGACCTGGGAGAAACCGCTTCAGTACTGGCGCGCGGTGAAGGCCTGACGGCGCACGCGCAGTCGGCCGAGTACCGCATTCCCGCCAAATGAGCACGGCCGGCAACAGCCCGCAACGCTGGATACGTCCCGAGGTACAGGCGCTGTGTGCCTACCATGTGCCGGACCCGGGCGGGCTGGTCAAACTGGACGCCATGGAAAACCCCTACCGCTGGCCGGACGAACTGGTCGAGCAGTGGCTGGAGGTGCTGCGCAAGGTGGAGCTGAACCGCTACCCGGATCCGGGTGCGCAGGCACTGACCCTGATGCTGAAACAGACCATGCAGGTGCCGGAAGACATGCAACTGCTGCTGGGCAACGGTTCGGATGAACTGATCCAGATGCTGGCGCTGGCGGTAGCGCAACCCGGGCGTGTGATCATGGCACCGGATCCTACCTTTGTGATGTACCGCATGATTGCCGAGGTTACGGGTATGACGTACCAGGGCGTTGCGCTGGCGGAGGACTTTTCCCTGGATGTTGCCGTCATGCAGGCAGCGATCGACCGTCACCAGCCGGCCATCGTATTCCTGTCCTACCCGAACAACCCGACCGGAACGGTGTTCGACAGTAGCGCCGTGGAAGCCGTGATCCGTTGCGCGCCCGGGCTGGTGGTCGTTGACGAGGCCTATGCCCCCTTTACCGATGCGAGTTTTATGCCGCGCCTGGGTGAATTTTCCAACCTGCTGGTGTTGCGTACCGTTTCCAAGATGGGGCTGGCCGGCCTGCGCCTTGGTTTGCTGGCCGGTGCAGCGCAGTGGCTGAGCGAGGTCGACAAAACCCGCCTGCCATACAATATCAACGTGCTGACCCAGGCCAGTGCCCGCTTTGCCCTGCAGCACAAGGCAGTGCTGGATGAACAGGCGCAACAGATCCGCGCGGACCGCGGCAGGCTCAGTGCCGCGCTGCAGGCGCTGGATGGCATCCAGGTATACCCGAGCGAAGCCAACTTTATCCTGTTCCGGGTGCCGCAGGGGCGTGCGGACCGAATCTTCGCCGGCCTGCAGGAGCAGGGGGTACTGATCAAGAACCTGAACCCCGCCGGCGGCCGCCTGCAGGACTGTCTGCGCGTTACCGTCGGCCGTCCCGAAGAGAACCAGGCCTTCCTGGCGGCCCTGCAGAAGGTGCTGGCCTGAGCGCTGCAGAATAAGCACTGACGGATACCCTGGTAGAGGCCCATGCAGACTTGTGTACGCTGTATCATCACCGGCCGGGTACAAGGCGTGTTTTTTCGCACCTCCACCGAGCGTGAAGCACAGCGGCTCGGTATCACCGGCTACGCCAGGAACCTGCCCGACGGGTCGGTCGAAGTGCTCGCCTGTGGCGAAGTGTCGGCGCTCGAACAGCTGCAGCAATGGTTGTGGCAGGGGCCGCCGGCCGCGCGGGTCAGCGACGTGCGTTGCGAATCCCTGGAAGGGCCGGTACCCGACTCGTTTACCACGCGCTGGTGAGCCTGGCCGGTATGCCTGTCAGGACCCGGGCAGCACCTGTAAATGTTCGACCTTGTCGACCGCGACGTGGTGTACTTTCCCGCAGCGGGCTTTTTCGGGGACCAGGATGGTATCGGCGGGCGGTTTGCTGTTGTCAGGCCGGGGGTAGTCCAGGGTGAAATGCAGGCCGCGGCTTTCCTTGCGCATCTGCGCCGAGCGGATAATCAGTTCGGCCACCTGTACCAGGTTGCGCAGTTCCAGCAGGTCGTTGGTGACGCGGAAATTCCAGTAGTATTCCTGGATCTCGTGCTGCAGCAGTTCCACGCGCCGGCGCGCACGTTCCAGCCGCTTGTCGGTGCGCACGATGCCGACATAGTCCCACATGAAGCGTCGTAGTTCGTCCCAGTTGTGGCTGACGACCACTTCCTCGTCGGAATCGGTAACGCGTGATTCGTCCCATTCCGGCAGGGGCGGCGGCAGGCTGGTGCTGTCCAGCCGGCGCTCGATATCGGCCGCCGCTGCCGCGGCAAACACCAGGCATTCCAGCAGCGAGTTGCTGGCCATACGGTTGGCACCGTGCAGCCCGGTGCAGGCGGACTCCCCGACCACGTACAGGCCGTCGACATCGCTGTGGCCCTGGAGGTCAGTGCGCACGCCGCCGCAGGTATAGTGTGCGGCCGGCACCACCGGGATGGGCTCGCGGGTCATGTCGATACCCAGCTTCAGGCAGCGCTGGTAGACTGTGGGGAAGTGCTCTTCTATAAATGCAGCCGGCTTGTGCGAGATGTCCAGCAGCACGTGGTCGATGCCGAGGCGTTTCATCTCGTGGTCGATAGCGCGCGCCACGACGTCGCGCGGGGCCAGCTCGCAGCGGGTATCGAAACGCTGCATAAAGGGTTTGCCGTCCGGCAGCAGCAGCTTGCCGCCTTCGCCGCGCACCGCCTCGGTGACCAGGAAGGATTTTGCCTGCGGGTGGTACAGGCAGGTCGGGTGGAACTGGTTGAACTCCATGTTGGCGACGCGGCAGCCCGCGCGCCAGGCCATGGCGATGCCGTCACCGGTCGAGGTGTCGGGGTTGCTGGTATACAGGTAGACCTTGCTGGCGCCGCCCGTTGCCAGGATGACGAATTTCGCCCGAAACACTTCCACGCGACCCACGCCGCGGTCGAGCACATAGGCGCCCAGGCAGCGGTTGCCCGTCTGTTGCAGGCGCTCGCCGGTGATCAGGTCGATGGCGATGTGCCGTTCGAACAGGTCGATGTTGTCGCGGCTGCGCACCGCACCCACCAGGCTGGTTTCCACCGCCCGGCCGGTGGCATCGGCTGCATGAATGACCCGCCGGTGCTGGTGTCCGCCCTCGCGGGTCAGGTGGAAGCGGCTGCTGTGGCCGGGTTCCTGGCGGGTGAACGGCACCCCCAGGTCGATCAGCCACTGGACCGCCCGTGGCCCGTTTTCAACCGTGTAACGCACCACTTCGGGGTCACACAGGCCGGCGCCGGTCTCCATGGTGTCGGTGACGTGGGACTCGATGGAATCGTCGCGGTCCAGTACCGCCGAGATGCCGCCCTGTGCGTAGTAGGTGTTGCCTTCCTGCACCGGCCCCTTGGCCAGCACGGCGATGCGTGCCCGTCCGGGCAGGCTGAGCGCCAGCGTCAGACCGGCGGCGCCGCTGCCGATAACCAGAACGTCATATTGGTGTTGGGTGTGCATCGCTGCTGGCCGCCCGTGCCGGAATCAGGTATGGTCTGATTCGGTTAACTCATTAAGATCCAAGTGCTTTGTATACAAACTGTACCCCAATCCGTCGCCGCTGGCGAACTCCAGCCGGTTTTTCCGGTCTATTTCAGGCATGCAAGCTCTCCGGACAAAAGAAGAGGTAGCCCGGATGGGCGACAGGAACCTGGATCAGGAGCTGGTCGAACGGGTCCAGAAAGGCGAAAAAGGGGCGTTCGACATACTGGTCCGCAAGTACGAGCATAAACTGGCCAATGTCATCGGCCGTTACATCCGCGACCCCAGCGAAGTACTCGATGTATCGCAGGAAGCGTTCATCAAGGCCTACCGCGCGTTGCCGAATTTCCGGGGTGACAGCGCGTTTTACACCTGGCTGTACCGGATCGCCATCAATACGGCGAAAAACTACCTGGTCGCAGCCGGCCGACGGCCACCGAAAGACGATATCGATGCCCAGGAAGCGGAACAATTTGAATCGGGTTCGGGTCTCAAGGAATATGCAACACCGGAACGTTTGATGCTCAGCAACGAGCTGGCTGTTACGATCCAGGGAGCGATTGACGAGCTGCCTGAAGAGCTGCGAGTGGCCATCGTGCTGCGCGAGCTGGAAGGACTGAGCTATGAAGAGATCGCCGCCGCCATGGAATGTCCCATTGGCACCGTGCGGTCACGAATTTTCAGGGCGCGCGATGCCATCGAGAAACGCATTCGTCCCCTGGTGAACGAAGTGGATACAGGTGAATAGAAATGAGTGACGAGATCCGCGAGCAATTGTCTGCGCTGGCCGATGACGAGCTCAGCGATGTGGAACGGCCCCTGCTGCTGGGGCGCCTGCAGCGAGACGCCGGCTTGCGCGAGTGCCTGGGGCGCTACCAGCTGATCGGCGAAGTGATGCGAGGTATCGCAGACACTTCCACGCTGGGTGTTGCCGATCGCGTGCAGCGGGTGCTGCAGGAGACGGCTTGCGGCGAACTGCCGGCGGTTCCGCGACAGGCGTCCCGCTGGTGGAAGCCGCTGGCGGGTATCGCCGTCGCGGCTTCCGTTGCACTGGTGGCGGTATTGACGGTCAGTTCACTGCGTGAATCGGCGACGAGTGCCGTTCCGGAACTCGCCTCCAGCCAGGAGAGTGCAACGGTCGTGGCGCGTGCCAGTGACGACAAGCAGTGGGACCGGATTGAACCCGGCATCGACAAGCGCCTTGCCGGTTACCTGGTCAACCACAGTGAGTATGCCGCCAGCCGGGGTGTGCAGGGTGTCATGCCGTACGTGCGTATAGTGGGTTACGAAAACAACGAGAGATGACGCACGCTCTTGCTTCTACAGTACTGGTAGTCCTCACGGCTGCGATGCAGCCGCTCGCGCGCGCCGAGGTCGGCGCGCAGCAATGGCTGGAGCGAATGTCGACGGCATCCCGGTCCCTGAATTACACCGGGATTTTTGTGTACCAGCACCAGAACAGCCTGGAAGCCATGCAGATTGTGCATGCCATGGATGAGGGCGGCGAGCGTGAACGGCTGTTTTCGCTGACCGGTCCCAAGCGTGAAGTATTGCGCGACAACCAGGTGGTGACCTGTATCCTCGGCGACAGCCAGGCCGTTGTGGTGAATAAAAGCCGGCCGCGTACTTCTTTCCCGGCCAGTTTTCCACGCGAGCTGGAAGAGCTGGAAAAAAATTACCGTTTCAAGGTCATGGGTGAAGACCGGGTTGCCGGCCTGGCGTGCCGGGAAGTCGCGGTCCAGCCGCGTGATGCATACCGCTACGGTCGCCGCCTGTGCGTGCACGACCAGAGTCACCTGTTGTTACGTTCCGAGCTGACCGATGCCAGAGGCCGCGTTATTGAACAGGTGATGTTTACTTCCGTGGAGTTTCCACAGCGTATTTCCGCACAGGCACTGCTGCCGAACCTCGACGATGCCGGTTTCACCTGGCAGCGCGAGCCGGAGCAACAACCGGAACCCGGGGACAGTAATCCCGACTCGCGCTGGAAAGTGCTGCAGGTCCCCGATGGATTCATGCTCACCGACCACAACTGGCACCAGTTGAGTGCGCACGAGGCGGGTGTCGAGCACTGGGTCTACAGTGACGGCCTGGCGAGCGTATCGGTCTATATCGAAAAATCGCAGAAAAAGCACGACGTCTACAGCGGGGTATCCCACCGTGGCGCACTGAATGCCTTTGGCACCATGGTGGCGGATTATTACGTGACGGTGGTGGGTGAGGTTCCGCGCCAGACCGTCGAGCTGATTGGCAAGTCTGTCCGTATCCAGTAACTCATGCTGAAAGAAACTGCACAGGTGGTTCGAATCGATGGCGACCAGGTCTGGGTGGAGACGCAGCGGCAGTCGACCTGCGGTTCCTGTGCGGCCGCAAAAGGCTGCGGCACCGCTACCCTGGCCAAAGTACTGGGTCAGCGCCGCACACTGGTGCGGGTGCTGTCCAGGCAGCCACTCCGGATCGGTGACCGGGTGGTGATCGGGATCCGCGAGCAGGCACTGGTGCGTGGTTCCCTGGCGGTTTATGCCGTGCCGATCCTGTTGATGCTGGCGGGCGGGATCATCGGGGAACTGGGCGCGCAGGGCTTTCTCTGGGACAATGCCGAGCCTGCCAGTGTGTTGCTGGGTATTGCGGGCTTTGCCACGGGGCTGGTCTGGCTAAGGAAGTTTACCCGTAGAATCGAATTTGATGATAAATATCAACCTCTTGTGCTTCGAAAACTTGTTGGTGGTGCAGCCGGGGTTGTGGTGACAAGGTAATCGGGAGTGATTATGAAAGCGTTGAAAAACATGGGGTGGATGTTGGTAGCCATGCTGGTGCTGGCGGCAAACGTGCAGGCACAGTTGCCCGATTTCACCAAACTGGTCGAGAAAACCAGCGATGCCGTGGTGAATATCAGTACTACACAGAAAGTGACGGCCGGGCGCATGAATCTGCCGGAGGGTATCGAGATCCCGGACCTGCCGGAGGGTTCGCCCTTCGGTGACCTGTTCAAACATTTTTTTGGAGAGCAGGGCGGCGGTGCACCGCATCCGCAGGAAGCCAAGTCACTGGGTTCCGGGTTCATTATCTCCAAAGACGGCTACATCCTTACCAACAACCACGTGGTCAAGGACGCGGACGAGGTGATCGTGCGGCTGGAAGACCGGCGTGAACTCAAGGCCGAGATTATCGGGACGGATGCACGCAGTGATATCGCCCTGCTGAAAATCAACGCAGACAACCTGCCGGTTGCACAGATCGGCAAGTCCGATTCGTTGAAGGTGGGTGAATGGGTGCTGGCGATCGGATCACCGTTCGGTTTCGACCGTTCAGCCACGGCGGGCATCGTCAGTGCCAAGGGGCGTGCCCTGCCACGCGAAAACTATGTGCCCTTTATCCAGACCGATGTGGCCATCAACCCGGGGAACTCCGGTGGGCCACTGTTCAACCTCGACGGCGAGGTCGTCGGTGTGAACTCGCAGATCTACAGCCGTACCGGCGGCTACATGGGATTGTCCTTTTCCATCCCCATCGAAGTGGCGATGGACGTGGCCAGCCAGCTCAAGGCACACGGCAAGGTCAGCCGTGGCTGGCTGGGTGTGCTGATCCAGGACGTCACGCGCGAGCTGGCGGAATCCTTTGGTATGAGCAAACCGCAGGGTGCCCTGATTGCCAGGGTCATGCCGGACAGTCCGGCCGAGAAGGCCAACCTGCAGGTCGGCGATATCGTGGTCAGCTTCAACGGCAAGGAGATCGTGCGCTCTTCCAGCCTGCCCCCGGTGGTCGGCAGCACCCCGGTCGGCAAAAAGGTCCCGGTAAAAGTGATCCGCAACGGGCGCAGCAAGACCCTGTGGGTGAAGCTGGGTGAGTTGCCGGAGCAGGAAGAGACCATCGCCAAGGCCGAGACCAGCAAGACCACCAGTGATAACCGGCTCAACGTACGGGTCGCGGATCTGACCAAAGATCAGCGCGAAGAGCTGGAGATCGACGGCGGTGTGCTGGTGGAATCGGTAGGTGAGGGTGCGGCCAGCAATGCCGGCATCCGTGAAGGTGACATCATTCTCCGCATGGACGGCAAGCCGGTCAAGGACATCAGTCAGTTCAAGGAAATGATCAGGAAACTGCCGGCCGGAAAATCCGTCGCGGTCCTGGTGCAGCGGCGCGGTGGTCCTATTTTCCTCGCGCTGAAGGTGCCCGAGACGGAGTAGCGGTGGCGGAGACTACGCTGACCCTGTACTACCGGGAAGGCTGTCACCTGTGCGAAACCATGTTGCAGGCCCTGCGGGGCCTGCAATCGTCTGCCCCGGGGCACCCGCTTCCGCCTGGCGGCGATTCACTTTTCCCGGGGTTTGAGATACAGCTGGTGGATGTAGACCGGGACCCCGAACTGGCGCAGCGTTACGACGAATGGGTACCGGTGCTCTGTCTCGGTGCAGAGGAAATCTGCCACTACCGGCTCGATGAGCAGGCGCTGAGAACTGCCTTGCGTCGTCAATAGCGTGTATACTGCGTTTCGAAATGGCGCCGCGTTGGCGCCATTATGGTTTGTAAATCAGGTTGTTACGCGCTTTGTCTGATCTGCTTCATATCCGTAATTTTTCCATAATCGCGCACATCGATCATGGCAAGTCGACGCTGGCAGACCGTTTTATCCAGCTTTGTGGCGGCCTGAGCGAGCGCGAGATGGAGGCCCAGGTGCTGGATTCCATGGATCTGGAGCGTGAGCGCGGCATCACCATCAAGGCCCAGAGTGTTTCGCTGAAGTACACGGCGGCCAACGGTGAGGTCTATACCCTCAACTTTATCGATACCCCGGGGCACGTGGATTTTTCCTACGAGGTGTCCCGCTCGCTGTCGGCCTGCGAGGGTGCCCTGCTGGTCGTCGATGCGGCCCAGGGGGTCGAGGCGCAGAGCGTCGCCAACTGTTACACGGCCATCGAACAGGGGCTGGAAGTGGTGCCGGTGCTGAACAAGATTGACCTGCCGTCCGCGGAACCGGACCGGGTAAAACAGGAAATCGAGGAGATTATCGGTATCGACGCTATCGATGCCGTCGAGGTGAGTGCCAAGACGGGGCTGGGTATCGAGGCATTGCTGGAGCGGCTGATCGAGCAGATCCCGCCGCCGCAAGGCGATGCCGAAAAGCCGTTGCAGGCGCTGATTATCGATTCCTGGTTCGACAACTACGTGGGTGTCATTTCCCTGGTGCGGGTGATGCACGGCACATTGCGCCGCAAACAGAAGATACGCATGATGTCCACCGGCAACGATTTCCTGGTGGAAAAAACAGGCATCTTCACTCCGCGCCGCGAAGACCGTGACTGCCTGACAGCGGGTGACGTGGGCTACGTCATCGCCGGTATCAAGGAGATCGATGGCGCGCCGGTAGGTGATACCATTACCCTGACCAGCCGGCCGGCCGGGCACTCCCTGCCGGGTTTCCAGAAGGTGCAGCCGCGCGTATTTGCCGGTCTCTACCCGGTAGTCTCGGACGATTACGAAAATCTGCGCGAGGCTTTGCAGAAACTGAGGCTCAACGATGCTTCACTGCATTTCGAGCCCGAGACCTCGACGGCGCTGGGATTTGGTTTCCGTTGCGGTTTTCTCGGCATGCTGCACATGGAGATCATCCAGGAACGCCTGGAACGGGAATACAACCTGGACCTGATTACCACGGCGCCCACGGTTGTGTACGAGGTGCTCGACACCAGCGGTGAAGTGCTGCAGATCGACAACCCGGCGAGCCTGCCGCCGGTCAACCGGATCGAGGAAGTGCGCGAGCCCATTATTCTCGCGAATATCCTGGTGCCGCAGGACTATCTCGGCGCAGTGATCGGCCTGTGTGTGGAGAAGCGCGGCGTGCAACGCACCATGCAGTACCTGGGGAAGCAGGTTTCCCTCAGTTACGAACTGCCGCTCAGTGAAGTGGTGCTGGACTTTTTTGACCGGCTAAAGTCGGTAAGCCGCGGCTTTGCCTCATTTGACTACAGCTTCGAGCGTTTCGAGGCGGCCCCGCTGGTTAAGCTCGACGTGCTGATCAACGGAGAACGGGTGGACGCGCTGTCGGCCATCGTGCACCGGGACTTTGCCAACAGCCGCGGTCGTGACCTGGCTGAGCGCATGCGCGAGCTGATACCGAGACAGATGTTCGATGTGGCGATTCAGGCCGCCATCGGCTCGCAGATCATTGCGCGCACCACGGTCAAGGCGCTGCGCAAGAACGTGACCGCAAAGTGTTACGGCGGTGATATCACACGCAAACGCAAGTTGCTGGAAAAGCAGAAAGCAGGTAAAAAACGCATGAAGCAGTTCGGTAAAGTGGAAATACCCCAGGAAGCTTTCCTGGCGGTGTTGCAAGTCGGGAAAAAGTAACCATGAATATAGATTTTCCAGCCATACTGGTACTGGCTACGCTGGTGACAGGCCTGATCTGGGCCATGGACGCGTTACTGTGGGCGCCAAAACGCAAGCAACAGGCGGCAGCGCTGGGCGCAGGTGCCGGCGGCGGGGTGAACAGCGCCAAACTGGAGGAGGTGCTCAAGGAGCCAACACTGGTCGAGTATTCCAAGTCCTTTTTCCCGGTCATCCTGGCGGTGCTGTTGCTGCGTTCCTTTCTCGTCGAGCCTTTCCGGATCCCGTCCGGCTCCATGATGCCGACGTTGCTGGTGGGCGATTTTATCCTGGTGAACAAGTACGCCTACGGCATCCGCCTGCCGGTTATCAACAGCAAGGTGTTTGACATCGGTGACCCGCAGCGGGGTGACGTGGTCGTATTCCGCTTCCCGAAAAACCCGGGTATTGATTATATAAAGCGTGTCGTGGGTGTGCCCGGTGACCACGTGGTGTACCGGGACAAGACCCTGTACATCAACGACCGGCAGATCCCCCAGATCCCGGAAGGCAGCTATATCGGCGTCGGTTCCGGTTTGTCGATGTCGGGGGCGGAGATACACCGCGAAGCGCTGGGCGACGTTAAACATGATATTCTCGTCGTGCCCAGGGTGCGCGGTGTAGAGACGGATACCGTGGTGCCGGAAGGGCACTACTTCGTCATGGGTGACAACCGGGACAACAGCAATGACAGCCGCTACTGGGGCTTTGTCCCGGATGAAAACCTGGTTGGACGTGCCTTTATGATCTGGATGAACTGGGATTCCGCAGCCGGTGGGGTAGGCTGGGATCGTATCGGGGATTCCATAAACTAGCCTGCGGAGAACAGCGATGAACAGATGGCATCACCAGAAAGGAATGACGGCAATCGGCTGGTTGCTGGTGCTGGGCCTGATAGCGTTTTTCACCCTCATCACCCTGAAGCTGGTCCCGGCCTACCTGGAATTCGCCAAGGTGGATACGGTGCTGGAATCGCTGAAGCACGAACCCGGTATAACCCGTAAGACCAGGGGCGAGATTATTAGCCTGATCAGCAAGCGCTTCGACGTGAACGATGTCAACCAGGTAGACCCGAAACTGGTTACCATCACCAAAGACAAGGGTGTGCTGAAGGTCGCTATCAATTACGAGCGCCGCGAACATCTGATCAGCAACGTAGACGTGGTGACCACTTTTCAAAAACAGGTCGAGGTGGTCGCCAATTGAGTCGTTCCCTGGAGGGCCTGGGCCGTTCACTCGGCTACCGCTTCCAGGATGCCGGTCTGCTGAAGACCGCCGTTACCCACCGCAGCGCGGGCAGCGATAATAACGAACGGCTGGAGTTCCTCGGCGACGCGGTGCTCGGTTTTGTCATCGCCGAATGGCTGTACACACTGTTCCCGCAAGCCAGTGAAGGACAGCTGAGCCGCCTGCGCGCCAGCCTGGTCAAAAAGGAAACCCTGGCCGGTATCGCGCGGGAACTGAATATCGGCGAATACCTCCAGCTCGGTTCCGGCGAGCTGAAAAGCGGTGGTTTCCGCCGCGACTCCATCCTGGCGGACGCGCTGGAAGCCATCCTGGGTGGCATCATCATGGACAGCGGGTTCGAGGCCTGCCGTAACAGTATCCATCACCTGTTCGCCGACCGCGTCGGCCGGCTTTCCGCCGGCGACGAGCTCAAGGATCCGAAAACCCGCCTGCAGGAATACCTGCAGTCACGCAAGCTGACGCTGCCGGAGTACGAGGTGGTGGAAGTGTCCGGGCAGGCACACCGGCAGCGATTTGTCGTTGAATGCCGCGTGAAGGACGTGCAGCAGCCGGCACGGGGTACAGGCAGCAGCCGGCGGCGCGCGGAGCAGGCGGCGGCGGAGACCATGCTGGCGCAGTTGCAGGCGGGCGGCTTGCATGAGTGAGTTCCACTGTGGCTTCGTTGCCCTGGTTGGCCGCCCCAACGTCGGCAAATCCACCATCCTGAACCGCCTGGTCGGACAGAAGGTCAGTATCACCTCGAACCGGCCGCAGACGACCCGCCATCGTATCCTCGGCATCAGGACCGATGCCGACGGGCAGATCATTTTTGTCGATACCCCCGGCCTGCACCAGGCCCAGCCACGTGCCATGAACCGTTACCTGAACCGTGCCGCCGCTGACAGTATGCGTGACGTGGACGTAGTGGTCTTGGTGGTCGAAGGTACCCGCTGGAAGAAGGACGACGACTGGGTGCTGGAAAAGCTGAAAGCGGTGTCCTGCCCGGTGATCCTGGCCATCAACAAGATCGACCGGCTGGCGGACAAGGCTGAACTGTTGCCGCACCTGCAGGCACTGTCGGCCAGACACGCTTTCAGCGACCTGATCCCGGTGTGTGCAAAAACCGGCGATAACCTGGACCGGCTGGAAGCGGCCCTGCGCAAACATTTACCGGTATCACCGCCGTTTTACGGCGAAGACCAGGTGACGGATCGCAGCGAACGCTTCCTGGCGGCTGAACTGGTGCGGGAAAAACTGTTCCGTAAACTGGGTGAAGAAGTTCCCTACGGCCTGACCGTGGAGATCGAGCGTTTCAAGGCTGAAAAAATAGCCCTGCACATTCACGCGCTCATCTGGGTTGAGAAAAAAGGCCACAAGTCGATTGTCATCGGCAGCAAGGGGGAGCGTTTGAAAGAGGTGGGCCGCGAGGCGCGCCAGGACATGGAAAAGACCTTCGGCCAGAAAGTGTTCCTGCAACTGTGGGTCAAGGTCAAGGAAGGCTGGGCGGACGACGAGCGGGCGTTGCGCAGCCTGGGTTATAACGAGGACTGAGTCCGGGGCCCCGATGACCGCCACCGTCCGCATTCAGCTGGCTTCGGGATACGTGCTGCACCAGCGGCCCTACCGGGAAAGCAGCGTATTGCTCGAAGTCTTTAGCGAAGCGCACGGCCGGGTCGGGCTGGTGGCGCGGGGTATACGCTCGCCAAAATCCCGGCAACGGGGTGACCTGCAACCGTTTCGTTCCCTGCGCCTTTCCTGGAGCACGCGCGGCGAACTGGGTACGCTGACAGCGGTCGAGGCCGATGCACCGCCAGGGCGCCTGCAGGGAACGGCGTTGTACAGTGCTTTTTACCTCAATGAATTGCTGGTGCGCCTGCTGGGACGGAACGATCCGCACCCGCGCCTGTACCGGCACTACCAGGCGAGCCTGAACCGCCTGCGGCAGGGTGGCGACATCGAGCCATTGCTGCGGTTGTTCGAGAAAAACCTGCTGCAGGAAATCGGCTACGGACTGTTGCTGGACCAGGATGCCGATAGCGGGGAGCCGGTACAGCCGGACCGCTACTACGACTATCACCTGGAATCCGGGCCCGGCTTGTTGCAGGACCGGGATGCGCGGGCCTTTGTGTTCAGGGGTTCGAGCCTGCTGGCGCTGGCCTCCGGTCAACTGAACGACAGGGATGCGCTGCAGGATGCCAAGCGCCTGATGCGTTCCGCACTGAACCTGTACCTGGGAAACAAACCGCTGAAATCGCGTGAACTGTTCAGCGCTACCCGCAGGCGTTCAGTCGCGGCCGACCCGCAACGGTGAGCAGCAGCAGCGACCCATGGCCTGGTTACCCCGGTGCACCGGGCGCCCATCCCCGGTAACATGGTGCCGGATACGATCAGCAACCAGGATTGCAACTTCATGAACTCCATTCTGCTCGGCGTTAATATCGATCATGTCGCCACACTGCGGCAGGCCCGCGGCACGCGTTATCCCGATCCGGTCCAGGCCGCGATGGAGGCGGAACAGGCCGGCGCCGATGCCATCACGCTGCACCTGCGCGAAGACCGGCGGCACATACAGGAGCGGGATGTCGAACTGTTGAACGACATCCTGCAGACGCGTATGAACCTGGAAATGGCGGTGACGGAAGAAATGCTGGCGATCGCCGGCCGCATCCAGCCCGCGGATTGCTGCCTGGTCCCCGAACGGCGGGAAGAGCTTACCACCGAGGGTGGCCTGGACGTGGCAGGACAGCTCGAGCGTATGCAGGACGCCTGCAGGCGTCTGGCGGAAGCGGGGGTGCGGGTGTCCCTGTTCATCGATGCCGATGCCCGCCAGGTCGAGGCGGCAAAAACGGTCGGCGCACCCTGCATCGAGATACATACTGGCCACTTTGCCGACGCAGAAAGCGCACCCGCGCGCGAGCTCGAGTTCGAGCGGATCCATAACGCGGTCCAGCTGGGGGCGGAAATGGGCCTGCAGGTCAACGCCGGGCACGGCCTGCACTACCACAATGTACAGACCATTGCCGCGCTGCCGGAAGTGCGTGAACTCAATATCGGGCACGCCATCGTGGCGCGAGCAGTCTTTACGGGGCTGGCTCCGGCGGTCCGGGAAATGAAGCAGCTGATGCAGGCCGCGCGTCGCTAGGGTGATAGACCTTCAGGCTGTCCCGCTCCGCCTTGGCACTGTACATGGCCTGGTCGGCGTGACGCAACAGCGTCACCGGGTCGCGACCATGTTCCGGGTAAAGGGCGATACCGATACTGGCCGACGCGTCGATGGTCTGACCCAGGATCCGGAAGGGCTGTTTCATAGCGTCGGAAATTTTCCGGGCCGCCGCCACGGCGTCCTGTTCACTCTTGATCTGTTCCAGGCAGATGATGAATTCATCGCCACCCACACGGGAGACCGTGTCCGACTGGCGCATGGTATCTGCCAGCCGCTTGGCAATGGCCTGTAGCAAACAGTCCCCGGTTTCGTGGCCGTAGCGGTCGTTGATGGGTTTGAACTGATCCAGATCCAGGAAGACCACCCCCAGCTTGCGGTGATCCCGGTCCGCACGGGCGATACCGGCGTTGAGGCGTTCATTCAGCAGGTTGCGGTTCGGCAGGTCGGTCAGTTCATCGTGTTCCGCCCGGTAGGTGAGGTGCTGTTCCCGGGTGATGCGGTCAGTGGCATCATGAATGATGATGGTGTACAGGCGGTGGGCCGAGATTTCGGTCTGGGATACCGAGACTTCCACCGGGAAACGTTCGCCGTTCCTGCGCCGCCCGAGTACCCGGTCGATTCTGAATCCCATCCGGCTTTCCCGGGCGATGCGGGTCAATGCCGCCAGGCGGTGTTTCTCCGCTGCCCGGTAGCGCGGGCACACCAGGGTGACCAGCGCTTGCCCGACGATTTCATCGGCAGCATAACCGAACAGCCGCTCCGCACCCTGATTGAAAACCACGATGCAGCAATCTTCGTCGGCACATACGATTGCATCATTGTTGATCTGCAAAAGACGGATGTATTGATCTATATGCCTGATCAGCGTTGCCGCTGAGGCCTCTTTATCGTTCCCTGTGGCTGGTTCGTCCTGATGCTCCCTGGGCGGGCTACCGGTGGCGCTCATTTGGATATTGTGACAGCGACAGGAATACGCTGATCACTTATATTTATTTGTATGGCTCGAGGTTACCACAGTTGAAAGGCAATACCAGCGACGCTGAAGCGGTTATCCAGTACTTTTATCGCGCCGTTTACCGTGCAGGCGGCAGTGCATCGATATCCCTATGATAAGTGGGTGGATTATGCGGGCAGGCAAACATTATTAGCTGTTTTTATGGGCTGGGGTTGCTGGCCGAAATCAGTGCAGTGCCCGGCCGCAACCCTGCAGGACTCGGCCATCGAGTACCAGCTTGACGGTGGTTTCAAACGCTTCCCCGTTCATGTCGTCATGACAGGGACGCCCTTCAAGTAACAGGATCAGGCGGTGTTCATCATTCTGCAACTCGTAGCGGGTGATACGCGCGGTTTGTCCGGTCAGGGGAGGCGGTGTATCAAACGTATAGCGGGTGTTGCCATAGTCACCGACAAAAACGGTTTTTCTGCCGGCCGACAGTTCCAGGTACCAGCCCGGTTCATTACCCGTGGCCCGGAAATCCACACCGCTCAGTTTGGCATGTTCCCAGATCGCCCTGGCGCGGTTGTTCCTGCAGTCGCGGTGCTGTTGTTCGCCCGAGTCAAGCGAAGCCTCGTCCCCCTTGCTCCAGAAGGTCGTACGGGCATCGCCGTATTTGGCCCCCGAAGCGGCCGGGATATGCGGCAGGCTCAGGGTTTCTCCCGGCAGGAACAACCAGGCCGTTTCTCCCTCGATACGGGCCACGAATTCGTAACCGTCCGGGCACTCGAGCACCAGGGTATGCGCCTGCACCCGGCGCTTGCCCGCGCTTCCGGGTGTGGATGTCAGCAGCAGACCGAATACCGTCAACAGGCAGAAGACAAGGAGAGGAGGGTGCAGACGGGTAGCTGAGAGCATGAAGGTAATCATACGCCTCCCACCCGGTGTCGGGCAGGTGCAAGCGGGCATTAACGCGCAAAAACGGCGCAGGATCAAGCGCCACTACCGGCGAAAGTATGACCCGTACAGGTGGTAGACATTCCGTCCCGTGTAGCCGCTGTGCCCCGAACCATAGATCGGGAACAAACCAGCCCCCAGTATCCCGGCCACCACCAGCCATAGCAGGCCGGTGCGGTGGGCACCGGCTCGCCGTACAATAAATCGCGCAGCGAACATCGCCAGAAAATACAGCAGCGGAGTATACAGGAGCGAAAAAATCAGCCAGATAAAAACATCATTGTACTGCGTGAAGCTGCTGACAATACCCCAGTAATAGATCCCCAGCGGCAGAATGCCATCAGCCGCGAATATGAACCACAGGGTCGGGAAGCTAACCGTCAGCGCTGCAAACAGTATCCACTGGATGGTTTTTACGGTCATGTGGCATTTGCAGCTCAGGGAATGGAATACCTGAACCAGATAACAAAAATAACAAGAAATAATGCCGGCAACAGATTCATCAGGTGATACGCCCGCAGGCCCCTGAGCACGACCGCCTGCGACGGATTCCCGGGGTTGTAAAATATCGTGATATCCGGTGCATTCCTGAATATCTCGTCATAGGAACTTTTCACAAGTTCGCGAAGCATGGAACGAGGAAACGCCCACGACACGCGAACGCCTTCATAATTCCTGCCCTGGACGGAATAACGGTATTTAAACCGGTTCAGGACGATTACGGTGTAACTTCCGAGCGAATAGGTACTGTGTACCTCTCGTTCCTTCACATCGTACGTTTCAATCTTGCCGGTGCATCGCACCCACGAGGAAGTGAGCACGTCTCTTACTACGCGATAGACCTGAGTCAATGCATAAAGGGATAGCCCGGCGAACAAGAGTACTGGTAGCAGCGTATACAGTTCCATAACATCTCACCCCGGCTCGCGCCCGGTTGTCATTTTATAAATATCCACGCTACCGATAATGATAACGCGATCTGAAACAGTCGGACGAAGTGATAGGTCCTGAACCCGGGAAGCAACACAGACACCCACGGCTTCGCGGGATGATAAAAGACCGTTATCGTCGGAGCGCGCCTGAACAGCCAGTCGTAGTATTTCTCTACGATCCAGGCGGCATTCGCATGAACAAGGAAGGAATCTGTTGGAAAGCTCCGGGAAATACGAGTGCCTGTGTAGGTTTTATCCCCTGTTTGATATTCATAGCGAAGATTTCCAGCTCGTATAATGTCCTCACCACCAAAGCCGTTAGCAAGTGGCACCTGGAGTTTCCTGATATCCCCGTGCAGGAGTTTTCCATCGCATGAAGGCCAGGACTTCGTCATGACATCCCTCGCTATTGCGATCATGGAAAACACTGCATAGAGGCAAAGAATGCCTGTAACTACCACCACAAAACTATTCATACAACGGGTCTTGGCAACGAAAAGTGGACACGATTAAGGGTTCGAACTGCCGTTTAACTTCATGTCGGCTGATATAGCCAATCGCTGAATACCTCCGGCTGCGGTTATAGAAGCGCTCGATGCACTCGCGAGTGCCCGGTTAAGATTTAATACCTACGCCCTGTTTTCCCGTCTGTTTCCCCCTTATACAGTGCCACTTTTCCCCAGGTATTTGAAAACTATAAATAAAAACGGATAATTAAAATATTCAGCCGATGAGATTTTCCGCGTACCTAAACTACAACATCCGGAAATGGAATTGATTCACCTGAATGCCAACCGGCAGGTTCAGCAAATGATTGCCCGCGCGTTGACTAATGGGTAGCAGGGGAGGGGTTACCGGCCGATTCCTGCAAGCTGACAATCATGCGTGCTAATCATCCCTTTTTTCTGATGCGATGAAGGCTAATGATTTACGCTTGGAAGTCATCATCTGCTATGCCAATAGTCTGGGTGTCGTGCCAGGTGCATTACCGCAAGAATTACAATTTCTTCCGGATCTATACGATACAGAATACCAAATGGGAAACGCCGTATCAGTCTTCGCCTGACATCCCCTCGCACTTTTTGAGCTGCTTCAGGATCAGCCTCAAGTCTCTTTACCGTTTTCTTTACTTCATGCAGAAACTCGGCACCAAGATTTGGTGCCTTCGAATTATAGTATTGTGCCGCTTGTGCCATCTCCCTCTCCGCTGGAGAGAGAAAGCGTGTTATTTTCATTTAAGTTTTGATAGCACATCTTCAAATACTGCGTCTGCAGCTTTTGAAGTGAGCTTCCCTGCTCGGTATTCCTGGTACCGCTTTTCGGCTTCATCCAGCCAGGCGTTTTCAGCATCCACATCCTCGCCAGAGTCAAGAGAGCGGATTAGCTGCTCTACAAGGCGAGCTCGATCATCCTCGGTTAGCTGAGCCACTTGATTTTCAACGTCTTCTAATTTAACTGACATTGCGACTTCCTCATCTAAATATGCACCTACACTATAATCCTTTCCATAGAATTTCAACGGCCTATAAACTGCAGGATTTCAATCTATAGAAGATAATTCTCAATTTCGAGCGCCCCATGAAAAACTCCCAAAATATCTATATCATCGTTAGCGTGTTTTAAATAGGTAATACGGTAGTGACCGTACAATAGGATGCGGACGTTTTCCCCTGATTGATGCTCATATCTATAACCAATATCAGGGTGATCTTTCAGAACCTGCGCCTTGTTATAAATGCCCTCGATTACACCGCCAGCAGCTGCTGGATTGTCCTGCGCGATGTAATCGAATATATCCTTTAGCCATCTTTCTGCTTCGTTCGTCCATGTTATTTGCGCCATGACAGTATTCGACTATGCATTTCCTCATTCGACACGACATTCCCTTGTCTGGCATCGGCTAAACCTTTATCAACCATGCGCTTGAATGCCAGCTCTCTTAGAAGTTCGTCATACGAACTGTCGTCTGGCTGACTCTCAAGCACCTGTTTTATTTCATCTTTAGCAGAAGACATTTTATGTACCTCTCAGTGCACCCTCAGCAAGTATAAACGCCATAAGTTGTCATTTGAAATCCAGCGAGTCTGTAGAAAAAGGCGATTCAGAAACTGCTGCATAATATGTGCTTGTCGTGGAATTTTTCCGGACCGTTTTTCGTGTTGTTGACGATCAAGGTAATCACTCGTGACCCTCTCTGCTCTGATCATCCTGATGCGACTGGACGCATATTCTCTCCCCATTGTAGGGATAACGTCGAGCACCAGCGGCGAACTGAGTGCTCGTTAGGTGGGCTTCACGCAAACAATCCCAAAAATTAATAAGAGGTCGGCGATAACTGATTTTGATTTCCATTTATCACCGACCCCTTTAATTTTTTCATTAAACCACTTTTCCTGCTCATCCGGCGTCATCTCTCCGTCTGCACAGATGTGGAAGGAAAGTTTGTTATGGCTGCGCCACCAAGTAGTTTCTATTGAATGTCCAGTTTTCAAATGGCTGCAGACTTAAACCAAATCGTGGAATTTGTATTTGTTCATTCGTGAGTTGCGGGAAATGCTTGGCAACCGTCTCTTGGTAATTATCAATTGTCCAATGTTTTCTTCTTGTATTCTTGATTTGACAAAGGGCCTTTAAAACAACATCAATTTCTGAACATGTAGCAAGTAGCAAATGCGCGAGCTCTATAGAGTAGGCATTAAAGTTTGATTCTGAGAATTCAATAAAACGAGATGCGCGATCAAGATCGCTCTCCAGCGCAAGAAAATAATTCCAGTGCAACAATCTCCCTTTGTAATGTATTCCCATGCTTGGCTCTATTATCGCTAACGCCCGCATAACTTGCCGTAAATACAGAGTGTAGCAAAGCGAAACGGCGTATTTACGGACAACGTTAATGCGATTGCTAGGGCTTGTACTTAAACTCTTTTTCAGTTTTGCTTCTGACCCTACCAAGCTTACGATATGATTTTTGTTTGTTTAAGGAATTAGCTTTGCTGTCAAATTTGTACAAATGTCTAAATAATCCTTCCAGTTCTTCTATTTCCTGGTCACTAATATTGTCCCATACTTCAAAAAATGAAAAATGTGTCCACATATTGCCTTTTACTTTTGATTTTTTATGTTGAATCAATCTGCCGCGTATTCCTGATGCAGCCATACCAACATATACAAAATCATAGTGATGTGCTGATGCGTCTTTTCGACCTCTTCGTTTGTATAACGCATATATTCCTCTGGTCGATTTTGGAACTCTTCCTATTTCCTCTTGTGGAACATATTCTAGTGCTCGTTTAATTAGGCGAAGTTCACTTTTGGCCATAATTTTATTGCCCTAAGTTAGATCTACAGAAGGTCGTGTATCTGAGATAGACAGAACCATATGTAATTCTGGTAGATATTTTCCGGCTCTCCTGGCGAAAATTACGCC
>JALSRZ010000077.1 GCA_026984515.1 Thiohalobacter sp. | reverse complement strand
CGCGCGTATCCGTCTGATCGATGGGGAACAGGATATTACCGTACCCGTTTCAGCCATGCGCCTGCTCATCGATATTCTTGCCCATATGGCCAAGGGCGACGCAATCACCCTCGTACCTCACCATGCCGAGCTCACCACCCAACAGGCCGCAGACTTCCTCAACGTCTCCCGGCCCTATCTGGTCAAACTCCTGGAGCAGGGTGACATTCCCTATCGTAAGGTGGGCACCCGGCGACGAGTGCTCTTCCAGGATTTAATGGCATACATCCAGCAATCCAAGCAACAGCGCACCGCTGCATTAGATGAATTGACCGAACAGGCGCAGAAACTCAATATGGGTTATTGAGTGCATGGCAAACTTCACGGCGATTTACGACGCCTGTGTATTGTATCCGGCGCCGCTGCGAGACTTTTTGCTGCGCCTTGCGATGACGGAACTTTTCCGGGCTCGCTGGACTGATCGCATCCATGAAGAGTGGATACGAAATGTCCTGGCTAACCGGAAAGACCTCACCACCAAACAGCTCGAACGGACTCGACAACTCATGGATCGCGCAGTACCCGAATGCCGGGTCACCGACTACGAAGACCTCATTGATCGTCTGGCACTTCCTGATCCTGACGATCGGCATGTGTTGGCGGCGGCAATACGATGTCACGCCGGTGTCATTGTCACCTTCAACCTTAATGACTTCCCCAGCGACATCCTGGGACAATATGGCATTGAGGCACAACACCCGGATGAATTCATCAGTCACCTGCTGGATCTCGACCCCGGTGCCGTCTGCAATGCGGCCAGACAACAACGCCAGGCACTGCGGAACCCGACAAAATCCACCGAAGAGTTTCTCGACACATTGTTGCGACAAGGGTTGGCGGGCACGGTTGCACAACTCGAAGAAATGATCGACCTCCTGTAGATCCGGACTGAACTGGCATGCCACGAAAAAAACCGCTTTCAAAACGCGTCCCCAAACAACGACACACGCAGCGGACATCAGCACGCGGCTGGCTCGAAAAACAGTCCAAAAAAGCACTCGTCGATTTCATCCTGGAACTCGCACAGGAGTATCCACGGGTAAATGAACGCCTGACCAACCGCGCCAATCTGAAACAAGGCAAGATTAGTCCGGTCAAGGAGGCTATCCGCCGGGATATCGAAGCGCTGGAACCGGACTGGCAAGACCATGATGCATTTGATGTAGACAACGACTTTCCCCATATTGCCGAGCAACTGGCCGCGCTGCTCGATGCGGGTTATGCGGAAGACGTCGTCGAACTGGGCGAAACCTTTCTGCGACTGGCGCCCAGACGGTATGAATACAGCCACTATGATGACTGGGAAATCGCATCCGGGATATCGGAATGCCTGGATGTCATATTGGAGGCGCTGTCTCGCTCATCACGCCCGCCCGCAGAGCAACTTCTTTGGTATATCAATGCCGTACAGAAAGATGAGTACGCAATCTTCGACAACACCGGAAGTTTCATCAATAAGCGATGCTATAAAAAGGCGGATTGGCAGGTCGTTGCTGGTGAGCTGGAAAAGCGACTCATGGCGCAGCCAGTGCCGATAGATAACGACACATACCCAGGTCGTTATCAACGCAAGGAGCTGTCACAATGGCTGCAAACCGCGCTGGAGAAAGGTGGTCGCCAAACCGATGTCATTGATCTGTTGCAACAGGAAGCCCCCATCACCTACGGCTACGACAAACTGGTGGCTGCTCTCCTCAGCGCCGGTCGTGAACAGGAGGCGCGCGACTGGATCGTTAAAGGGTTTGCAAGCACCATCGACAAGTTACCCGGAATCGCCTGGCGACTGGCAGAACAACTGAGAGACCTGGCCACGCGGGAAAAACAGTATGCCAACGTTGCATCCTTGCTGGCGCTGGAATTCTTTTACCATCCCGACACGACGCTATACGGCCAACTGGAAAAGGTTAGCAAACGCATCCGATGCTGGCCGGCCGTACGAGAGTTGCTTCTGGCCTACCTGGAAACCGGGCTACGCCCTGATCTTCAAGCAGCAAAAAAGCAAAAGGCCAGCGCATCATCCGCCAACTGGCCACTTCCAAAGAGTGAGCTGGTACTGCCCAACTTCAAAAGAGTCGCCAATCTTTTTCCCAATACTCCGGTACTCATACGTATCGCCATTTACGAAAAACAGCCAGACGATGTGTTGAAATGGTACCACCTGGGCAAAAACAAGCGCTCCCACGACAGCCAGGACGACTCAGTGGCTGAAACCGTGAAGTCCACATATCCCGATGAAGCAGTGGCTATCTGGAAACAGCTGGCCGAACGAGAGATCGCCCGAGTCAAACCGGCCGCGTACAAGGTGGCTGCCACTTACCTGAAAAAAGTGCGCGTGCTTTTCCGAAAAGAAAAGCGCACTGCTGAATGGAACGCCTATCTTTTGAGCTTAAAGCAACACCACAAGGCCAAGCGGCGACTGATTGAGATACTGAATACCTTGTAAACCACACAGGCAGGAAGTACCCAGACGTGCAAAATCCGGCGAGCCTGCGTACAACCCTCACTAAAACCGACTTTTGATAACTCCATCAGTAAGTTGAAACGGTTTCCATATGCGCGGAAGAAGTGCGCAAAGATGGCGCGTGTCCAATAGAATGGATGTTTTTATCCCTATTGGACAGGCACGAAAAAGTCGGCCAAGCGGAATGCTATAATCGATTGATTTAAATAGTAAAATGGCGCGCCCGGAGAGATTCGAACTCCCGACCGCCTGGTTCGTAGCCCGTTTACTCGGACTATAATTGTTTACTAATCAGTTACTTGCGGTTCTTGCCCAGCCCATACCGTAGTTGAGTTATCAATCACTTACGGTTCACTGTGCTTTCAAGTTAGCACAAATCCAGCACAGTCGAATTACCCGCCTGAAGCGCATGCATCTGCGCAACCCAGGGACAAAAAGGCCAGCCCGCTATCTATGCGAGAATGGTCGCCTGGAGGATCTTGTTGTCTGGGGATCGTCCCTGTAGCAACCCATAGGTTTTGAAAGGAATTCGCCTATCTATTTCTTTCAAAAAAACAGCGGAATCAGTATTCCGGATACCTGTGATGATGGCAAAACTCCCAAAGCCAGCTCTTCAGGATTGTTACATTACATCAGGAATTGTATATATCTCCCGATGTAATGTAACATCTCAATATCATGGCTACCCAAACCGTACGAACGGACAAAATCCTGGAGCTGGTCAGGAAGGCGGGCGTGCTGCGTCCGCGCGATCTGGATCCCTATCGCATCCCACGGATTTATCTCAGCCGCCTGTGCACAGCCGGCAAGCTGCAGCGGATCGGCCGAGGACTCTATGTTCTGCCGGGAAGCGGTGCCACCGAACACCACTCGCTGGCAGAAGTCTGCAAGCGAGTGCCCAACGGCGTCGTCTGCCTGCTGTCCGCCCTGCGCTTTCACGAACTCACGACCCAGGCGCCGTTTGAAGTCTGGCTCGCCATTGGTGAAAAAGCCTGGCGACCGCGCATGGAGTACCCACCCCTGCGTATTGTGCGCTTCTCCGGGATCGCACTCCGTGCCGGCATCGAGGAACACCGAATCGAAGGCGTGACGGTGCACGTGTATTCCCCTGCCAAGACCGTCGCCGATTGTTTCAAATACCGGAACAAAATCGGCCTGGACGTTGCCATCGAAGCACTCAGGGAATGCTGGCAATCACGACGCTGTACCATGGATGACCTCTGGCACAATGCCGATATCTGCCGCGTACGAAATGTCATGCGACCCTACCTGGAATCAATCGCGGCATGAATAATAAACAGGGCAAAAATACAGCGGCTTCTGTGCGTGACCGCCTGCTGTCGCTGTCCCGTGAACGGAGCGAGGATTTCCAGTTGCTCCTGACCCAATACGGACTGGAAAGGCTCTTGTACCGCCTCAGCCAATCAAGTTATCAGAATCGCTTTGTCCTGAAGGGTGCAATGCTGTTCCTGTTATGGAGCGACCAGCCGCACCGCCCGACACGCGACGTTGATTTTCTCGGCTTCGGCGACAGCGGTGAAGCAGATCTGCGGACAACCTTTCGCGAACTCTGCGACATTCCCGTTGAGGATGATGGCCTGACACTGATGGCGGACAGCGTCCAGGTTGAAGTAATCCGCGATCAAACAGAATACGGCGGATTACGCGTACGGCTGTTCGGAGACCTGGCCGGTGCCCGAGTGCCGATTCAAGCCGACATTGGTTTCGGGGACGCAGTGACACCCGAGGCGGAAGAAATCGAATATCCCACGCTGTTGGGCAACCCTGCCCCACACTTGAAGGCATACCCCCGCGAAACCGTTATAGCGGAGAAGTACCAGGCATTGGTCCACTTAGGGTTGGCGAACAGCCGGATGAAGGACTTCTACGATCTTTGGATTATTGCCAGCGAGTTCGATTTCAATGGCCTGATATTGTCAGAAGCGATCCGCAATACATTCTCGCGCCGTCGTACATCTTTACCAGAACACACACCATCCGGACTCAGCCCTGAATTCTATGAAGATGCGCATAAGAACAATCAGTGGAACGCCTTTATACGCAAGGGGATGTCCGTCACCTCCCCACCGTCGCTAATGGAGGTCTGCCTTTTTCTGGAGACATTCCTTCTTCCTCCAACGCAAGCACTGGTCCAGGGCATGGAATTTGGGGCGAAGTGGGAACCGGGCGGACCGTGGCATTGACGAATGCGCAATCGCTGCGCGAGGCGATTGCCCGCGAGAAAGCGCAGCTCGCTGAGCTCTCACACAAACGGAATGAGAGCCAGAAACGATTGGCTGCGCTCAAAACAGCGCTCACCGCCATGGAATCAAACCACGTCATTCCCGGCGGCTCGGCAATACCACCCGATATTGATATACCCACCACCGCTGAAGGAAAGATCTCGCTGTTTCGTCAACTATTCCGGGGCCGGGATGATGTCTTCCCGAAGCTCTGGATAAGTACAAAGACCGGCCGGAAAGGCTATTCGCCAGCCTGCGGAAACGAATGGGTGCGCGGCGTCTGCGAAAAACCCCGTGTGAAATGTAGTGACTGTCCGAACCAGGCATTTCTGCCGTTCAACGACCAGGTCTTCCTGGACCATCTCCAGGGGCGACACACCATCGGTGTCTATCCCCTGCTCAAGGATGAAACCTGTTGGTTCCTCGCCGCCGACTTTGACAAGGAATCCTGGCTGGATGACGTGGCGGCCTTCATCGATACATGCCAGGATCTCGGTATCCCGGCCGCGGTGGAACGCTCACGATCGGGCAACGGCGCCCATGTCTGGTTCTTCTTCAGTTCACCGATCCCCGCGGTCAGCGCCCGCCGCATGGGTTGCTATCTCATCACCGAGACCATGTCACGACGTCATCAGCTAGCCATGAGTTCCTATGATCGCCTGTTCCCCAATCAGGATACCCTGCCGCGAGGCGGCTTCGGTAACCTGATCGCCCTGCCGCTGCAATACGAACCTCGACAAGCGGGCAATTCGATTTTCCTGGACGAGTCCTTCCTGCCATACCCGGATCAATGGGCCTGTCTGGCGTCACTCACACGGATAGCGCCGTCCACGGTGGAATCCATCGCCCGTGATGCCGCGCGGCAGGGAAAAATCGTTGGCGTTCGGTGTAGCGCTGTGAACGAAGAAGGAAAGGACGATGCGCCGTGGGAGCGTCCACCCTTTGAACGTCCCGAGGCTGTACCTATCACCGAACCCATACCGACGGAAATTCATGCAGTGCTTGCACAACGCCTGTTTGTGGACAAAATAGCGCTGCCACCACCTCTGCTGAACCAGATCAAGCGATTGGCGGCCTTTCAGAATCCGGAGTTTTATAAAAAGCAGAGTATGCGGTTGTCCACCGCGTTGACGCCACGGGTGATCAGCTGCGCCGAGGAATTCTCCAAACACATCGCTTTGCCCCGTGGATGTCGGGACGACCTCTCGGCTTTGCTCAAACAATATGGCAGCACACTGACCATTGACGACCAGCGCCAGCCTGGTGAGCCGCTCGATGTCAAATTCGACGGAAAACTCACGGCCATCCAGCAACAGGCTGTCGATACCCTGCGTCAACATGAAATCGGCGTCTTCGTCGCACCGCCTGGCATTGGCAAGACCGTCGTCGGAACCCGGCTGATTGCCGAACGACAATGTAATACCCTGGTCCTGGTGCATCGTCAGCCGTTGCTCGATCAGTGGATTGCCCAACTCGCGCTGTTCCTCGGGCTGGATGCCAGGGAAATTGGTCGAATCGGTGGCGGCAAACACAAACCCAATGGCCTGCTCGATGTCGCCATGATCCAGAGTCTGGTGCGCAAGGATAAAGTGGATGATCTGCTGGCTAACTATGGCCACGTAATCGTGGATGAATGTCACCACCTGCCCGCAGTATCTTTCGAACGCGTTCTGGCCGAGGTCAGAGCACGTTTCATTACCGGGTTGACCGCCACACCGCAACGCCGTGACGGCCATCATCCAATTATCGAAATGCAATTGGGTCCGGTGCGCTTTACTGTGGATGCCCGAAACCAGGCATCACACCGCCCTTTCAGTCACAACCTGATCATCCGTGAAACCGGAACAACCTTCGATGATAATAATGATCTGCGTATTCAGGAGATTTACCGGCGACTCGCCACAGATGAGCGGCGCAATAACATGATATTTAATGACGTTCTGCAGGCTCTTGAAGAGGGCCGGTCGCCGATCCTGCTCACGGAACGCAAGGAACACCTGGAGTGTTTTGCCAATCGATTGCGTAATTTCACGCGTAACCTGATCGTCCTGCAAGGAGGTAAAAGCACGAAACGACGCCGTGAGGATCTGGACCGGCTGACCGCCATCCCAAAAAATGAAGAACGGTTGGTTCTCGCAACCGGGCGTTACATTGGAGAAGGGTTTGACGATGCGCGACTGGACACTTTGTTTCTGGCTCTGCCAGTCTCCTGGAGAGGCACACTGGTTCAGTATGCCGGCAGGCTTCATCGCCTGTATCCAGACAAGACTGAAGTTCGCATCTACGACTACGTCGATCGCGATATACCTATGCTGGCAAGGATGTTTGAACGACGTCTACGCGGATACCGTGCTATTGGTTACAGCGCCGCTGAAATTGAATCAAACCTGTGAGTGATTCTTTTCTATGGTAGACCACCTGGCTTCTAACCAGATACTCTAACTTTAAGATAACTTATTGATTTATGACGAATGCTGGTTATACGTCACTGGACAACAGCGAGTAGAAAAATGCCTGAAATTGCTTCTATCTTATTGATTTTAATGTAAATGGCGCGCCCGGAAGGATTCGAACCTCCGACCGCCTGGTTCGTAGTTAGTGTTATAGACACTAACTATTTGTATTTAATAGTAAATACTGGAACGTCCGTTGCCCATTTTGCCTGACAATGCGGGATGATTCATAGCTGGATCCCGCAGAAGTTCCGCAAGGTTAACTTGTCGTTTTTTGCGGTTGTGAGGGAAATATCTCCCTGTAAGCCTCATGAACACCAAGTCATCTGTGCTTGCCAGTCATTGCATCCATGATGCTGGCTCAGCCTGTCAGGTTACCGTAGACGAATAGAACGGGGATGGCAATTCCGGGTAGGCCCGGTAGACATGCCGGAATACCGACTCCCAACCGACTTGCTTTTCCAGGTACTCGGCCGTGGTTTGCTGAACCAGGGTATCTTCTGTACAGGGCATCAACTGGCCTCCCACAAGCAGGAGATAGGTACGGCGTACAGGTTCTCGCCAAAGGGGGTAATCGCATCCCCGTCGTAGAGCAGCACACCCACCGCAAAACGCCGGCCCGCCGCATTTTTCAGTTTGCGCAAGCCTCTGAAATCACCCGCTACCACCGTAGAGGCAGCCTTGACCTCGATACCGGAGAGCTTGCCCTCGGACTCCATCACCACATCCACTTCATCGCCGTCCTTGTCACGGAAGTGGTAAAAGCCTACGGATTCTTCCTGCCAGCTCGCCTGCCGCCGCAATTCCTGATAGATAAAGGTTTCCAGCAACTGACCGTACAGGGCGCGATCGTCCCACAAGGTCTTTGCATTGACCCCGAGCAAGGCACAGGCCAGACCGGTATCGCCAAGATGCAACTTGGGTTTCTTGATGAGGCGGCGCAGACGATTGCTGTGCCACGGCGGCAGTTCATCGAGCAGAAAGATTCTCGCCAGCAGGGTCATGTAGTCACGGATGGTGGGGCGACTCAACTGAAAGGGTGCGGCCAGATCAGCGACATTCAGCAGCCTGGCCGTTTGACCCGCCGCCAATGTCAGCAGCCGCGGCAAGGCATCCAGCGCGCTGATACGCGCCAGGTCGCGCACATCGCGCTGCACCAGGGTATCGACATAATCACGATACCAGGCCGCGCGGCGGCCTTCGGTGGCGCGCGCCAATGCCGCCGGATAACCGCCAGCAACCACAAGCCCGGCCAGCTTTCGCGCCAAACGGCGGCCCGATTTGCCCGCCTTGAAACCCTTGCCGAACAGGCTTGCCAGAAACCGGGGTTCGGCACCCGCCAATTCGGCCTGGGACAGCGGATGCAGCCGTAATATCTCCATGCGCCCCGCCAGCGAATCGCCCAGTTTGGGCACCAGCAGCACATTGGCCGAACCCGTCAGGATAAACCGGCCCGGTTGCCGCCGGGCATCGACACTGGCCTTCAGCGATGTAAACAACTCCGGTACCCGCTGCACTTCGTCCAGCACCACCTTCTCCGGCAGGTCCGCCACATAGCCCACCGGATCCGCCTGCGCCGAAGCCCGCTGCACGTCGTCATCAAAACTCAGATAGGTAAAGCCCGCCGCGTCCCCCACCTGCCGAGCCAACGTGGTCTTGCCGCACTGCCGCGGCCCGTGGATCAAAACCACCGGTGTATCGGTCAGCGCCTCGTTGACCCGCGGCAGCAGAAATCGTGGATGTAAAACAGGCTCGGTCATACTGGCCAAGTGTAACTCCGGGTTCGGCCAAATGTAAGGTTTTATTCGGCTGTTTGAAAGGTTTTGGCCCGCCTGAATGAAGGGATCAAACCAACCCTCTGCACGCCGTTGATTAGCCCAATCCCAACCAGCAATGGAACGAAATACCGCAGATTTAGTCTGAAAAACAGCGCATTACCCGATTAAAGTCCAGATGCCGGCAGGCCGTCTAATTGATTAAATCGGTAAATTTGCCTAACCTTGCTTTAAGGCCAGGGACAAAATTCGGCTCCATGCCGTGTGGTTTACGAGTCTCGACTGGTAAACCCTATATCCCCGGCTCCCTTATTTCCTCTCAAAAGTCACCAGATTGAGCGGTTGTTGTTTTATGTAGAAAAGACCCCGCCGCCCGTCTTCTACGAGATCCTGTTCTCGCACCTCACCAACCTGCGGCCAGATCATATCCAGAAAACATTCTTCCTTGCGTTGGTAAAAGTGTTGTAGCGCCCTGATGTAATAATCAACAGCCTGCAACCTGTCGGAACGCGGTCCCAGTAGTATACCGAAAACTTATGATACGAACGGTTTATGAGATTGCGTATATGTAAACCCACGGTTTACATTTCTGCAGTTTAATACACCGCCTTCAATGCCTTGATCGGGAACACTTCCTGGATTGCACGCAGCGGCATACGGTTGAATTGGCAAATGATCCCGGGCACGGAGTGACTGTGTGCGACACACGTTTCCAGGATATTGTACTTGTAGGTGGAACTTGGTCTTTGCACCGGGCTATTCAAACTGAGCAGGCACATAATCCGCGAGCTCAATGGCAGGGTAAGTCATAATCATAAAGAATGTTACGTATATTTACTGACATAAGGAATTCAATAAATACTCTCGCGTCTCTTCATCCTCTACCCATAGATAGACACCTTTCATCGCTCGCGTTAACAAAATCCGATAACTTTGTGTAACCGCCTTCAACAACCGCGCATGCATCGGACCAGTTACGTCATTTTCCTTCCTGGTTTTATTTATGGCTCCCATAATCCCGGTCTCGAAGTTTGAAAGCGGATCAGCGATCCACCTGTCGCCACGCCAGACCAGATCCCCCATCCAGAGAATCCCAACGTAGTCGAAATCAAATCCCCTTACAGCATAGGGGCACCCGATCTCGCATAGCGGATCTTCGTGCATTGGCGAACCGGCGCGACTCTGCACAAACAGCGTATAGTCGCCGTTGGGCACGTAATTCCAGACCTTGCTCCAGTACCGCTGAACACCGCCATCTTCATAGGGCACATGGAAGTCCATCATTTCCGGTGACAGAGCATGTGGTGATGCGGCATCGCGGGTTTTCCATTCACGCGAGTAGCTACTCAGTAACCGAGCGCTGGCGCCGTCTTCCAGCCTCGAGCGCAGCTCGGTTTCCATATCAGCAGGCGAGTCACAAATCTTGAAGCGCATTCTCTGCAGTCTATTCGGGTTCTGTCCAAGCCCTCCATACACTGGCACGGCGCCGTCCCGGACCCTGTCGGCTTGCGGTTCGAAATTCCGCCACGCTATTGATAATCCGCAGTTTTGTCCTACCGGATAGCCGGAAAGTACCTGCTCCACCCAATCGACATACTCCTTTGAACCCGCACAGCGGAACTGAGCACCCGCCAGGCTGACTTCTTCGATTATTTCTGCCCCGAGCATATTCGCCCATGCTCGAATCTCCTCGCGTGTGGTATTTTCACGGTCACGATAACCCTGCTCCGAATCCATCAGAAAGATACTGACCACGGACGAGCGAATGATGTGGAAAGCCTGCGGCCCAAGTGTCGGCGGAAAGCCAAACTGCCCTCTGCCTTCCGGATGCTCCGGGTTGATCAGCGCATGCGCCTCATCCACCACAGAGACCAGGTATTGGTTGTCGAGAGCTCCATCCTGGAACTCGATTCCCAGAGAGCGCAGCAGCATTACATTGTCAGCCCAACTCTCTGCATCAGCCAGGAAGTCCCGACCATACTCATGGCGTAACTGCCCGAGCTTATGTGTCGTGATCGGCGCATATTTGGTCGCCTTCTTGACGACTCCTTTAGCATAATCATCTGCCGCCTGCCGAAACAAATAACTCCAGTTTCGGTTCTGGCTCATCGATGTTGTTGTCACAACAACCGAACCATCCGGCAGGCGACGATCTGTAACCAGACTGGCCCACAAGCGGGCAGCGACCACTGATTTCCCCGAGCCTGGCGGCCCTTCAATCAGAATTACGGTCTTGCGTGTGCCAGCTCCCCCATGCGCAAATAATGCTTCATTTACACACTCCCGGGAAAAGGCAAAAGCAAACCGTTGATTATCCAGTAACTCAAAAGTTGTTTCCTCTGCATTGAGTATCTGCTCACCGATCTGGCGCACAAAGCCGCGATCCTGCTTGTAGACACCTTTCTCGAAAGTTTGCGCGAAGTCCGGGGCTGGCTCGGTCAGATGTGTCGAGAAGTAGTCTGGTAATGAATGCTCGAGCATGTCAGGCGCCGTTGAGAAGCATGGAAAGTCTCGCACTAGGTCATCATTCGGTGGCTGCAAATACGCGTCAACGAAATAATCGCCGGTAAATATGACACACCCGTGGACGACCGCACCGGCATCAAGCACGGCGGAATGAAATAGCTTACAGTAGTTTGTGTATCCTCGCACCTGCTCGGACGGGTGTAACATACGCTTCCCCTGATGTAGCACCAGCCCTTCTACGCCACCCGGTTGGTCGCCACGAGTGACCCATTCCTTCAACTCAAGAATGGCGGCTGCTGGTCGGCCCTGATGTTGGCCCAGCAATACGATATCGCACCACGATGAAGAGGCGGGCAACTGATACTCCAGAGAAACACTCCCTCGACTGCCGAAATACAAGTGCAGCGGATCAAACCCAGGACTCGAAAAAATCGTCGCAACCTTTGGCAATGAAGTTGCCCAGGCGCGGGCTTCTTCGTTACCGAACCTGCCCGTTACTTCCTGAAGTTCAGTGACCAGGCCCTGCATATCATCTGATACACGGTCCTTGAACTCCCTTATACTTAGAAGCACTTATCCCCCCTGATTCAGCCAGCAGATTCAGAGCGGGACTGACCGCGTGGACCATAACTGTTCATGGCCGCCAGCCTTCGCGCTGGGCAGCGACTACGATCTCCGCGCATGCGTTTGCATCCGAGGCTGCGTCGTGGTGGGACAGTCTGATACCCAGCTCTGAGCAGACATTGGGCAGTTTGGTCGGGTAGATTCCCCATCTCGAACGTGCGAGCTCGACTGTGCACACAAACGGTTGCCGGGGAATAGCCAGTCCGCTGGATTCGCAGCAAGCCCTTAACACACTTCTGTCAAAGGGTGCATTATGCGCAGCAAGAAAATCTGCAGATTCCAGATAGTCGTTGAGTGTCGGCCACAACTCTTCGAAGCTGGGCTCGCCTTTTACGTCCTCCCATGTCAAACCATGTATGTGTGTAAATGTAAACTGGTTAATGGGCGGCCTGATCAGAAAACTGTCTGAATCTGTAATCCGCCCTTTATCAATAACTGACAGCCCGATTGCGCATGCACTGTCACGATAATAATTTGCCGTCTCGAAATCGATTGCCAGGATTCTACTCATGGATGTAAATCACTCTCGTAAGACGCCACTAAATTCGGTAACACGGAAGCCTTTTTACCTGCTTCTTTTTTATTGTAGCTCTGCTGACAACCCCACCTTTTCCTGGCGGTATATTTCGTGATTTTTTTCCTTGCTGGCATGGTATTGTCTAATCCCTGTACTGCGCGTCTCGTCTAACCGATGTGCCACTTTGTAATGATGTTGCGCAGGGCTTTTAGCTGCCCGTCAGTGAGGGAGCCCCTCTCCTGTTGCCGCTCCTGCATGGTCTCGACAAAGGACCGGTCGAAATTGTCATGTGACTCGGCCCACTTGAGTATCTTGTCAATCAGCCCCTGCGCCTCGTCCTCCGGATCCATCCCGGTACCGGGCTCTGACTCACTACCGCTCGCCGGTTCCGGATCGTTGGCCACTGGGGTGGGGGAAGCCCCTCCACCACCATCGTTATCCGTATCACCCCTACTCAGACCGTTTGCCTCGAGAAAAGTCTCGACGGTGTTGTACGCATTCAGGAAGAGCGGACTGCCGGAGAACGACAGTGGGCTCACCGGGCCGATAGTCATGAATGAATACTGGCGGCTGGCAATGTCGAAGGCGGAATGGGGGTCGCGGAACAACTGGTAGAGATCCAGCGCGGTACCGGACGAACCAACCAGTTGCCGCAGCGACTGGAACTCCTGACCCAGTCCCAGCCCGAAGCCGAAGAAGAAGATACGGAGCTGCTGGAGGATTTCCGAGTGGAGGCTCGACAGCGTTTGGCTGATAAACAACCACCCAAGGCCGTATTTTCGGGTTGTGCGTGCGGCGTCTATTAGCACACTGCGAACACCACGCGCGGCATCGTCTTCCCGCGGCAGTTCGCGCGGCGCTAGCCGGTGTGCCTCGTCAATCACCACCAGCGTGTTCAGACTCTCGCCCTCCTTGTAGAAGTGCTCGGCGCTCTGGCTCAAACCGTCGAGCAACCGCTTGATGACCAGCGACTGGATCTTGTCGTTCCAGAACAGCCCGTGGGCCTGTTCCCGGGACAGATCCACAACCAGGATGGGCCTGTTATCGACGTTGGTGCGCAGCAGGTCGCTCAATGCACTGTTGATGCTCTTGGCGCCTTCCCGATCTTCTCGGAACAATGTCGCCACAGGTTCCCAGTAGTCGGAGTAAAAATCACCCGGGGCGGATTCTTCCAGTGTCGCATTGAAACGCTCGCGCGAACTCTGTGTTCGGTAGAAGATTTTTTGGTTATGCTCGTCGGCGAGTATCTCCCAGGCCTTATCAAATGATTCACGCTTGTGAAGGTCTTTCAGCTTTACATGCGCCTTCTTGAGTTGGTCGGCCAATCTTCCACAGGCCAACTCCCGGTTTTCGCCCCTGGGTATCGTAAGCTGTTCAAAGAAGGGAGACTCGAAAAGGATCTGTTCGAACAGTTCCCAGCGGTCAAGGACGAGATTGCGTACAGTCAACACTATTGACTGTTTACCTAAATTTCGGGCAATGTCACCTACCGGCAATGCAAACTCACTGCGCGCACCTTGTGCCGTACGCATGTCCTGCGCAAACTCCCCCTGCGGGTCGATCACCAGCAATGCCATCTTCGGGTAGCGCGCATAGGCGAGTAGGATCATCTTCGCCAGCACCGACTTGCCGGAGCCGGTCTTGCCGAAAATTCCCAGGTGGTAGGCCTCGCCCGCGCCGTCCGGCCCAGTATCGAAGTGCTTGAACCAGAGCGGCAGCCGTGGTTTCGAGCCGTACACGTGGCCGAGGTAGAAGATCTGGTCGCGGTAGGGGCGCAGGACCTCGTCCAGCACTTCGTCGGTGACGATATGGATGGGCGTACCTGTGGAGGGCACGGTACCGAGGATACTCGGTTCGTATCCCACCGGACCACCCGCGCGGAACACCGCACTGATGATCATGTTACCGAGGTGCGTATCCTGGCGCTCGCTGACTGCATCC
>JALSRZ010000076.1 GCA_026984515.1 Thiohalobacter sp. | reverse complement strand
ATCACATCCTGGGGCTGTAGCCGGTCCCAAGGGTATGGCTGTTCGCCATTTAAAGTGGTACGCGAGCTGGGTTTAGAACGTCGTGAGACAGTTCGGTCCCTATCTGCCGTGGGCGCTTGAGACTTGAAGGGAGCTGCTCCTAGTACGAGAGGACCGGAGTGGACGTACCCCTGGTGTTCCGGTTGTCACGCCAGTGGCATTGCCGGGTAGCTACGTACGGACGGGATAACCGCTGAAAGCATCTAAGCGGGAAGCCCCCCCAAAGATGAGGTCTCACCGGGAACTTGATTCCCCTGAAGGGTCGTCGAAGACTACGACGTTGATAGGCTGGGTGTGGAAGTGCAGTAATGCATGAAGCTAACCAGTACTAATTGCCCGTGAGGCTTGACCATATAACACCCAAGCGATTTGGGTGTTGATTCTCAAGTATGCAACAACCCGACTTTTAACAACTTTTCTTATTCGCCAAAAGGGCTTCTACAAAGGGGACAGATTTATTTTTCTCTGTCATCTTTTATGTAGACAGCAATATTTCATTAGAAATAAATCTGTTCCCTTTGTAGAAGCCCTTTTGGCAACCAGTTTGCCTGGCGGCCATAGCGAGTGTGAACCACCCGATCCCATCCCGAACTCGGAAGTGAAACCGCTCTGCGCCGATGATAGTGTGGGAGGTCCCATGTGAAAGTAGGACACCGCCAGGCTTTATATTTCCGGCCCCTGATCACTGATCAGGGGCTTTTTTGTGGTGGTACCTGTTATGCCGGCTGGGCGACCAGCAACGCTTCCGGCACCTCTTGATTGATGGCCATCGGCAGGTTCCAGCAGCTACCCGGTACCGGGCGCACGATTACCCAGAGTACGTTCAGTTTGAGATTCAGGTCGGCGAACACCACGATCCCCGCATGGCGTTCCAGCACCCGCTCGATTTTCTGAATGGTTTGCTGCACGATGTGCTGCGGCCGGGTGCGCAGTTTGGGGATAATCATCATGAAATCCGTCAGTGGTTTGCCGTGCTCGTCTTCGCGCGGCAGTCGTTTATACAGGGGTTCCGCTGGACCGGTATGCAGCGTGCAAGGGAGTTTGTCGCGGTTTTCTTTTTCTGCTGGAAACATGTGCTCTTCCATCAATTGTGGCCTGGGTGCAGGTCGCCTGGCCCGCGACCGGCGACCGCTGTTTAACGCGCTATCGGCGTTAAATGTAAAAGATGAAGCACAGTGCGGAGCGGGGTCTTCCGCTCCGCCGAGGGTATGTGTAAAAACGTATAAAAAATAGCCAGATAGCTTATATCTCGTGTGGTAAACTGTCCCGCATGTCGATGCGTTACCGGGTAATGGAACTACTGGCGGATGGTCGTTTTCATTCCGGTGAGTGGCTTGGCGAACGGCTGGGTATCAGTCGTGCCGCGGTGTGGAAACATGTGCGCGCTTTATCCGCTGCCGGGGTCGGGTTGCATGCGGTGCGTGGTCAGGGGTACCGGCTGACTGCTCCCTGCCAGCCGTTGCAGGCGCAACGCATCCTGGCCGAACTGTCGGCCGGGAACGCTGCCCGCCTGCAGGACCTCGAAGTATTGCGGTCGGTCGATTCCACCAGTGATTACCTCAAGCGTACCCGGACGCAGCATGACGTGCACAGGGTGCGCGCCTGTCTTGCCGAATATCAGAGTGCCGGGCGTGGCAGACGCGGGCGGCGCTGGATTTCCCCTTACGGTTCCAGCCTGTATCTTTCCCTGGCAATACCCATGGACGAACCGGGTATTCAGTCCGGGGGGCTCAGCCTGGTAGCGGCGGTTGCCACCTTGCGCGCCTTGCAGGCGTGCGGAGTGGAAGGGCTCGGTTTGAAGTGGCCCAACGATATTTTCTACCGCGAGCGTAAACTCGCTGGTATCCTTCTGGACCTTTCCGGCGAAGCGGGTGGCTGTTACCAGGTGATCATGGGTATCGGTATCAACGTACGGATACCGGACAGCGCTGCGCAGGAGATCGATCAGCCGTGGACGGATTTGTCACACTGTGGTCCACAGGTTGAACGTAACCGGCTGGCGGGCGCTGTTCTGGATTCGCTGCTGAACGCGATTGCGCTGTTTAACGAACAGGGTCTGGACAATTTTGTCCGGCAGTGGCGCAGGTTTGACCTGATCGCAGACCGGATGGTCGAGTTGCGCAATGATAATACAGTAATGGTTGCCGGCATCGCGCGCGGTGTCGACGGGCAGGGGGCACTTCTGATCGAGAGTAACGGCATTACACAGCGTTATCATGCCGGCGAAGTCAGTGTCAGGCCGGTTGAAGCCCCCATTTCATGACAGGGATGTACTGATTATATGATTCTCCTCGTTGATATCGGCAATGCCCGTATCAAATGGGCCTTGCAGGGTGCGGACAGCTGGACGACCGGTGAGCCACTGCCGCGTAACAACCGCGCTTTCAAGGATATCGCCCGGCCGGCCTGGAAGGAGCTGGATGCCCCTGAGCGGGTGATAGTTTCCAATGTTGCGGGTGAGGACTACCGCAAGTCCGTGCACACCTGGGTAAAACGACGCTGGAAAGTGGCCCCCGAATTTCTGCCGGTTACGGCACAGCAGTGTGGCGTGCAAAATGCCTACCGCGTACCGCAACGCCTTGGTGCCGACCGCTGGGCCAGTCTGCTGGCTGCGCACGCTCGTTACCGGGGGCCCGCAGTGATCGTTGACTGTGGAACCGCCATCACCATCGATGCGCTGGCGAGAGACGGAACACATCTTGGCGGTCTCATTGTTCCCGGCATGGCGTTGATGAGCAGTGCCCTGACCAGTCATGTGCCCGGTGTCCAGCTAGAAGAAACCGATCACGAGGAGGTTTCGCTGCTGGGTTGCAGTACGGAAGCTGCACTATCGGGTGGCATTCTGTATACCGCTGTGGCATTGCTGGAACGCGTGTTTACGGACTTGCAGGCCGAGCTCGGTGACAGGACGCATCGCCTGCTTACGGGTGGAGATGCTGAACGTATACGGCCATTGCTCGGCAGTGGCCCGGAAACGGTTCCAGACCTGGTTTTACAGGGGCTTGCTGTCTACGCACGGGAGGTTGGCTGATGCGTTACCTGGTTTACATGCTCCTGTTCGCCAACCTGGCCTACTTTGCATGGCACCAGTACGCCCCGGCCGAAAAGCCGCGCGTCAGCGCTGTAACTCCCCTGGCCCCGGGGATCGAACCGCTGGTATTGCTCGCCGAACGGCGCGATATCCAGTCACAGCCAGCCGATACTGCCGGGCTTGAGGCTTCCGAAAAACAACGACCGCCTCCAGTCACCGGCACAGAAGGCGTACCTGTCATCGAGTACAGCGCACCGCCTGCCGAAGAAAGCCGGGAGGAAATTGTTGCGCCGGAACCGGAAACCGAACCGGCACCGGTACGAGTGTGCCAGACCATCGGTCCCCTGCTGGACAGAAACGATGCCGCCTCGATTTCCGCGCAGTTGTACCAGCAGGGTTACCAGCCGGCTGTGCGTGGCGGTGAAGTGCGCGAACCGGCCGGTTACTGGGTCTACATGCCGGCAATGCCGTCCGCCGAGGCGAGGGCCATCGTCAGTGACCTGGACAGGAACGGGATGAAAGACTACTTCATCGGCAAGCGCAACCACATCTCGCTCGGTATCTTTACCAGCAAGCGCAAAGCCCGTGCGCGCCTGGAGCGGATTAAATCGCTGGGTTACGATGCAGTACTCGATCAGCGTTATCGGACCCGCACGGTATACTGGCTGGATATTGTAGAGAAAGCGCAGCCGCTGCTTGGTTCCGACCTGTGGAGCACCATCCAGGCCGAGTACCCGGATATCCGGGTGCAGCGCGTGAGCTGTGAATAAATTGCGGTAAAGGGGTTGCTCGCTTACAATTATATTTCCGCGCCGAGTGCGGTATTGCCGGTGTAGCTCAGTTGGTAGAGCGCCTCACTTGTAATGAGGATGTCGTGGGTTCAACTCCTATCACCGGCTCCATTGAATTTTAAGGGCTTTCCCGAGACGGAAAGCCCTTTTTTATTGCTCCGGGGTATGCCGCAGTCCAGGCTGGTATTTTCGGATCTCACCGGTGACCGTACTCCTAAATCAGTGCCACGTCTGATGTGGGAACGTTTATCATATCAGGCAGTGTCAGCCATTGTGCTATAGTTGCTAAGGTGCCCCGAGTCAGTATCCGGTAGCGCATCGAAATAATAATAAATAACGAAGACATCCCCCGGGTAGAAATATAATGAATCGTACCGATCGGTTACTGGATGAGCTTGATAGCGCCTACGACAGACACCGGTTACCCCGGTTTAAAAGGTTGCTGAAATACCCTTTTTCCACGCTCTGGCGATCCACGGCCTGGCACCTTGCCAACCATGTGCTGGGACAGAAGCACCAGGCCTTGTTCTCAACTACGCTTTTTTTCGGAGCAGAACTCAAGGTGCCGGTTCCACCCTGTCAGGAACTCTGGCTCTACGGCCTCTACCTGGATAAAGCCGAGGTTAATCTGACCAGGTTTCTGCTTCTGAACCTGGACAAGGGAGATACCTTTTTTGATGTGGGCGCAAATGTCGGTTTTTACAGTTTGCTGGGAGCCGAGCTGGTCGGCAGGGAAGGCGAGGTTTATTCATTTGAACCCTGTCCGACAGCTTTCCCGCTACTGCAGGCGAATGTCGATGCACAGTCTCAGGTAGAGCTTGTCAGAAAGGCGCTGGGGGCGGCGGAAGGGGACATTGAATTTTTCGTCGCGCCTGGCGTACACATGGTGAGTTCGAGTACATCCAGAGAGCATATTAAAGAGACAGGGGTTGCAGACCAGAGCCAGTCGGTACCGGTAGAGTGTTCGACACTGGACGCTTTCAGTTTCTCGAATAATATATTTCCAAAGATCATAAAACTGGATGTGGAAGGGACAGAGGCGGAGGTTTTGAAAGGAGGCGAGCGGCTTCTTACAGAACGCTCGCCGATCATAACCATGGAGGCGTCTTTCACCAAGTCATCGGACAAGAGCGAAGAGGCGCTCCAGGTCCTGCGGCATTACGGCTATTCTCCGTTCGTTATCGGTGAAACAGGCAATGTCACACCAATGTGTGCAAATACCATTGTGGAGTTCGGTAAGACGATCTGCCAGGATCCCCTGTTCGTGCATGGACTCGACAATATCGTGTTTCGCAAGGATGCGGGCTAGCCCGCATTTCTCACCGACTTCCTGCTGCGGCGGCGTCATGCCGCGCGCCAGGCGGCGTTCACTCGGTCGGGCTGCTCGACATCGTGTCGACTATGCCTGCGCGGCCCTCGGTCGCGAACGCCGCTTATCACACGACCTGCCACCGCCTCGCTACAGAACCCGGTGAGAAATTCGGGCTAGTGGTAAAGATACTGTTGTCCGCAGTTGTCTCGCCAGTCTGCCAGTGCTTCAGACAGCGTAAATGCGCTGGCCAACATAGTACCTCGCGAACTACGTTGTGCTTGCGCAGGTTGAGCAGCTTGTTGGCCGGGGGCTGTTCTATGCAAACCACCGGCACTGCGGTTTTTTCAGCCGGGTTGTCTTTTGTGCCATAGCGTTAAAGCGGGATACCGTAAATAAGGTAGCTGTCGCGATCTGTTTGTAATCAGGTGGTTATAATTCCAGTCATACCATGGTGTTATTCCGGTCCCGTTAAATTGCAGCATGTCGGTGCACTTTACGGATACCGGCCAGCCCCGGCGGCGGCGGAAGTGTGGGCGGCACTTGCTGCGGTTATGCGGATGTGGCACTATTTCGCCGCCGGTGGTCCGGCCATTGTGCCCGGCAGGGAACCATTATTTGTGGGTCGACTCGCATATCCCTTGCCCCGGCATGGTATCGGTCAGGGGCATTGTTGTTTTGTGGCCCTATTCACAGTGCGACCCCGGCTTTCAGCTGATACTTCTCTCCAGTGCGTTGCACTAACCCCGGAAAACAGACCATGAAGTCATTCAGGCTTGTACAATTTGCGGTATTGTTTGCGGCTTTGGTTTTAACGGCCTGCGGCGGTGGTGGTGGCGGTGGCTCATCATCATCTACTGTAACCCCGGTTCAGGTTTCGGGTGACTGGAGCAAGCTTGTTGCACCGGTCTGGGAAGGTTTTGTCGTTGCCGGTGATCCGTCTGTGGTCCGGGATGCCAGTGCCTACCGCCTGTATTATACAGCGTTCATTCCTTCCAACGGGGTCAGCCAGGAACGGGCATCGATCGCGGTGGCGGTTTCCGGTGACGGTGTGACCTGGAATTTCGCTCCATCAACGCCGGTTGCCGTGGATAACCCGGAGACTATTGCTCTGGACGGTGACCCGAATGGCTGGGATTCGGCGCTGGAGACCGCTGATGTTATCAAGGTTGGCAATGAATACCTCATGTATTATTCCGGTTACGTGCCAGGGAACAACACCGTGCATGAAGGCACTGTTATTTCACACGCCGAGATTGGCCTGGCGCGTTCCACGGACGGGTTGACCTTCACCCGTCAGCGCACTACGCCGGTGTTGACGCGCAACCCCAATGGCGATGATGCCACTGCTATGTTCAGCCCGACAGTTATTCTAAGCGGTGGCGTCTACTACATGATCTACACGGGCTGGTGCGTGGAAAGCACTTGCGGAAGCAGGACCGGTTTCCGTTTGCTGGGCGCCACTTCCAGCGACGGTGTCAACTGGACCAAGAGAAGTGCCCCGGTGCTGGATGGTGCGGACCTGGGCCTGTCGTTTGCAGCGGGAGTCAGTGAGTCCGCCCTGGTGGAAGGGCCGGACGGCCTTTTCTACCTGTTTTTCTCAACCACTGGAGCCAACCCGGGTGATCCCAACAGGATTGGTGTGGCCCGCTCTTCGGCTCCGTTTGGCCCCTGGGAGGTCAAGCCGGTACCCATCATCGCACCGAGTGCACCTTTCGAGGGGCAGGAAACCATTGCGCCAACGGTGCTTATCGAGGGTAACAAGGTGCGCATGTGGTACATGGGCGTTGTTGGCGACTTCGTTGATTTTTCCATCGGGCTTGCAGAAGCGGACTGGCCGCTGAACTGGTAGCCGGTTTAGTTTCGGCATAAAATCAGCATATTCTAATCTTTTCGGTTGTTTCTGACCGATTGACCTGCATCAAAGTCACTGCCGTGGATACGGCTTAGTATGCGCCCCGTCATCCAGACAGAAAACGAACCATGGGGCTATCCGGAAATACAGGTTGCGCAGCAGACGCTGTTCCCGGGGTGATAGAGAAACCTTACGGGTTGTATCCGACCATCACTTCCTTCAGCGCTGATTACGGTGCCGAGGATTACCGTGAGTGGGTGGAACAGAGTAACGGTGATCCGTTGCCGGCACCACTGGCATTGTACATGCAGGAATTTTCCGCAGAGGCGTCGGCCCGCTTGCGTGTAGCCGGTGATGCGCCTGCGTCACTGCTTCCGGCAATCAGCCGGGAACTCGCTTTGCAGGGCGCATTGTTTGATGTCGACAGACCCTTGCAACAAGTTGTGCTGTCGCAATCCATGGTTACGCAGTGGGACGATGATTCGTTACGTCGTTTGCTGGATGTAGTGCGGGATTCGTTCCCGCTCCATCATTCCGGTATCAGCAACGGGTGTGTCTGTATCGGCAGCGCAATCCCGGCAGCTGACAGGCTGCTTTTGTTGCACTCACTGGGGTTCAATAGCGTACGTTATGAGCTGGTTGACAGTGCCGGGATGCAGGGCGTTCTGGAAGAGCTGGGGCAATCCATCGGCCTGGCACGGCAAGCCGGGTTCCGCCAGATCATGCTCGATCTGCACTGCACTGTAAGGTCTGCCGAAACCGTGCCAGCTGCGATGCAGGCCTGGCTGGACCGGGTTTGCCCGGAGCGTATCCGCTACGCCGATACATCCACTATTCTCTCGCAGTCCTACGCGCCGATCCTGTCCGAACTGGGCTATCAGAATATCGGGATGGGCTGGTATGCGCGGGAAAACGATCCGTTTGTACAGGCGCGGGCAGCAGGGCTTCTGCACTGGTTTCCGCTGGGGTACACGGACATGCCTGCACCCGATGTGATCGGTATCGGACCTGGTGCTGTCTCATCGATCGGAGAGTTCTACGGCAGGAACGAATCCGGCTGGAAGGCCTACCAGGCGTCACTGAATGACGGTCAACTGCCTGTTGTATGCGGTATCGAGCTTGAGGCGGATGATGTGCTGCGCCGGGAAATCATGACCATAATACTGGCGACAGGGCATATCCGGGTCTCCGCCATTGAGGATAAGTGGGGTATCCGCTTCAAGCAGTTCTTTGCCAGAGAGACAGAGCAATTGCATGCTTTCGAACAAAAGGGCTGGCTGGACTGGCAGCAGGGTACGATTCGTATCCGGGTAAGGGGATGCCGCGAACTCGGCCGGATCTGTCAGACCTTCGACCACCGGCTGCGTGCGCAGTTGTCTCCTCCCTCGCAATCCTGTTCATGAGTTGCGCCGGGACGGGGGGCGTCATGTCCGCGCATGGGAACCGGCAGGGCCGGACCGGTGTGTTCAGGGGGTTTCTCCGTAGGTTCTGGCCACATATGCATCAAGCAGTTGCTGGAACTCTTCGGCAATGTGATCGCCCTTCAGGGTAACCGTCTTTTCCCCGTCTACGTACACGGGAGCGACCGGACGCTCACCGGTGCCGGGCAGGCTGATACCGATATTGGCGTGCTTGCTTTCTCCCGGTCCGTTGACGACGCAGCCCATGACTGCCACTTTCATATCTTCCACGCCGGGATATTGCGTATGCCATACCGGCATCTGCGCGCGCAGGTAAGCCTGGATGTCCTGTGCCAGGGTCTGGAAATAATCACTGGAGGTGCGGCCGCAGCCCGGGCAGGCGACCACGCTCGGGATGAAGGCGCGCAGGCCCATGGATTGCAGGATTTCCTGCGCCACCTGTACTTCACGGGTGCGGCTGCCGCCCGGTTCCGGCGTCAGTGAAATCCGGATGGTGTCGCCGATACCCTGCTGCAACAGTACGGCCAGCGCTGCGGTTGAGGCCACCACGCCGCGCGTACCCATGCCGGCTTCGGTCAGTCCCAGGTGCAATGCGTAGTCGCACTGCTTTGCCAGTGCCCGGTACACGGCAATCAGGTCCTGGACGGCACTCATTTTCACTGACAGGATGATGCGCTCTTTGCCCAGGCCCAGCTGTTGCGCGCGCTGTGCGCTTTCCAGTGCGGATGTCACCATGATCTCGTGGATAACTTCCTGGCTGTCCTTCGGTGTTGCGCTGCGGGTGTTCGCATCCATCATGCGCACCACCAGTTCCTGGTCAAGACTGCCCCAGTTGACGCCGATGCGCACCGGCTTGTCATAGCGGCAGGCGGTTTCGATCATGGCGGCAAACTGTTCATCGCGCTTCCGGCCGCGACCGACGTTGCCGGGGTTGATGCGATACTTGCCCAGCGCCCGGGCACAGTCCGGGTACCCGGCCAGCAGCTTGTGGCCGTTGAAATGGAAGTCGCCGATCAGGGGTACAGTCAGACTCATGGCGTCAAGCCGATCACGGATCAGCGGGACGGCCCGGGCAGCTTCTTCGCTGTTGACGGTAACGCGTACCAGTTCCGAGCCGGCCTGCGCCAACTGCGCAACCTGGCGCACGGTGCCCTCTACATCGGCTGTATCGGTATTGGTCATGGACTGCACGACGATGGGGGCATCACCGCCTACTGTAACCGGGCTGATAGAAACCGCGCATGTGGTGTGGCGCGTTATGGGGGCTTTGTTACCGGGCATTGGCTGGACCATTTTAAAAGTGGCCCAATGATAGCCGCAGCAGCGAAGTCGGGGAAGACCGGCAGGGTGTCATAACCGCCTGGAATACAGGTTTTTTCAAGGCCGGCACGCGTCAGCGGGGCAGCCACGGCTTGCGCTGGCCGGGCAGTCCTGCCGGCGGCTCAGGCGGCAGGTCGCAGTACCCGTGCTGTTCAGCTCTCAGACCGGGGCGTGATTAATGTGCGCAGCAAGCCGGATGGCTAGTGCGACAATGGTCAACGTAGGGTTGGCCTGTCCGCTGGTCGGGAATATTGAGCTGCTGGCAACAAAAAGATTTTCTATACCGTGCACCTTGCAGTTTTCATCTACGACGCCGTCTGCAGCCCTGGCGGCCATTCTGGTTGTTCCTATGTGGTGACCAAGCATAGCCTGGTGACCGCGAATCGTTTCGGCCGGGTTGTCGGAGTCGTAGACCAGCTTACCGCAGCCGCTGTCACGCAATTCCGCGTCGATCAGGCGGTGGGTCTGGCAGATGCTTTCCACATCCTGCTCTGTAATCCTGTAGTCGACCAGTAGCCTGGGGACTCCAAATGTATCCACCTTGTCAGACAGGGTGATACGTGAATCGCGGTCGGGGATCTGTTCGGTATGGTAAAAAAGGTGGTATTCATTGTTTTTTGATTTCTGCAACAGGGACGGAATCCTGCGCCCCTGCACAAAGCGGTTGCGGCACCAGCGCGGAAGGACAGACAGTACTTCCGGGGATCCCCTGAGAATGTTGATGATATGTCGCCAATACAGGGCATACTTTCCTTTGAAAGGCGCCCTGGTCCGGTCATGCTGGAGTATGGCCTTGGCAATGAAAGTCAGCGAGAACAGGCCGCTGCCATGTTCCGGGTCCGACAACAACGGCCGATCCAGCAGCAGGTAGGCGTTCAGTAACCGGTGTTCCCGTTGCGCCTGTTCGGATATGCATAGCCGGCGGCGGCAATACACGCTTTCCCTGTCAACTTCATAGCCGTATATCGGCGTTACATGATCCGCAAACCTGACGCGCGCAATGCTGCCGCTTATGTGGCACATGTAACCACGCCCGAGCCAGTCGGACTGGTTGCCCAGGCCGTCTTTATGTACCTGGTTCGATGCCAGCAGCAGCCGTGTTACCTCAAGCCCGCCGCCAGACAGCACAGTAAGCCCCGGCTGGATGGTAAAGCGTTCCTTGCTAAAACATGCTGCTGTCAGCGAACTCACTTTGCTGCCATCATCGGTCAGGTCTATATTCAGGCAAACGGCGTGCAGGAGGACCCTGATATTTGGCGCGTCCTGCAGGGCTTTTCTATAGGCCTTGCCGAAATGGGTCGGCGGGCTCCAGCGTTCTATGGTATTGCTGGTGACCGTCCGCCCCCTGAAACCGGGGATCATTTCTGCAGGAGCGTCCGGCAGGGCCTCGTCGGTGCGGTATAGATAATCACCGCACTCACAGTAGGCATGCGCCTCCCGGTAGTAAGGGTCCAGTTCTTGTTTTGACAGGGGCCAGCCACTATGGGGTACATAATCCCTGGTTTCGAAGTCGATGCAATTGAACGGTATACAGCGCCCGCCCCAGAGTGCGGAAGTTCCACCGAGTTGCCGGTAACGATCGGCGTCCAGGGGCAGGTGGCGTGCCGGGTCCGCGACTTCGCCACGGTAGAGTTCCATGCTCTTGCCGGCGCTTTTCAGGCCACCGGCTTCGAGCAGGACGATGGTTTTCCCGGTTTTTGCCAGTTCCAGGGCCAGTGTGATGCCGGCCGGGCCGGCACCGACAATACAGATATCACAGCTGATCGTGGATCCTGAGGGTATCCCGGCGGCTGCTTCAATCATGTGGCTGTTCCGGTTGGGTGCGGGTTTGTTGCAGCAGATCGATCTCCCGGTCAGAGAGCGGTTCCGCCGAGAAGGCGTCGAGGTTTTCCTGCAGGTGCCTGCGACAGGTCATTCCACCCAGAATCACGCCACTATCCTCTCTTTGCAGCAGATATTGCAGGGCAATCCTGGCCGCTGATGAGTTGCTGCGGTTCTGTACCAGTTGCAGCAGGGGTGGATAGGAAAATACGCTGCCGCCACCAAATGGTTCTCTGAGTATGACGCCAATGCGCCTGTCCTCCATCAGCGGGAGTGCGCTGTCAAGGGCCTGGTATTGCGTTACATTTCCCGGGAACTGGATACACGCGATGTCCTCGTTGCGGGAAAATTGCAGGGCACTCGCTATTGTATCGCAGGAAACCCCATAGTAACGGATATGCCCCTTATCCTGGAGGGAACGCAACATTTCAAGTACCCGGCCGTCCGCCAGGACCTCCGGGTCCGGGCTGTGCAGCAGCAGGATGTCCAGGTAATCGGTGTTCAGGCGGCGCAGGCTTCCTGCAACACGTTTTTCCAGGTACGCCGGGTCGAAACATTTGTGCTCAACTTCCCGGCGGGTCTTGAGTGTCTTTTCCCGGCCGTGTTTCCAGCGGCGCATGACAGGGTTGGCCAGCGGTTTCACAAGTCGTATCAGGTTTTGTGACAGTCCCAGGGTAAGGCCGGCCTTGGTGCAGTAAATAAGCCTGTCCCGTTTCCTGCGCAACAGCTTTCCCAGCATGCGTTCGCTGTCGCCCTGGCCGTAAACGTCCGCTGTATCGAAGAAATTGATGCCCCGGTCGACAGCCTCCAGCAGGGTTGCAGTCACTTCGTGGCGGGGGTGCGCCGTCGATATGGAGGCAATCTGGCTGCAGCCAAATCCGATCCTGGAAGGCCTGAGCCCGGTTGTTCCAAATGTGGTGTAGTGCAATGTCGGGTGCCTTTCTGATCACGATCCCGGTATGAAAATGCGGCAGGACTTCAGCCTGTCAGCGAAAGATAGACTTGTTCTGTTTTGCGCGCGATTTCCGGCCAGGAGTTCAGTCTCGATTTTTCCCTTACATTCTTCTGCATGTGCGCATACAGTTCGTCGTCGCTGAGCACACGCGTGATGGCCTCTGCCAGTGCCGGTACATCGCCGGGCGGGACGAGTATGCCGGTATCGCCATTTTCCACGACTTCATCAAAGCCACCGATATCGCTGGCAATCACCGGGCGCCCGTTTGCGTATGCGGTGGCAATGACTGCGCTGTTCCAGCCTTCCACGTAAGGTACGGCAACAATGTCCACGCGCGAAAACAGCGCGGGGATCTGTTCCAGCGGGTAGTAGTGGTGATGGAACATCAGCCGGTCTGCAATATCCGGGTTGTCAGCCAGTTCCAGGTATGCGTTGATATCGTGAAAAGGTTTGCCGACTATCAGCAGGAAGGCGTCCGGCACTGACCTGGCCACGCTGCGGAAAGATTCCAGCAATACCTGCAGTCCCTTGCGGGGTTCGATGTTGCCGAAGAACAGGACGATTTTTCGTTCTTCCGGAATGTCGGGAAAGGGTATTCCGGCATCCTTGCGGACAAACGCGGTGAGATCGGCAAGTGGAATAACGGAAATTTTCCCGGGGTCTGTCTGCGGGAACGCTTCCAGTAACATTTCCCTGTTCTGCCTGGCATTCACGAAGATATGCAGCGCCCTGGCATACACTGATTTCAGTGAACGCCGGTGATGTTTTCTTTCCTGCTTGGGGATAACATCCTGGGCGGTGTACACGAACTTTGCCTTGCATACCAGGCCGACCATTTTCCGGATCAGCAGGTAGCTGGTCGGATGGGAATGGCCCTGTATATGGATAATATCCGGCTGCATTTTTCTGACATGGGCGAGGAATGCCAGCAGGCGGCCCGGCCTGGGGAAAAAACGGTCGAAGATCTCAAACGCAGTATAGGTGCGGGGGAAGTCCCGGGTCTCGAATTTGAGTCCCGTGCCCAGCACAACCGTATGCCCCCTGTTAGCCAGTTCATTGGCAAGATTATGGGTGTACTGGAAGGTTGCCGCATACCCGCCTGGTTCGATCAGCAGTATCTTCATGCCGTTGTTATTATTCAGAAATTCGTGTGCGAATCAGGGGTTGGAGATGGTTGCCAGCCGCTTGCGCAGGAGCTGCCTGGATAGCGGGTCGCAGTTTTTCTGCCTGCGACAGGCCAGTACTTCCTCGTACACGCGCATGGTCCTGTTGGCCATAATATCAATGCTCCAGTCCTTCAGGATGATCTGCCGTGCTTTACTGCCCATCCTGCTGCTCAGGCTTGCATCCGACAGTAGCCTGTCAGCGGCCTGCGCCAGTGCCTGCGGATCACCCGGTGGCACCAGGAGGCCGTTTTCACCGTCAGAGATCATTTCGGGGGTTCCCCCGGCGTTGCTGGCGATAACCGGTGTTTCCATGGCCATGGCTTCAAGCAGTGTATAGCTGAAGCTTTCCTGGTACGAGGGGGCAAGCAATAAATCGATGGAGTTCATAACAACCGGTATCTGTGCGGACGGGACATTGGTGACCAGTGCCCGGTCCTGCAGGCCGAGCGAGGCAATGCGGTCGTTTACTTCCCGGTAGTAGTCTTCAAATCCGAGCGGGGCATCCCCGATGACCAGGAACCGGAGCCGGGGTTGTCCCGCCGCCAGGCTGGCGGCAGCCTGAATAAAGTCGAGCTGCCCCTTGTTGGGATGAATCCGTCCCACCATGCCCAGAACAACTACATTCGGGTCGTTGAAGAACGGTTCCTTCAGGGTATCGGTAACCCTGTTCGGGTCGAACCTGCGGGTGTCCACGCCGTTCGGGATTACCGCAAGCGGGGCACCTTCGCCCTGCGACCATTGCATATGGGTTGCAATATGCGCGGAGTCGACAATCATGGCGTCTGCCCGCTTCAGGAACTTGCGGTCAAGCCACGCGTACAATCTGCCCTTGCGGCAATTCTCGTCCCAGTTGGTCCAGCCGAAAAACGAGGCCAGTGCCGCTTTCCCGG
>JALSRZ010000075.1 GCA_026984515.1 Thiohalobacter sp. | reverse complement strand
CTACCTGTCGCTGACCGGTTTTCCCGGCACAGCAAGGGCCGGGTTACGGGATCTGCAAAATAACCTTGACGCGCTCATCCACCGAGTCCATATCCACATAGCCGATGAGGTCTTCCGATTCGGCCACTTGTTCCATGACCTCGGCGTCGTCCCGGTACTGGCGCGGCGGGTGTCCCTTGCCGGAGAACATGCGGCGCGACCAGTATCTGGCGAGTTCGGCAGCGGATTTTCCCAGTACCTTTCTGGCAAATTCCAGCTGTTGCGGCGAACCGGATTTCTGATCGACCGGTATCAGCCGGACGCCGTTCGGGAAGCGGTTGGCGCGATTCAGGTACAGGCGTTGCAACTGTTCGAGGTTGATGGAGTCCAGCGCTGTCGAGGGAGCGACAACAATGGCCAGTTCCGCGCCGGCCATAGAGCTGAACAGGCCGGTCAGGGCGATGAGCAGTACGATACGTTTTTTCATGCGCCGGCCCCTAGAAAATCACGTCTACAGCCAGGCTGTAGATGGTAACGTCATCGGTTGGCTCCATAAACAGGCCGCGGCTGCCGGATTTCGGCTCCACGCGTTCTGCTTCCACCTTGAGCGCTGCGCCGGTACCCAGTTCGTAACGCAGGCCAAGGGTCAGGGAGTCCTGTTCGAGTGCGGTGCCGAGGTCATTGTTGCTGTTGTCATCGAGCAACCGGGCAACAGTAACGTGCGGCAGAAAACGGTCGATGCGGTAACCCAGGGTACCGTACCAGCCTTTCTGGTTGGGAAAAAATGCGTTGGCCAGCCCGTCGATGTCGCGCTGGAAATATTCGCCGTAGGCGATAATGTTATGCCAGTCCATGTTGCCGCCCACGCTCCAGAAACTGACGTCCTCGTTTTTTACCCCGAATGCATTCGCGCTGACCCTGGTCTGCAGGTAACCGGCGCGCAGGGTGGCAAAGTCATTGGACAGGGCGACGTTGATGCCGACCATGTCCCTGGCGTCAAAATTTTCGTATTTTACGGTGCCGGGATTCAGACCCAGGGCCGGCAACACTTCCTGTGGTACCAGTGCATCCTGGTCGTTGGCGGTACCGAAGTAGGGTTGTACCAGCAGGTCAGTCGCACCCAGCCGGGTGCGGAACAGGACATCGGCCCCGGAGATCGCGGTGATCGGGTTGCTGGAATACACTTCGGCCGGTGGGCGTATCCAGGGATAGGCGTAGCCGACCTCGATGTAATCGGACACCAGGAAGGTCGGGAACTTGATCTTGCCGCCGCGGATATCCACGTTTTCGGTCAGGGCGTAGCGGATGTAGCCCCAGTCGAAGGTGGCGTCGAAATTGTTATCCTCGCGGTTGGTGCCGAGCAGTTGCGCGGTGACCGACATCCTGGCATTGATGTCCGCCGATACCTGGACGCCTGCGCGGGTGTCCTGGTCGAAATTGATGCTGTCCTTGATATTTCCGTTTTGCGAATCGACGGATGAGTTGCTGCGGTTCGCGCCAACGGTCAGGAAGCCGTTGAATTCTATATTATCTATGGCAAACAAACAGCCTCCATGCGTCAGCAGCAGGGCTGCCGTCACGGCCTGATAAAACCGTTTATTCATGTTGATCCCCTTGTCTTTACTGGTGCGGGTAGTACCTGGGCCGCAAAGCGGCAAGTGCAATCGTTGTTTTGTGCTGCCTGTAACGGCAGATTCAGGCTAATTATTATGAAAAATCAGATGCCTGAGCAGAAAAAAACGGGCTGAACGCCCGTTTTTTTTATTTCGGTGCAGGGCAGGGCTTATTTGCCGGCCCAGTTGGAGAAATTGTCGGTATTATGGGCCTTTCCATCTTCGTAGCCGGCTTCGTAGGCTTCCGTGATGTGCTGTTCCTCGCGCGGCGGGTTCAGTATATAACCGCTCTGCCAGCCTTCCAGGTAATCGGCGTTGACGGCCTCTTTTTCCATTTTCACGGTAGTTTCGTAATACGTTTGATCCATGGGTGCGATCTCCTTATGGACAGGATTTTGAACCGTTTAGTGGACTGCCGCTACGCTGTGCAGCCACCCAATGGCGCGAAAGTATACCTTCGTACCGGCAAATCGCTATATATCCCCAGCGAGATAATAAGGCATAAAAATTGTGGTAATTGTCGTCAATGTCTGCGCAGGTGGAACAGGGTACGTTATGATTAAATCCTGACTGATTTGGTAAGGAAAGGGCGACTCTCCTATAATGCGCTCTTTTTTCGGGAAGGTAGGTATGTCTGACTCAAGCAGCGACCAGGTAGATTTTGCCAGTGGCATGGCGGCTTTTGAAGCCAAGCATTTTTCCCGGGCGGCGCAGCTGCTGTCGCCGTTTGCGGAGCAGGGCAACCCGGAAGCGCAACACCGCCTGGCGATCATGTACCAGAACGGTCTGGGTATGGCCCAGCACGATGGCCTGGCCTTGCGCTGGATGAAAGCCGCTGCCGAAAACGGCTATGCCATCGCCCAGCACGGCCTGGGTTTCATGTACCTGGAAGGGGAGTGCGTGGACAAGAACCCGGCGCTGGCGGTGGAATGGTTCGAAAAAGCCGCCGCACAGGGACTGGTGGGCTCCCAGACCACGCTGGCCATGATGTACGAGCAAGGTAACGGTGTGGAGCAGGACATCGACAAGGCCAATGAACTGTACCGGGCGGCGGGTTTCGAGCGTTAATGGAGCTGAATGCCGAAGATGCATTGCGCCTGAATGTCATGCTGGCCAGTGCGCTGCAGGCGGTACGTATCGACGAGTCATCCATGACGGTGCACGCCCTGTCCGAACAGGGTGAAGCGAGTATCCGGCTGAACCCGACCGGTCGGGATGACCAGTACCTGAAAGCAGTACGCGAACTGCTGTCCAGCCAGGTGCTGGGTTCGCCGGGTGGCTACCCGGTGTTTTTGCGCCGCTGGACACGCATGGGCCAGGCGCGTGACGACAGCCTGGAACAACTGTTGTTGCTGGGTGAGCCGGAGGCTGTGGTGGCCGTGGTGCACGCCAGCGGCCTGACCGACGACATTGCCCGCAAGGCCTGGTGGGCCATGCCGGAGGCGGACAATGCACGCCGTATGCTGGAACACGAGAGCGTGGTGTCGGGTTCCATGGGCGAGGTGCTGGCCGAATACCTGGTGGAGTTCCTGCCTTTTGAAACAGAACACCGGGCGATGCTGGAAACCGTGCGCCTGGTATTGCAACCGGGCCTGATTTCAGACGAACTGCGTGACAAACTCTGGCGTTCGGCAAAACGCCGGAACTCCTACTACGTCGGGTTCATGGATGCGATCCCGGACGCTTTGCCGGAAGTCGGGGCAGCAAGAAAGGACTGGCCCGGTCTGGAACCGCGGTTGCGGCCACTGGCGGAAAAGGGCAACCCGGTAGCGGCGCAGCTGTGTCGTTGCCTGGGCGAGCGCGGCCAGGTGTTCCTGAAAACCGCACAGATCGTTACCGGCAAACCCAATAACCAGGAAGTCGTGGTCGAATTGCTGAAATCGATACAATGCTATTTTTCCTCGGTCTGTCCCCACAGCGACCCCGCCGCCGATATGGAAACCATACTGGCGGATGCACAGGCATTGCTGGATGTGCCGGCCGTATGCGCCACCACGGAAGCGGTACAGGAGGTGCTCGCGGTGGCGCCCGAATGCCGGGACGATGTCAGGGCCATGCTGACGCTTGCCTGGGCGGGGGAGCCGCTGGTAAATCCGATCTTTGCGCGCAGTGACGCAATCGGGTCAGTGATGCGCAAAAAGATAGCGCCTGTCACCGGGCCATTGCTTGAACAGATTGCGCAGCTGCGCGGCATGACGGGATCGCAATAGGCGCTGTGTCTGTTAGCATTCGCCAGCTAGCCTGCCGCTGCAGGGTCCGGGTTAGCGTTTATCCCGGCGCCGGCAGCGAGCCCCGGGGTTCGAAGTGCCGGGCACCGGTCTGCATCGGCCCGGCGCACGATGGAATGACCGGGGTTTTCTGCAGATCGTCCGATGGAGCCAGAGTAGAGAGTTTATGACAGAAGTTACGATGTATTGCACACGGTTTTGCCCCTATTGCATCAGCGCTGACCGTTTGTTGAGCCACAAGGGCGTGGCGATCAATAAAATCGCGGTGGACAACGATCCGGACCTGTGGGCAACCATGGAGAAGCTTTCCGGTCGCAACACGGTTCCGCAAATATTTATCGGTGAATTCCACGTGGGCGGTTACGATGACCTGGCCGCGCTGGAAAGAGACGGGAAACTGGACCCGTTGCTGGAACCGATCCTGAAAGCCCGTTCCGGCTGAGGTAAGGCAAGTGGATTTTTTTCCTGTATTTATGCGGCTGCAGCAGCGCGACTGCCTGGTAGTCGGTGGCGGCAAGGTGGCTGCGCGCAAGGTTGCACTGCTGGTGCGTGCCGGGGCCCGGGTGCAGGTGGTTGCGCCCGAACTGTGTGACGAGCTGCGCGCATTGCTGGAACAGAAGAAAATAACGCACGCCAAGCGCTCCTTCGAGGACAGTGATATCCAGGGCAAGGCGCTGGTGATCGCCGGCACCGATCGCGAGGATATCAACCGGCGCGTATCGGCACTCGCACAGGCGGTGAACGTGCCGGTCAATGTCGTTGACCAGCCGGCCCTGTGCAGTTTTATCATGCCATCCATCATTGATCGTTCGCCGGTGCAGGTCGCCGTGTCCAGCGGCGGCACTTCACCAGTGCTGGCGCGCCTGCTGCGAGCCCGCCTGGAGAGCTATGTGCCATCGGCCTACGGGCGCCTGGCTACCCTGGTGGAAAGTTTTCGCGAACGGGTCAAACAGCGTTTCAGCAGCACCGATCAACGACGCCAGTTCTGGGAAAACATCCTGCAGGGCGAAGTGGCCGAGGCCCTGTTCGCCGGGCGCGACGACACCGCACGCGACTTGCTGGAAAAATCCTTGCAGGGTGCAGACGACCATCCGCATCCCGTCGGTGAGGTCTACCTGGTCGGCGCCGGTCCCGGAGACCCGGACCTGCTGACTTTTCGCGCCCTGCGCCTGATGCAAATGGCCGATGTGGTGGTCTACGACCGGCTGGTCGCGCCCCCCATACTGGACCTGGCGCGGCGTGATGCCGACCAGATCTATGTCGGCAAGGAGCGCGACAATCACGCGCTGTCCCAGGAGAATATCAACCAGTTGCTGGTGCGCCTGGCGAAGGAAGGCAAGCGCGTGGTGCGCCTCAAGGGCGGCGACCCGTTTATCTTCGGGCGTGGTGGCGAGGAAATCGCCACCCTGATGGAAAACGGAGTGAACTTCCAGGTGGTGCCGGGTATTACCGCGGCGTCCGGTTGTGCGACCTATTCGGGTATCCCGCTGACCCATCGCGATTACGCGCAGTCGGTGGTATTCGTGACCGGGCACCTGCAGGACGGATCCGTCGATCTCAACTGGAAAGCACTGGCGCACAGCAACCAGACCATCGTGTTCTACATGGGGTTGCATGGCGTGGGTGTCATGTCCACGCAGCTGGTCAAACACGGCCTGCCGGCCGGCACGCCGGTTGCACTGGTGCAGCAGGGCACCACGCAGAACCAGCGCGTGGTCGTGTCTGACCTGGAGCACCTGGCTGAAACAGTAACGCAGGAACAGATCAGGCCCCCGACCATCATCATTGTCGGCAAGGTAGTCGAGCTGCACGAAAAACTGCAGTGGTTTCATCCTCAGCCCGGCGCCGATCCCAGACCCTTCGGTGGCACTCCGCACCGTTGATGGACGCCGAATTCTGGCTGCAGCGCTGGCGGGAAGGGCAGACCGGGTTTCACCGGCCGGAAGTCAATCCCCGCCTGGCAAGCTTCTGGTCGAGGCTGCGCCTGCAGCCGGGTGACCAGGTGTTCGTGCCGTTGTGTGGCAAAAGCCTGGACATGCTCTGGCTGCGGGAACAGTACGCAGTGCTCGGTGTAGAGTTGAGCCAGCTGGCGGTGGATGCTTTTTTCCTTGAAAACGCGCTGCAGGCGGAGCACGCCCCGCAGGGTGCATTCACCGTGCATCGCACGGAGCGGCTAACCCTGTTGTGCGGTGATTTTTTCGACCTTGAACCTGCACAGCTGGAACGGGTAAGCGCGGTCTATGACCGCGCTGCGCTGATTGCGTTGCCAAAACCCATGCGCGCACGCTATGCAGCGCATCTTGCCGGGCTTCTTCCGTCAGTGACGCCCATGCTGCTGATCACGCTGGAGTACGACCAGGTACAGATGGACGGTCCGCCATTTTCGGTCAGCGAACAGGAAGTGGAAACCCTGTTCGGTTCGCGCTGGTCCATCCGCTGCCTGCACCGGGAAGAACTGCTGGCCAGTGAACCCCGTTTCCGCGAGCGTGGCCTGACCGGCCTGAGTGAAAACGTGTACCTGCTCAAGGCCCGGTAGCATGCGGTCAGGTGGCGCAGAGTCCGTGGCAGTCACTGCCGTCCTGTTATCCTGCCAACAACGTGACTGAAACATAAGCGGCAGGTACGTTCTGAGCCAGATCGGGCTATCCGGACACGGAACCGGTATCACCCCGTCAAGACACGCAGAAGCTGCCATCCCTGGCCGCTCGACTGCCGCATCCCTGCGGCAGTCGGTCCTGACCGGGTGATACCGGTTCCGTATCCTCACCTGCAGGCTCGCTCTTACAGTTAACGGGACAGCAGTGAAATGCCGCATATATGCGGTTGACACTACTTTCCTCACTGGATCAACATCGGGGAGTACTCGAAGGAAACCGGATAATAATCGCAGGAAGCGCGGGGGCTGGTTTTATTGTGCGCAGTACCATAAAACCGAGAAGGTGGTGGTTGCTTGTGCCGCTGTTGGCAGCAGCGTTTTGCGCGCAATCGCGTGCCGATGCGCTGGACTGGCTGGACAGCCGGGCCGGCGCTGACGGCAGTTATGCAACGGCGGCTGATCCGGCCACGCCGTTTCAGGCAACGGCCGAGGCCTTGCGTGCTTTCAGTGATTCCGCTGCAACCACCCGTGCGGGTATTCCTGCGGCGCGTGCGTTCCTGTTAACCAACCCGGTCCAGCATACCGAATACCTCGCCCGCCGGATTCTGCTTGAGCCGGCCGCTGCCGACACGCCGGCACGGCTCACTGAACTGCACGCCCGTCAGCATCTGCAACCACCGTTTGCCGACGGCGGATTCGGTGATGCCGCCGATACACCTTCCACCGTGATCGATACCGCGTTTGCGCTGCAGGCGCTGGCGGCGCGTGGTCAGACGGCGGTGGCCGGGCCGGCGTTCGCCCTGGATTTTCTGCTGGGCCGGCAGGGCAGTGACGGAGGCTGGTCGGACGGCGCCAACCTCTCGTCTGTCTACCTGACTGCGCTGGTCATGCGCGCCATGCAGCCCTACCGTGATCGCTATGCGCTGGATGATGTGCTGGACCGCGCTGCACAGTTCCTGCTTGCGCAACGTGATGCCGATGGCAGGATCGGCACCACCGCCGAGACTGCGCTGGCGCTGCTGGCGCTTGCGCCGCAGCTGTACGATACCAGGCTCTACCAGGACACAGTCGCAGCACTGCGCGTCGCACAGGCGGCGGACGGTTCCTGGGAAGGCAGTGTCTATACCACGGCACTGGCGGTGCGCGCACTGCTGGCTGTCAGTTCTGCAACACCCCCCGATCCTGCATTGGCCACGGTCAAGGGCGTAATCACTGACGCCGTGGATGGAACGCCGCTGGAAGGCGCCGGTGTCACGCTGAGTGGTGCCGGGGATCGTGTCACGACCACCGCAGCGGATGGATCGTACCGGATCGAAAACGTACCACCGGGGGCGATCACTCTGCGCGTCGAACAAGCGGGTTACCTGGCGATCAGCGGCACGAAAACGGCCACGGCGGGCCAGCGCCTGGATTTCAGCGCTGCGCTGCCGCGCGATCCGCAACCACAGTCGCTGACGCTCACCGGGCGGGTGGTGGATGCTGCCGGCCGGGATGCCCTGGCCGGTGTCACCTTGCGCGTGGTCGGCAGCGGCGCAGTCACGCAAAGCACCAACGAAGGCCGCTTTGTCCTCGCCGGCCTGGCAGCGGGCAATTACCGGGTCGAGGTCGAGGCGGCCGGTTTTATAACCACCCGGCTTGCCGTTGCCGCCGCGGCAGGTGGAACCCTGGATGTGGGCGTTATTGCCCTGAACCGTGTGGCGGGCAAGGTCAGCGCGATTGCAGGAACAGTGACCGATGCACTGACCCGGGCGCCGCTGCGTGGCGTGACTGTCACCATCAACGGTGCGGATAGCGCTACTCTGTACAGCACGGCCGACGGAAGCTTTGAGCAGCGTCCGGTCCAACCCGGCAGCCTGACGGTCAATGCCTCGCTGGACGGGTATCGCAGCGCCGGCATCACGGCCACTCTGGCTGCCGGCGGCGAGCTGGTGGTTACTATCGCCCTGGTGCGGGCCGGGAACCCGGCCGAGGTCAGCGTGCAGGGCCGGCTGGTGGATGCGGTCACCGCAGTGCCACTGGAAGGCGCGACGGTCAGCGCTGCCTCCGGCCCCACACAGCGCACGGATGCGGACGGCAATTTCCTGCTGGGGGGTATCCCGGCGGGGGCTTTCACCCTGCAGTTCCGCCGCAGCGGCTATCTTGCCGTGGCCTACCAGGTGTCTGCGCCTGCCGGCGGTTCGGTGCAAATGGGCATCGTGCAACTGGCGCCCGATAAACCGGTCACGGACAACCGGCCGCCCGGCATTACCTCCCGGCCGCCGGGGCAGTCCCCGGCCGGGCAGCTCTATGCCTACGATGTGCTGGCCGAAGACGCTGATGGCGATCCGTTGCGCTTCGCTCTGCTCGATGCGCCGGCCGGCATGCAGATCGAGGCGGCTAATGGCCGGGTCCGCTGGATTCCGACCGTGGCACAGACCGGGGTAGTCAGCTTCAGCGTGGTGGTCGCCGATGATCGGGGCGGTGTGGCCAGGCAGGATATCACCGTGCAGGTCAGTAGCGGTGGCAGTCGAAGTTATGTGGTTACCGATACCCAGACCCTGAACGGGCTGGCAATCAACGCCACCGTGCCACAGAACTACGTACTGGGGCGCTACGTGTCGGGCGCGGTGCCGGATGCCACGTTCAGTTCACCACCCTGTCCCTTGTCTTTTACCCGTTCCGGTAGCACGGTACCGGCGGCAATCGGGGCACTGGATCGCCTGGCCATCCAGCCGGCGCCGGGCAATGACATCGTTATGGACCTGGAGCAGGCCTATGACAGCGTCGCAGTGTTTCCGCAAATCGACCATCTTCCTGTTCCACAGGAGGGCATCGAATACACCGTGTGGGGAGCCAATGATCCCGCCGCCCCGTTCCCGGACGGCTGGGCGCCGGCCACCCTGGTGTCGATCTACACCCGGGGCTGGGAGGTCGATGCCTCCTGCAACGGCGCTGATGAAACCGATGACTACGCCGGACTGTACAGCTTTGCTCAGCGGGCGTTCCGTTACCTTCGCGTGCGCGCCGATTTCTCGGTCACGTTGTTTGATACCCCGGCACAGGATAGCTGGCAAACCCTGGGTGATGAGGCCGGTCAACCCGGCTGGCAATCGGGAGAAGGCGAGATCGACGCCGTCGGTGGCATGCAGTGCGCGGTTAAACCGGTAGTGGATGCCGGCGCCGATATCCTTGGAGTTACCGGCGATACTATCACCTTCGATGCCGGTGCTTCGCGTGGCAGTAACCTGCGCTTCGGGTGGGATCTCGACGGTGACCACAGTATCGACCTGACCGGTGCCGCGCCACAGAAGATATTCACCGCCGGCTTCGACGGCGATGTCACCCTGTATGCAGTCGATGAGCGCGGTTGTGTCGGCACCGACCAGCTGCGGGTGACCATCGGTCTGGATCTCCCCCGGCCGGACCTGGTAATTGAGGCGTTGGTAACGGACGCGTTGCTGACGGATCCCTTCACCCTGCAGGTCACCGGCAGCGTGGGTGTTACCGTGCATAACCAGGGCCGAGCGCCGGCACTGATTGCTGCGCAACTCAGCCTGTTTGAAGACCTTAACGCCAACGGCTCTTTCGATCCGGACCGTGATCGACTGCTGGGGGCACTTACATTGCCCGGCGGCCTGCGGCGCGACGAGCAGGTTACGCTGCAGATCCCGCTGTCCGGCGAGGTCGCATTCCGCGACAGCCCGCTGCTGGTCATGGTGGACAGCGATCAACAGATCGAAGAGCAGCGCGAAGACAACAACCTGGCATCGACCGTCACGCAGTGCCGTATCACACCGCCGGGTGCCGGGCCCCTGTCACCGCAGATCAAGTGGCAGTGGGATGGCAGCCCGGCCTTTCCCGATCAGGGGAATATCCTCGGCCCGGTGATGGTGGGGCAACTGAGCGACGACAACGGCGATGGCCTGATCGACCAGCGGGATACGCCGGATCTCGTGTTCGCGGCGGGGCTTGCCGATAACCGTTCGCCGCGGACGGTGCTGGTTGCCCTGAGTGGTGACACCGGGCAGGAACTGTGGGTACGCAATGACGTCAATGCACCGCACACCGCCAGCGTGGCGCTGGGCGACATCGACAGTGACGGCGTTGTTGAGATCGTCATGGCGGGCAAGGACCGCACGGAACTGATCGCGCTGGAGAACGACGGCACGGTCAAATGGCGCGTTCCCTCGGGACCGCGTTACACCAGTAACTGGGTCGCGGACGCGCTGTCGATCGCGGATCTTGACCACGACGGTTCAGCCGAGATCCTGCAGGGCAACCGGGTCTATAACAGTGACGGCAGTTTGCGCTGGACAGGCAACGGTGATCGTGGTGCGCCCTGGGGTGACTGGGGGTATCTGTCTATTGCCGCAGACGTTGACCTCAAGGGCGACATGGAGGTCATCGCCGGGCGCACGCTGTACGATTCCAGCGGCGCAATTATCTGGCATCGCAGCGATATCGGCGCTGACGGATTGAACGCCGTGGGCAATTTCGACGCGGATGACTTTGCCGAGATCGTACTGGTCGCCAACGGCAGGGTTTACGTGCTGAATCACGACGGCAGCACACTCTGGGGACCCGTTGCCCTGCCGGGTGGCGGCAAGGGCGGACCACCCACGGTGGCGGATTTCGATGGTGATGGTGAAGCGGAGATCGGTGTCGCCGGCGGCAGCTTCTATACCGTCTTCGAGACCGACGGGCGCATCAAATGGTCAACGCCGACACAGGATTTTACCTCCCAGGTCACCGGTTCATCCGTGTTCGATTTCGAATCGGATGGACGCGCGGAGGTATTGTACGCGGATGAAATCAACTTCTATATTTTCGATGGTGCTACCGGGTCCGTGTTGTACCGGATTCCGAACTCGTCTGTTACCAAACTGGAATTTCCGACGGTGGTCGACCTGGACAACGACAATGCCGCGGAAATCATCGTTACGGCCAACCGCACCGAAGGGGGATTCATCAGCGGTGTGCGCGTATTTGAATCGGCAGACAACGATTGGGCACCAACCCGCTCGATCTGGAACCAGCACAGCTACCACATCACCAATATCAACGACGACGGTGGTATTCCCCGCGACGAGCCGCCGTCCTGGCTGGCCAGCAATACCTACCGGCTGAACACCTTTGCCGACCGTGACCCGCTGCTGTCACCGGATCTTTCCGTATCCAGGCTGCAGGTCACCGCGGGCACGGGTGGTCAACCCGCCGCCATCCGCGTGCGCGTGGGCAATGCCGGTGCCATCACCTCCCCGGGACCCTCCAGCGTATCCTTCTACGCCGGTGACCCGGCTACCGGCGTCCTGCTCGGCAGCGTGCCGGTACCCGTACTGGCGCCCGGTGCCTTTGCAGACCTCAGCCTGGACAACCCGCCTGCGCTGAGTACATCGAGTGACATCGTCGCTGTGGTCGACACGGACAACGCGCTGGCCGAATGCCGGGAAGACAACAACCGCCTGTCCATCCCCGTCCGCCTGCAGACCCGTGACGCTGCGATCCGCGTGGCCAGCGATGCAACGGTCTATCCGCCCGCCGCCGCTGTGCAGTTGAGCGCCCGCATCGACAACAACAGCCCGTTGCCCGGCGAGTTCAGGACGCAGCTGCAGGTCGAAGACCTGAACGGCGCCGTGGTCGCCACCTTCCCCCTGCGCGACACCGGCCCGCTGGACGGCCGCGCCGCTCAGACCCGACGGGAAACCTGGGACAGCAGTGGCTTCCTGTCCGGCAGCTACCGGGTGCGTGGCGAACTGTTCAGCCTGACCGGCGACAAGCTGGGCGAGGCAACGAGCACCTTCATCCTGCGACACCCGGCCGACCAGGGCCCGGCCGTCACCCTCAGCCTGCAACCCGACCGCGCCGTGTACTTCACCCGCGACACTGCGCGCATCACCCAGCGCGTCAGCAACCTCAGCCAGAGCACGCTGATCGAAGCGGCGCAGCTGCGCCTCAGCGTCACCGACCCGGCGGGCCGGGTCATCTTCACCGCCACCGATGCCGTGGACACCCTGTTACCCGACACCCTGCTGGACCGCATCGCCGACCAGCGTTTCGAAAACCTCGCGCCCGGCGTCTACGCCATCCGCGGTGAACTGCGCGCCAGCGACGGCAGCCTGCTGGCAAACGCGCAAGCGCGTTACCGGGTCGAAGCCGACACGGCCCGGGCATTGCGCGGCACGGTACAGGTACAGGCCGACCCCCTAGAACGCGGCCGGACCCAGCTGTGCACCGACACGCTCAGCAATCTGGGCGGCCAGCCGCTCGACGCGCAGGCGATCCGCCAGTTGCTGATCCGCCTGGACAGCGCTGAGGCGCTGACCCGCAACGACTTCACCCTGACCCTGGCGGCGGGCGCCGACGACCGCCGGGTGCGCAGCATCGATACCGCCGAACTCGCGCCAGGGGTCTACCATTGTGTGCTGCAGGCGCAGATCGCCGGCGCCTGGCGCACCCTGGCCAGTGCCGGCTTCACCCTTGTCGAGCCGCCCATCGATATCGCCGCCGGCCTGGAAACGGGCGACGCCCTGCGCCTGCTGGTGCTGCTCGACGCCCCCGATGACTGCAGCGGGCATCCCGGGGATGATGACACATCCACCGGGCACGACAGCGATCGCCGCGGCCACCACGGCGATTGTGAGGACCACCGGCCCGACCGTGACCCGGACGACCCGGCCCAGACTCCATCACTCCGTGACCGGCGCGCCTTCCTGGAAGAACTGCTGAGCGCCCGGGGCTGGAGTTATCACATCGTCACCGACGCCACCGCCTTTACCCGCGAACTGCGCAGCGGCGGCTATACCACCTATGCCTTGTTTTCCCGGCGCATCCGGCTCAAGGAGACGGTGCTGAAGGAACTGCGCGAAGCCGTATTCCGCGGCGAAGGCCTGTTGCTGACCGGCTATACCGACCATCGCTACCAGGCACTGCGCCCGGCGCTCGGCATCCAGCCGGCCGGCGCACTGCCGGCTCCCGCTGCACTGCGTGTCGAAGCACTGGAAGACATCACCGCTGGCCGTGCCGGTTTCAACCCGGTCCGGCCGGCGCGCCGCCTTCTCCTTGCGGGCGCCCGGGCAGTGGCGCATTACCCCAACGTGCCGGATTGCCGGTACCGCCACGCGCAGGACGGGCACAGCGCCGCGTCGCAGGACGCCGGACAGGTCGACGGCGAGCAGGCTGATGATCAGGCGCTGCCGGCTTGTGATACCGACGCCGTTGCGCTCAGTCATTACCGCTTCGGTGGCGGCCACAGCCTGGCGGCCGGATTCGACCTGTTGGCCCGGGCTGCACAGCCCGGCGCCGACCCTCTGTTCCCGCTCCTGCTGGCCCAGGCCCTGGCCGCCACCCGGCCGGCGCCGCCCGTGCCGCTGTTGAGCGGCAGTGCGGCCGCACTCCGGCTGACACTCATTAACCAGGGGATCGCCACACCCGGTCAGGCCGTCATCACCCCGCCGCCCGGTAGCCGGGTGCTGGACTCGGGACAGGCGAACGGGCAGGCGGACGCCACCCTGGTCTGGCCCTTCGACCTTGCGCAGGACGCTACCGCTGCACTGACTTTCTGGCTGCAACTGCCTGACGCCCCCGGCCCGGCACTGACCGATGCCCGGATACAGGTCGGTCAGCCCCCGGCACTGAGCGACTACGACCGCCTGTCCCTGCGCCTCGACCCCGGTGCGCGCCCGCGGCTGGCTGACGTGCTGGACACCCTGACCGCGCTGGCCGCACGGGACCCGGCCTACCGCAAGGCGCGCAAGCTGGTACAGCAGGCCCGGCGCCGGCTTAACCGGGGCAGGGCGCAGAGCGCATTGCAAGCCGCCCTGCAGGCCGCCGACGCCCTGATCAGGCTGCACCGGCCCGCGGCCGTGGACGCACACCGCCAGCTGGCGCTGGCCATCACCAGCATCGAACGGCAGCTGTAAACCAATGGACTCTTGTCATGCGTGATCTCACTCTCCTGTACCATATTCGCCGCGCCCGGGGCTTTTCGCGCAGCGTAGCCCTGCTGGTCATACTCGCCCTGGTCGCGCTCACTGCCGAGCGGACCATCCACTACCTGCTGGAACAGGCCGACGTGGTCGAACCACAGACCCCGGCCGAACAGCTCGAACAACTTCAGCAGCGCGCACCGCAACTGGCCGCACGCCTGCCGGCAGCGCCCGATCCTTCAGCCGCCGCCGACCCCCGCCACCGCGCAAGCCACCGGCAAGGTCCGGCGGAACCGATCCTGGCCGCCCGATTGTCCTCCACCCTGACCGACCTCAAACACCTGCTCGGCACGCTGCAAACCCAACTCGACCAGGGACTGCCCCATATGGAAACCGACGCCCGCCTGCACCGGTTACACCGGC
>JALSRZ010000074.1 GCA_026984515.1 Thiohalobacter sp. | reverse complement strand
ACCCGGAAGGTTATCCAGCAGATACACCATGACCAAAAATCGAACACGGCAGAGAGCCACGTTCGAAAATCGAACGCACAAAAATCGAACTCAGGTTGTAGTAGTAATAATAATAAAAAAACTACTACTACTTCTGGTAAGGACTCGTCGAAATTTATGCATACCGGTGAGCATGGAAAACCGCTGGTGTATCCACGACGCCTGAGCGACAACCAGCGTGACATTGCAAACCGCTATCTTGGCGTGCTTGAGCCGGAGCAACGTCAGCAGATCCTCGATGAACTGGAGGGGCGGTTCCAGGCCGAGCAGAAGGGCATGAAGCCGGTCTACGACGAGATCAGCTTCCTGATTCGGCTCTGTGAACTGATGAAGTCGGGTGAGTTCATACCCAACCTCGGCATCAAGGTGCGAGATGCCCGGCGTGCCCGGGAAGCGAACCGTCAGCAGGCATTGCACAGTGATACCTCCAAGGCGCCGAAGGAAACCGAGGAGCAACGACAAAAGCGCATGGCGATGGCAAAGGAGCGCCTGGATGAAATTCAAAAGGTATTGGGAATGCAGAAAAACAAGGATCCGTTATCTGAAACCAACGACACATAAGGTTTCCTTAAAGTGATTCCACTGGAATCACCTGTCGAAATTCGAACTCGGTTCATAACCATCCCATTTCTCGGCGGGATTTTCCCTTGTTCCTTGCGAACGTGCATGCGTTTATACGCACAAATTCATGTGACAAGGAACCCGATAGACTGTGACCGCGGAAAACCCGAATTCCAAACCGGATGATGCTGAAAAACTGGGTCCACTTCGTGGCCAGGTCTGGCTGACCCTGCAGACGAATCAGGCGCGTCGGCTGATACGTGGCCGTAACGGCACGAAGGGACGGTCGCCGATCATCGGTCTGGGACTCTTCGCCGACCGGCTGCGGCTGATCTGGCAGGCGGCGCGCAATGATGATCCGTATGCGGACTGGTGGCTGATCAAGGTGCATGAAGCCATCACAGAACGGGAGGCGCTGTTCCAACGTCTCCAGCGGGATCTGGATGAGCGGCTGGCGCAGATGGGTTCGATCGAAGTTGCTGTGGCCGTGTCCGAACGTCCATACCGGATGCCGCTTCAGTTCGCCAATCCTTACGCTTACCAGGCCGCACGCATTGTCTCGACCTACGATGCCCTGGTCTGTGCGGCGCTGACGGCCAGCCACATCGGTGCGCTGGATCGTACATCCCGTGCTCATGTCATCGAGTTGGGCGCACGCAAGATCCGTGGTCTGTTCATGATTCCCCAGGGTTACCGTTTCCTGCGCATCGAGCGGTCAGACATCCGGAAAGGCAACGAGAAAAGTATTCAGGCGGCCCAGCTCATGGGCGCGGTGCCCGGTGATGTCTTGCGTGGTGAACGCCGTGCACCGCTGGCACCCACTCAACGGAGCCTGTCATCGGGATTCTCCAGGAATCTCGGACTGCATTCCGCACCCTCCGCAATGGCTATAACACCCTCCACTAAGGAAAACGACGACGTGTGATGTGTCGGGTTTCCTCTGGCCTAACAGCCGCGGGTCTTCATAATCCTGTGCTTGTTTGAAGTCGATGGAGCCGTCTTGTCATGGCCAAAGCGCATCCTGGAATCCGCGTCACCATACAGCTCGATCCCCGTGTGGCGCTGGAGTCCGTCCTGCTGAACCGGCACAGGCAACTCCCGGTTAGCCGCCGGCAGGAATGGTTGCGTGGATTGCTGGTTCAGGGGTTTCGATCCGAGACCAAGGTGTTGCGCAGTACATCCGACGATACGAAACGCGACTCAACCATGGCGTTCACGAATTGGATGCCCCGGTCGCCGCGCCAGCCTGTCGAACCTCCCGAGTCTGTGCCTGCTGATGTGAGGACAGAGCTAGTACCTGCCAAGGCGGGTACTAAACCCTTCGCGGCGCTGGGCAAGGTGATGGGGTAGAGGGCGCTGGTTATCTACGCATTCAATAACGAACAGAGGATTGAAACTCATGACAGACACATCCCCAATAAATCCCGTACCGGTTGGCCTCGATGATGGCTATGCATTCACCAAGATCGCACTCCCGGATGGTCGACTACTTGCGATTCCTTCACGCGCCCGGGTAGGCCAGTCCGGTGTGACCTGGATCCATGAGGCCGAGCAACGCATCGACGAGTACGAGACCGAGGACACCGTGTATTCGGTTGGCGCCGTTGACGGTGCGCCCACCCATTTTGAAGGCTACCCGTGGTCCGGGTTGAACCGGGCGGTTGTTCAACACGCCCTGCAACAGGCCGGACTGGCCGGGAAGAGCGTGCATGCTGTTTCTGGTTTGCCTGTCAGTACCTTCTATCGCAAGAGTGGCGAACACCGGCAGGAAACCATTGCCAGGAAACGCGACAGCCTCAAGCAGGCAGTTCTCCCGCTTTCGGAAGCGCTGCCGGTGGGCATCGCATTCCATGAGGTCATACCGGAGGCTCTGGCCGCTTGGTATGACTACGTGATCGTCGATCTGGAGGATGGTGTCACCCTCGATGCGGATCGTGTATCTGTGCCGGTCGCCATCGTCGACATTGGCGGGCGCACGACCGACTACGTGGTGGTGAAGGATCAGGGCATCCTGCATGCCTCGTCCGGCTCGCTGCAGTGCGGAATGTTGAACGTGAAACAGTGCGTGACCGATGGCATCCAGGAACGCTTCGATCTGGAGACATTGAGCGAACAGCTCGTTTCCCATGCGATTGAGAACAAGGCCGTTCGCTTGCAAGGAAAGGATCATGACGTTGCAGCGCTGGTCGAGGCCGCCAAGCGCGAGGTTGTCGAACGCATCCATGACGAGACCCGCCGCCAACTGGGGTTGGGCATCGAGCTGGACCGTGTATTGTTCGTTGGTGGTGGAACCGTGGCGTTGGCAGAACACATTGCCAACTGGTTCCCCCATCAGGCGATTGCCGAGCACCCGGCCTTCGCGAACGCCCGCGGCATGCTCAAGTACCTTCGTTACGTCTGCGAGGCCTCCGATGCAGCCTGATCGCATCATTACACCGGTTTTATCCGTGGTCACTGCGGTTCAGTGGCAATCGAGGCACCGTCGGGCCGTGCAATCGGTGCACAGCGGCAGTTTCCTGTCGTCGGTCCTGTCTCAAGCAAGTGGAACCTGTTTTTCACTTCATTCACCCTGCCGGGCAAGCAACCCCGTCAGGGGCGCGCTTGATCCGGGTTTTCAACATTAAAGGAGCAAGCGCTATGTCTACCAACGAAACCAAG
>JALSRZ010000073.1 GCA_026984515.1 Thiohalobacter sp. | reverse complement strand
TACATCATGTGTTGCAGCACATCGCGGCAGCCGATACGCTGGAAAAGATTGAAGCTTTGTTGCCCTGGAACATGAAGTAAGCATAGCGTCACTATGGCTGCAAGGGTGCGGATTCTTTGGCGCTTACAGTGTTGACGCATTTCCCGCAATCCCCCCAATGTTCATCGCCTGTGACGCCTCCTGTCCGGTGCGCAGTTGCGGACAGATATCATAGGCCGGTGTCAGACTGAGTTGCCGACCATCCCAGAATGCCGAATGGTTGCGTGCATGATCATCGGTATTGCCAACCAGCACATTGATAACCAGCCGTTTGAATAATTCCACCAGGTTTGCCTGTGGCTCAGAAAACCGCTGGCGAATCCGGTCGGCCAGATCGCTGTAACTGGCATAGCGGGCTTCCATCTCGTTCAGTTCCAGCAGGCTCAGGCCGCTCAGCATCAGACGGCGTGCCCTGCCTGTCCCGGTGTCCACGCGGTCGAAGCGTTCGATCATCAGCACGTCCTTGCCCAGAGAGGTTGCCAGCGACACCGGTGCCACCGTCAGGCCGGCAAGCGCCGCGAGGCGCATACCGATGTATTCCGCCTTGACGACCGGGTAGATATCGGTGGTCGAACTGAACTTGGCGATGAAATGCCTGCCGTCGTGCTCAAGCAGTGCCTTGGGCCGTGCGCCGCCGATGCTGGTGCCCCGCAGCAGGGCACGTTCCAGTTCCGGGGGCAGGGGGCGATTGGCTTCCAGCAGTTCGGCAGCCTGCAACAGATCATCAAGGGTCGGATGATCGGACTCTCTCGGTACATACTCAGAGGCGCTGGCCTGGAAATCCAGTGCGCCTATACGATCACTGCCGGACAGCAACAGGTAATCCAGTTCATCGGCTGTCAGTTCCGGATATTTGTGGCCCACCACGCGGCGGCCCCAGGCATCGGGCGCGGCATCGCGCAGGCAGGAATGGATGGTGTTCATTCCCGCAGGTCCGAAGGTGCCAGGTTGCAGCGGCAACTCGAACGGCGACAATGCAATGGCATCATCGCGTTCACGGTAGGATTGCCCATAGGTGAAGTGGTGCAGCGCACCGTGTTTCTCGATACGACCTGCAACCACGGGCGCCGTGCTCCTGGGCAACCAGACCCAGACAAAGGCCTCTGTCACGTTAGAAGTCATCGCGCACAGTGACCTGCTTGCGCCGTCCGCGTTCCGGAAGCACGCTCGCGAGACTGGCCACGGTGGTGGCCAGTTTGTTGAGCGCGTGCTGATCCTCCGCCAACAGGGGAATGCCGACAATGGTTGCGGCCTCAAACACCGTGCCCACACCGACCTTCGGATCACCTTTCTCCAGCGTGATCACCGTATGGCGGCTTACGCCCAGACGCTGGCCCAGCTCCGCCTGGCTCATGCCGCGCTCCAGCCGGGCGGCCCTGATCATGGCGCCCAGGGTCTTCAGCGCGCTGCGCGTGCTGCTGGAGAGTGGAAGCGGTGCTTTCAGCATAATGTGTCAAATGTAATAGTCATAGAAGGCGATAATGGAAAATATAGACAACATGTCGACCGATGTCCAGCCAGGTTAAATGCCGAGCATTGAAGGAGTGCCTGCTGGAATTAGCTGATTTCTCGAATAATTACGAATTCAGGCGCCGGAATCAGGGCTGTTCCGTCGCTGTGCCAGCGGCAGGCGCATTAATGCTTTCAGGCAGTTGCTCTCGGACGCCGCGCCTTTCTTCAGGGACGTGACCGCTCGCTCCCGATGTAGGAGCGAGCTTGCGCGCGAAGGGTTCGCGGCCAGGGCGGCTCCTGCATCATTCGCGAACAAGTGTGACAACGCTGTGACAATCAATCAGTCAGGAACCCATACAGGGGGTGCAGTGGTTTTTAACTGATTGATTTGATTGGTGGGCGATACTGGGTTCGAACCAGTGACCCCTGCCGTGTGAAGGCAGTGCTCTCCCGCTGAGCTAATCGCCCGGTAACGATGTTTACAGGCCGGATTCTATAGGGGTTGCCCGGTAGGAATCAATTCTCGACGAGATTGAGCCGGTGCATCCTGCGCCACAGGGTGCTGCGGTCGATGCCCAGCAGGCGGGCCGCCTGTGCGCGGTTGCCGTTGCTCTGTGCCAGCGCATCCAGGATTTCCTTTTTGTGCGGGTCGGTTTCGCCGTGGGCTGCGTCAGCGTTTGCCGGCTGCGGTTCATGGCGGCTGCTTTCGGGGCGGTAGTGACGGATGGCGTAGGGCAGGGAGCTGGATTTTACACGCCCGTTCTTGGCCAGGATCATGCCGTGTTCGACGGCGTTGGACAGTTCGCGCACGTTACCGGGCCAGGGGTAGTCCATCATCAGCTGCATGGCATCCGGGTCACATTCCAGGTTATCCGGGTAGCCGCGGCTGACCAGTTTGTCGCAAATGTAGCGGATCAGCAGCGGGATATCGCCGGGGCGATCGCGTAGTGCCGGAATTTCCACCGGGATGACGGCAAGCCGGTAGTAGAGATCGGCGCGGAAGCTGCCTTCGTCGACCAGTTTGCGCAGGTTCTGGTTGGATGCGGCGATAATGCGCACATCCACGTGTACGTTCTTGTCGGAGCCGACCATCTGGAAGCATTGTTCCTCGAGCGCCTTGAGCAGCTTGGGTTGCAGGTGCAGCGGCAGTTCGCTGATTTCATCTAGGAACAGGGTGCCGCCGTGGGCGGCCTGGATACGGCCTTCGCGGTCGTGCGTGGCGCCGGTGAACGCGCCTTTTACGTGACCGAACAGTTCGGATTCCAGCAGGGCTTCCGGTATGGCCGCGCAGTTGATTTCGATCAGCGGGGCGCCGTGGCGCCCGCTTTTCTGATGGATCATGCGTGCCAGCAGGCTTTTGCCGGTACCGGATTCACCCTGCAGCAGGACGGAGGCGCGGGTCGGGGCGATGTGTTCCATCATGGCCGTGACTTCGATCATGCGCGGGTCCTGGGTCACCATGCCCGAGTTGCGGTTGTCATCCAGCACCGCCTGCAGGCGGCGCTTGTCCGTGATGTCTGCCATGACCATCAGGCGAATGGGTTCAGGTTCGCCCAGGATCGGTACCGTGGTGGAGTTGATTTCCAGGAAGCGGGTGCTGCCGTTGCGCGTGATGCGCTGTTCGAAGCGCTGGTGATCGATAAAGGTGTCCGCCCTGACCACCGCGTTCCGGGTGGCGGGTTTGGGCAGGCAGTGGCGCAAATCGAACCCGGTGGATTCGCGTATGTCACGAATCGAATCAAAGGGCGGGTACCCCAGCATCTCGTCTGCAGCGGGATTGTGAAACAGGATCTTGCCCTTGTAGTCGGTCAGGATGACACCCTCGTGGATGTGTGAGATGACGGCATCCATCAAAGGTGTGAATTGCTCGAGTGCGTTCACCAATCAACCCCCGGCATTTTTAATTATTGTCTGGCGGTGTTCTGCAACACCGCTATTATCACCGCATCGTCCCGGATACTGCGTGACCCTGTGTAACTTAATCAACAGTATAGATCGTATTTCTTCAAAGTGAATCATTTGTGCAACACTTTTCTGTTGCAATCTCACGAAGGTGTTGCAGGACCGTTGCATTCTATCAAATCAGTGAATGATTTTATAGGTTTCAGGCAATAAGCGGGCAAAGCGAAGGTAAAGGATCAGGAAATCCGTTGCACATGGACGGTTGTACAGCGCAGGCCTTGTCACCTGAATACAAGGACTTAGATGTTGGTACGCCAATTGCAGTCCCCTGACAAAATACCTGAATAAAAAGAAGGTACCGCCCTTAGCGGCACCGGTTCAGGTACATCAACAAAAGCGTTGAGGAGAAAACCCGTGGCGATACCAAGTCAGCAACCTGATATGCAGGGTGGAAAATGCACGTCCCCCCGCTGTGTTCATCCGCAAGCGCCGCGCCGTTCTCTGGCGGTGCTCCTGTCCAGCACACTGCTTACCCTGGGTCTGGGTACATTGACGCAAGTAACGTCGGCGCAGGATGCCCCTGCCGCTGCGGATGCCCGGATAGTGACGGTCGAAGCCAGCAGTTCCTCGAACGCAGTGACGCTGGGCGGTACCGTGGTAGCGTATAAACAGGTGACCATGACCGCACAGATTCCCGGGCGGGTCGACCTGATCGCCGGTACCGAGGGTGACAAGTTCAAGAAGGGCGATATCCTGGTTGCCATCGATGATGCGCAGTTGCTCGCCAAGCGCCGCGAGGTGCAGTCGCAGATTGCGGTGGCGCAGTCACAGATTGCCAATGCGCGTGTTCAGTACGACCGGGAAGTCTGGTCGCCGCAGGATCGCAGCATTTCACGGTCGGGTGGTATGGGTATGCCCAGCATGTTCGACCAGATGTTTACCCAGCCATTTTCCCAGAGCTTCATGCCGGGCAACTACGGTGGCAATCGCTGGGTCGATGAACGCGCCAACCTGTATGCACGCGGGACGCAGCTGAGCCAGGCACAGGCGCAACTGGCAGCCGCCCAGTCACAGCTCGAACAGATCGATGCCAAGCTGCGCGATACCCGCTCCTTCGCACCCTTTGACGGCGTCATCATCAAAAAACTGGTGGAGAAGGGTGACACCGTGCAGCCCGGTCAGCCACTGGTCGAATACGCTGACCTGACCTACCTGCAGGTACAGGTCGATGTACCGGTAAGGCTGATGGGCAGCCTGAGCAAGGGCATGTTGATCCCGGTCAGGATCGATGTCGGTAGTGTCAATGTCGAGGCGCGCGTCGCCCAGATCTTCCCCACCGCAGACCCGGTTCGTCATACCGTCACGGTAAAATTTGATTTGCCTGTCGGTGTGCCGGGCGGTCCGGGCATGTACGCCGAAGTCATGGTGCCCGACGATTCGGCGGGCCAGCAGGAGGTGCCGGTTATTCCTGACAGTGCCGTGTTGTGGCGAGGCAGCCTGCCGGCTGTCTACGTGGCGACGGCGGACAACCGCAAGGAACTGCGCCTGATCCGGCTGGGCAATTATATCCGCGGTGACAAGGTAGCAGTGCTTTCCGGGCTGAAAGTGGGCGAGCGCATCTACGCCACACCTCCGGTAGGGTCTCCCGCTGACTGGGGCAAGCGTCCACAGTAGTAACCCGTTGTCTAACTCGGTGCAAAAATCATGACGGATAATACGGATAATACAGAGAACAAAGACCAGTTCGACTCTGACCTGGAGGCACTGGAAATCAGCGACCGGGAGGAGGCTGAAAACAAGTCACTGGGTATTGCGGGCCGTATCGCCTGTACGTTCATCGATTCCCCGATTACCCCATTGATGATGATAGCGGCTCTGTGTATCGGTTTGCTGGGGCTGGTATTCACTCCCCGCCAGGAAGACCCGGAAATCCATGTGCCGATGGTCGATCTGTTTGTGCAGTATCCGGGGGCTTCGGCTGAACAGGTCGCGACCCTGGTCACCGAGCCGCTGGAACGTATCATGAGCCAGATCCCGGGTGTGAAACATGTCTACTCGGCGACCCAGCGCGGCCAGGCGATTGTCACGGTGCGGTTCAAGGTCAATGAACCGGAAGGACCGTCGATCGTAAAGGTGCATGACAAGATCCAGTCCAACATGGACAAGATCCCGCCCGGTGTAGCCATGCCACTGGTGAAGCTCAAGGGCATTGATGATGTGCCGGTGGTTACTGTCACGCTGTCATCGAATTCAGTCGACGATGCAGCACTACGCACTCTCGGTGTGGACGTGCTGCAGCAGTTGCGCGAGGTGAATAACTCCGGCCAGGGGTTTGTGGTCGGTGGTCGGGCTGAACAGGTACGCATCGAGGTAAACCCGGAGCGACTGGCGGGCTTTGGGCTCACCCTGGACCAGCTGGCGCAGACGGTCCGCTCCGCCAACCAGCAGCAGCAGGCCGGTTCCACGGAATCGAGCAACAGCTCGTTCACGGTCTATACCGGTGCATTCCTGCGTACCGCCGATGAAATCGGGCGCCTGGTCGTGGCAACGCGCGGTGGTATACCGATTTACCTGCGCGATGTGGCAGACGTCCGTTTTATGCCGGAAGAACCCCGCCATATGGTCAGTTATTTTACCGGGCAGGCGGCCCCCGAAGGGGAGGCAGTGGCCAATGGCGATCCGGCTGTAACCATTGCACTGGCCAAGAAGCAGGGCACCAATGGTGTAACCGTCGCGAACGACATCCTGGACAAGCTGGAAACACTGCGCGGCCACCTGATCCCGGACAACATTCGCGTCAGTATCACCCGTGACTACGGCAAGACCGCCAACGACAAGGTCAATGACTTGCTGATGGCGCTGTTCGAGGCCGCCGGTGCGGTGTCGGCCCTGTGCATGATCGGTCTTGGTTTTCGTTCGGCGTTCGTGGTTATTACCGTTATTCCCATCGTCATCCTGGTCACTATCTGGTCGGCCTGGGCGCTGGATTACAGTATCAACCGCGTCAGCCTGTTTGCCCTGATTTTCTCCATCGGCATCCTGGTTGATGATGCCACCGTGGTGGTGGAAAATATTTTCCGTCGCTGGATGGCCGCCGGTCGAACCACGGTCGGTATCGCAATTGACGCCGTGCGCGAGGTTGGCAATCCCACCATACTGGCCACGACAACGATCATTTCCGCCCTGCTGCCGATGGGTTGGGTGAGCGGCCTGATGGGCCCCTACATGCGGCCTATCCCGGTGCTGGGCTCGGCAGCCATGTTTTTCTCGCTGGTGGCGGCATTTATATTTACGCCCTGGTTTGCGGTGCGCATGCGACCCGCGACCTTCAAGGCGTTCCGCAAGGCCGAAGCCCGCGAGAAACGCACACACGATATCATCGGAAAATTTTACGAACCCATCATCTGGCCCCTGATCAACAACCGTTCCCTGGGTATCGTGTTCCTTATCGGTGTGATTGCACTGACCGCCAGTGTCTGCACGCTGTTTTATTTCAAGGTCGTACCGGCAAAAGTACTGCCTTTTGATAACAAGCCGGAATTCAACGTGGTGGTCAACATGCCGGAGGGCACCGCCCTGCCGGTCACGGCCAATGTTATTCGCACACTGACCGAAAAAGTACGTGCGGAGGTTCCGGAAGTCACCGCCGTCCAGAGTTACGTGGGCACCGCGTCGCCGTTCAACTTCAACGGCCTGGTACGGCATTACTACCTGCGCCAGATGCCGTGGATGGGTGATATCCAGGTCCAGTTGCTGGACAAGAACGAGCGCGATCGACCCAGTCATGACATTGCGGACGCGACGCGTGTCGTACTGACCCCCGTGGCGAAAAAACTGGGCGCACGCATTCAGGTCGTCGAGATGCCACCGGGTCCGCCGGTACTGCAGACGGTGGTTGCCGAGGTATACGGCCCGGACGCCGGTACCCGCCGCGAGGTGGCGCGTGCCATGGAGGGTATGTTTGAGAAGGCACCGGGCATAGTGGATGTCGATACCTACATGGCAGACCCCTATACCTACTGGCACTTTGACGTGGACCGTGAAAAATCCACCCGGGTTGGTGTGAGCGTCGATACGATCAATCGCAACCTGTCCATGGCCATGGGTGGCTACAAGCTGGGTGACGTCAAGCGCGGTGCGCCGCTGGAACCCACCTATATCGTCATACAGGCGCCACTTTCGGTCCGCTCCCGCCTGTCACAGCTGGCCAACCTGCCGATTCCGACCAGCACCGGGAAAACCATCCCGCTGGGTGAGCTGGGCACCTTTGTCAAGCGTCCGGAGGACCCCTATATCTACCACAAGGATCTGCGCGGTGTAGAGTACGTGACCGGTGAAATGACCGGCCGCCTGGGTGCGCCTATCTATGGCATGTTCGATGTCGAAGACCAGGTCAAGGAATACACCACACCGGATGGCATCGTCATGAGTGGCATGCCGATGAACCTGATTGGTCCGCCTGACAACGATCTGCAGTCCGGCTTCGAGTGGACCGGCGCCTGGACCGTCACCTTTGAAACCTTCCGCGACATGGGTATTGCCTTCATGGCCGCAATGCTGCTGATCTACGGATTGATCGTGGTCGAGTTCAGGGATTACGCGCTGGCGGGCCTGATTATGGCCCCCATTCCACTTACCTTGATCGGGATCATTCCCGGGCACTGGCTGATGGGTGCACAATTTACTGCAACGTCGATGATCGGCATGATCGCCCTGGGAGGCATAATCGTGCGCGTGTCTATTCTGCTGGTCGAGTTCGTCAAGATTGAAGTCGAGAATGGCAAGGATATCCGTGAGGCAGCGGTCGATGCCGCCAAGACACGGTTGCGCCCGATCCTGATTACTTCCTTTACCACCATGGTCGGCGCCGGAGCGATCCTCAATGATCCCATCTTTAACGGGATGGCGGTTTCCATTCTGTTTGGCATGAGTTCAGCCACGCTCTTTACGATGATTGTGATACCGCTTGGTTGCATCAGTGCCGAGAAGCGCTTCCGGAAGCATGGCTGCGAAGCGCTGGAAGAAATCATCGAGAAAGAAGATGCGGCGGAAAATGCGGCGGAAGACCCTTCCAGCACATAACGGGACGGCAAAGGGCAGTTTACACGCGAATTAAACGTAGCAAGCGTATAGCACGGAGGACACAACGTGATGACTCAATTTAGATTTGACAAGATGGAACAATGGCAGCGGCCGCTGCTGGCCGTATCGCTCCTGGGTGCGCTGCTGCTGCCGCCGGCTGCCGGTGCCGAACCGATGGCGTCGGGGCATGCCCCTGCACAACAGGGTGCCGCTCCTGGCGCCGTGCCGCCGCCGCCAGGTCCCTATGGCGCTGCGCCTGCGCCGGGTGGAACGCGTTTCAGGCCGGACACCGGCCTGGATGGTGCGGGCGGCGCTGTGCCACCCGCCAGTCCGCCGGCGTTTACCAGTCAGGGCGGGCAGGGTGCGTTGACGCGTGATCAGTTTATGCAACGCCAGGAGGCACATCGCAGGCAGCTGGAGCAGCAATTTCAGCAACGCGAAGCCGAGATGAACAAACGTGTCGAGGAAATGCAGAAGCGCATGGATCAAATGCAGGCGCAGAGCGAAGCCGAGATCAACAAACAGTTGGCAGAGGTGCCACCGCCGCCGCCAGCCCCGGAGCCGATGAAAATGCCTGAGGACGTTCAAAAGCGCTGGGAACAGCAGAAAGCCGAACAGGCGAAACGCTGGGAAGAGCAGAAAGCCGCTCAGGAACAGCGTATGCAACAGCAGCGTGCGGAGCACGAGCGGCAGTTGGAACAAATGAAAGCGCAGCAGGATCAGCGCATCCAGGCACAGCCGCAGTTCCGGCCACTGACTGAACCCGCTGCAGCACCGTCCGGGAGCGCGGCGCCTCAGTCCCAAAAGGCCCAGGCGCCGGCCGCCACACAACCGGCCGCCGCAGCACCTGCAGTCCCGGCCTATGGTTATGGTCAGCCGGTAAGACCGCCGGTTTACGGGTATGGCTATCCGCCTGCACCCTGGGGCGGTTATGGCGCCAGGCGATATGGCGGGCCTGGCTGGGGTGGTCGTTACGCACCATACCCGGTGGCACCGCGTGCGCAGACGCGTTGATCTGACGAGGAATGTATGGCGGCAGCAGACAATGGTGAGCAGTTAACGGTTCAACCGCAGGGGTTCTGGAAACCCCGCCATGCGGTGAGTGGGCTGGGTGTGATATTGCTGCTGGTGCTGGCTGTACGAAGTTGTGGTGGAGACGAGGATGAGACGACAGCCAAATCAAAGGCCGGTGAAGATACACCAAGGCAGGCGATTGTCGTGCAGATTCCGGCAAGCCAGTGGCCGGTCCCGCCAGCACCTCGCGGACAAGCGCTCAGTCAGCCGCCTGTCTACGGCCAGCCACAGCCAGCAGCACCGACTGTCGATCCCGAAAACCCGTGGGCTGTTCAGCGCAGACCGGCGTATGGCTATGGAAACCGCAATGTACAGCAGCCCTCACAGTCAACCGGCTGGGGTCAACAGCGACTGCAACGGCCACAGTATTCACAGCCTCCCGGTACCGGTCAGTACCGGCCACTGGATGACCAGGCGGACAGGGCCCGGCAGAACCGTACGGTGGCGCCGGCGCCCGCACCCGTCCGACCGGTTGCGCCCTATGATCGTTTGTCGGGAAGTAGTTTCGGGTCCGGTGGCGTCAATCCCTACGCCGGCGCCTACCCCGGCTACTACGGGGCAGCGCCTTACATGGGACCGGGTGCCTACGGTGGCTGGCCCGGCGGATATGGCTATGGTTATCCCGGTATAACCGGTCCCGGCTGGTAGAGAGAATTTGTGACAGGATGATAAAAAACGATCCACCGGGTGAATGGTGAGATCAGGGTTGCTGGCGAAGAACGTTGTTCCCCTCGTTTTTCGTACTGGAGGCAGTTCACAGGGGTGCAATCGGTGGCGCGGGTGTTCCGTGCTGTTTTGAAAAACGTTCGGAGGGTACCGAAATGGTGAAAGTAAAGAAGACTGTTCTTGCAGCAATGCTGGCTGGCGCTACCGCGTTGACCATGACCTCGGCGCAAGCCTGGTGGGGTCCGTGGAACAACAATGGCTGGGGTAACAACGGCTGGGGTAACAACGGCAACGGCTGGGGTGACGGCATGGGCGATATGCTCGGTGACGGCGACTTCAGCATGAACTTCAGCGGTCGCGGCAGTGGTCGTGGCTATGGTCGTGGCTATGGTCGTGGTTACAACGACTACTATGGCCGCAACTATGGTGGCTATGGCCCGTACGGCTATGGTCCCGGCTGGGGTGGTTATGGCCCGGGGTACGGTGGTTACGGTCCCGGTTATGGTCCGGGTCCCGGTTATGGTCCGGGTCCTTACGGCGCCGGCCCTTATGGCGCACCGCAGGCACCGGCCGCACCACAGGCACCTGCCAAGTAAGTTGATCTCCGGGAGCGGGTCTGCAATCAGGCAGATCCGTAGCCCCGGGATTTCCTGAATGACCTGGGAGCAAGGCTCGTGAGAAGAGCTGCAGGGGTTTTGTTTGCCGGTTGTTTGTGTGCTGCTGGCTGTTCGGCGGCAGCGGAGCACGGCAACGTACAGTTCTCCGCGCAGGCCGTACAGACCGCAATGGATGGCGAGAGCAGAAAAGCGCAGGTGTTTGTTGGCGATAACCAGGTCCGCCTGGAGTACAACAGAAATCACCTGCGCATGGTTGAGATATACGACATGAAGAATCATCGTCTGTTACTCATGGTTCCGCAAACGGCGAGTTATATGCTGCGCCGCATGCCGGAAGGCGCTATGGGAAATCCCATGTTGCCACCGGCCGAGTCCAGCCCCTGCACCTGGGTGCCCGCGGCAAGCTGCCGCGTACTGGGCAGCGAGCCGCTGTTTGGAAGAAGGGCCACGAAATGGGAGATGGTGAAAGAAGGGCAGGAACGCAGCCTGCACTGGATGGATAACGAACGACACATGCCGCTGCGCCAGGAATGGCCGGATGGTGGCGTTTACGAATTACGGCCTGCGGGGCTGGAAACACTCAACGGGCGTCGTGCCGAGCGCTGGGAAATGACGGTTACCCAGCCGGACGGCAAAAAGCAGACCTCTACCCGCTGGTATGACCCCGAGTTGCAGATCGTGGTGCGCGAAGAACTGCCGGACGGCAAATACCGCGAGCTGCGCAATATTCGCGTCGGGGCACAGGCGGCGTCCCTGTTCGAGGTGCCGGCAGGCTACCAGCGGATCGATGCGGCCGGTAGCGGCGGTGTCCCCGCGACTGTGCCACCGGGGGCCGTTGGCAATCCGGAACAGCGTGGCCTGCAACAGCAACCGGGGGAGGGCAAACAATGAAACTCGTACAGAAAATATTAAGTCACGGACTGTTGATCACGTTCATTGTTCTCGCATTTTTTGCCTACATGAACCGCGTGGAGCTGTTTCCGCAATGGTTTTCAAAGCCAGCGCCCGCAGCGGTGAGCCATGCCCCGGCCGTGGTGGAAGAACCGGCTGCCACGGTTTCCGTTCCAGCGGCCGAGCGTATTGCTTCGTCGGCACCCGCGGCGGAGGCGGAAGTCGTCGAAACCGAAACGGATCTGCTTGAAGCGAAACAGGAGGCGCCTGTATCCGCAGGGCAGTCGCCGGCAGTGGAGCCGGGTACTGGCGGGGATACGGCCATTGCCGAACCGGCTGACGGTCCAGAACAGAGCGGCGCAACAGTTATGGCTTCAGCGCCGGTTTCTGATGCTGCCGCTGCCGAACCCGGGCCGCTGACCGAGGCAGAGTCTCCCGGCGCTGCCGCCGCAGTCGAAGCAGAGGTGACGCAGCCTGCGGTTGAGAATGAGAATGCCGCAGAAGAGGCTGCGGTGCGTACGGGTGCGCAGCCCGCTGATGCACAGCCCGTTGCAGAAAGTGCACTGGCTGCTGTGGTGCCGCAGCCGGCAAACGCAGATTCACAAAGCGTATTCCGGCAGCAACTCGAACTGGCCCGCGCCTACTTCTGGAAACGGGATATCCAGGCTGCCCTGCAGGCGTACCGCATCCTGGCTGAAAACTGGCCCGATCATGCGGAGGTGTGGGGCGAGATGGGCAACCTGTACTTCAGTATCAGGAAGAAGCCCGAAGCGGTGAACGCCTATGCGCACGCGATCGAGCTGTTAGCGGTGCAGGGCGACCGTGCGCAGGCACGTGCGTTGCTGGACGTGGTGTATCGCCTGGATGCCAGACGTGCCGGCCAGCTGGAGATGAGCCTGCGGCAGGCGGGTGGTTGATGCCTGCATTGCACTGCAGTGTAGTGGAGTAGGCCTGGATGGCAGAGGAAAAGGGGACCGGACCTGCAACGACTCCGGGTGACGCCGCGAAGCAGGGCGTGGAGCCGGAGCATGAGCACGTAGACGAGGAGGTCGTCGAGGAAGCCGCCAAGGAGGCGGAACAGTTGCTGCTCACGGATATGGCCCAGTACATGAGCCAGTTCGCGCGCAGCTTCGAGGCCAGTGCGCGACGCTGGGAGCTGGTGGTATATCCGACCATGCTGGCCTTCGTGGTACTGGCGGCCTACGGGTTTTTTCTGATTTACAAACTGACCAACGACATCGGACACATCGTCGGCCAGATGGAGGCGATATCGGTCAGCATGGTGAACATTAACCAGAACTTTTCGTCCACCACGAACAACATGAACACCGTGTCCAGAAATATGGTGAAGATGACGGACTACATGGAACAGATGAGTCACGACATCAAGGAACAGAATGCAGCAATGGGCGTCATCGTGATCAACATGCAGGAGATGAACAAGTCGATCGATTCCATGTCCTACACCATGTATAACATGCGCTATGACACCCAGACCATGGGTCGCAATATCGAGAACGTATCCGGACCCATGCGGTTCATGAACAATTTTATGCCCTGGTGACCAGAGAAAAGACATGTTTGCCCCGGACAAGAATATACGCAAGCGGCTCAAGAGCCTTGAGCTGCACCTGAAAGAGGAAAACCCGGTCCTGGTGTCGGCCGTGGAGGGTTTCCGTCAGCTGTCGCGCATCGGCTATGCCATGGGCCTGCTTGCGCCGTCGGAATCCTATGCCACGCAGATTTCCTGGTGGCCGCTGATATCCGTGCTGGGCACCTTTTCCGCCGGTAAGTCCACCTTCATCAACAACTATATTTCCTACCCGCTGCAGGACACCGGCAACCAGGCGGTGGACGACAAGTTTACGGTGATGTGCTATGGCGGGGAAAAGAATGCACGCACCTTGCCCGGGGTGGCGCTGGATGCCGATCCACGTTTTCCCTTCTACCGGACCAGTGAAGAGCTGGACCGGGTGGAAAGCGGGCAGGGCAGCCGTGTCGATGCCTACCTGCAGCTGAAAACCTGCCGCAGCGATGCGCTCAAGGGGCGTATTCTGATCGATTCACCCGGGTTTGACGCGGACGAACAGCGTTCGGCGACCCTGCGCCTGACCAACCATATCATCGACCTGTCAGACCTGGTGCTGGTGTTGTTCGATGCGCGCCACCCGGAACCGGGCGCCATGAGCGACACGCTGGCCCACCTGGTGGGCGCTACCAAGGATCGTGCTGACAGCAGCAAGTTCCTGTATATCCTCAACCAGATTGACACCACGGCACGCGAGGACAATCCCGAAGAGGTGATCGGCGCCTGGCAGCGTGCGCTGGCGCGCGAAGGGCTGACCGCGGGTCGCTTCTACAGTATCTATGACCCGGAGGCCGGTGTGCCCATCGAGAACGAGGCCTTGCGCCGCCGTTTCGAATGGAAGCGTGACCAGGATCTCAGCGACATCCACCAGCGCATCGAGCAGGTCAGTGTGGAACGCGCCTATCGCATTGTTGGCGCGCTGGAGAAGCGCGCGCACGAGATCGAGGAACACTATGTACCCGAAATCCGCGGCCTGATTGCAAGCTGGCGGCGCAAGGTGCTGAGCTGGGATTTCGGCTTCCTGGTGATCGCCGCCGCCGCCGGGGCCAGCGCCCTGATGCTGCCGCCGGCTGCGGCCGACACGGTTAAAGCCGGCTTCAGCCAGGTGCTCGGCAACCCGTTATTTTCACTGGCGGCAGTGGTCGTGGTGAGTGCACTGACCTTCTACCTGCATTTCTCGGCGCGCGGCTGGGCAGCGAAGAAAGTGCTGCAGGAAATCTCCGCCCGCTACAGCGAGGAAGAAGGTGAGCGTCTGGCGCGTGCGTTCCGGCGCAATACCCGCATCTGGCGCAGCATCTTTGACCCGGACCCGGCCGGATGGACGCGGCGCAACCGCCGCGCACTGGCCCGCATCGTGGCCGACGCCAACCGGCTGGTGCAGGTCCTGAACGATCGCTTCACCGACCCGTCCGGCAAACGCCCCGTCGAGGAAGAGGCAGAGCCGGTCGAGAACGAAGTGGTCAGCGGCGAAGTGATACCACGGGAACAACCCGTCTGAGGTTCCGGTGCACGGTCTGGTGTCGGCAAAACGTTCCCGTTGGATCCTGACGGCCCTGCTGGTCCTGTGTCTGCTGCCGTTGCCAGCGGTGGCCTATTTCGGCAATCCCGGGTCGGTCCCGGTACGGCGTTCCCTGCCCAATGCCATCGATCTGCTGGAGTCCAGCCTGTACTGGCTGCAGGATATGTCCGGCGTCGACGACCCGGGCGACCCGGCGGCCATTGTCAGCC
>JALSRZ010000072.1 GCA_026984515.1 Thiohalobacter sp. | reverse complement strand
TTTCCGTTCGACTTGCATGTGTTAGGCATGCCGCCAGCGTTCAATCTGAGCCAGGATCAAACTCTTCAGTTCAATCACTTTAGTCGCTTGAGGCGACAAATCTGGCTCGATGTACACAAAACTCGGAATTGCTTGAGTTTGCTTCCATCGAATGTTGCTTTGCTACGCAATCAATCCGACGTAAGCACCCACACAAATTACCTGATCTGATTGTTAATGAACTCGATGGCGCTCTGGCCAGCGAAGACCGACAAGTATGAGGCATAATCGCCTGTCCCGTCAATACTTTTCTGTCACGTTCCCGGGGCAAAAAATCGACCCGGCCCGAAGCAGAGGCGCGCATTATACAGCCCGGCGGGTGGCCGTCAAGGAGAATTTCCGCGATGAACAGCAAGGCCCCGGATCCGGCGTAAACGGGCTAAAAACAATGGCCTGGGCCGGACTCGCTACACGGAAACCGGCGATACGTTCAGCACCAGCCAGTACATGCCCAGCTGGCGCACGGCCTCCATGAACTGGTTGAAATCGACCGGCTTGCGAATATAGCTGTTCGCCCCGAGATCGTAGCCGGCGATGATATCCTTTTCCTCATTGGAAGACGTCAAAATTACAACGGCAAGTCGCCGGGTGCGCTCATCCGCCCGGATCCGGCGCAGCACCTCCAGCCCGTCGATTTTGGGCAGTTTCAGGTCGAGCAGGGTGACTTCCGGGAGTCGCTCCGGATCACGCCCGCTGTGCACGCCGCGCGCAAACAGGTAATCCAGTGCTTCTGCGCCATCGCGGGCGACCACCACTTCGTTGAGAATATTGTTACGCTTCAGGGCGCGCAGGGTCAGCGCCTCGTCATCCGGGTTGTCTTCGACCAGCAGGATCGTTTTATTCTTCATAACCAGGGCATCCTCAGTGATTCCCCGCCCGACGGAGCCTTGCCAGGCAACTCCCGTTCTGGGATGGCTGGCCTGATTATACCCCCAAAATACGGCTGGACCCGCCTACCCCCATTCTATAGTAGACGATAGTCTATCTATTCTTCCATCACCACACGGGCAAAGCGGCGCTTGCCCACCTGGATGACACAACGGGCACCCGCTTCCAGCCGCAGTCGCGTGTCGCTGATCTTTTCCCCATCGATGCGTACCGCGCCCTGCCGGATCATGCGCAGCGCATCCGAAGTACTCGACGTCAGCGCAGCCTCTTTCAGCACATTGGCGATGGGCATACCATCACCGCCGGCCTGCAACTGAACCTCGGGCATATCATCAGGCAGCGCGCCCTTCTGGAAACGGGCGATGAAATTTTTCTGCGCGCGATCCGCATCGCTCTGAGAATGGAAGCGCGCCACCAGCTCCCTGCCCAGCTCGAACTTGATATCCCGTGGGTTGCGACCTTCCTGCATCGACTTTTTCAGCGCTTCCACTTCAGCAATGGAGCGGAAACTCAGCAGCTCGAAATAGCGCCACATGAGCTCATCGGAAATCGACATCAGTTTGCCGAACATCTCGTCCGGCGCTTCATTGATGCCGATGTAGTTGCCCAGCGATTTGGACATTTTCTGGACCCCGTCGAGACCTTCCAGGATCGGCATGGTCAGCACCACCTGCGGCTTCTGCCCATAGGCTTCCTGCAACTGGCGACCGACCAGCAAATTGAACTTCTGGTCGGTACCTCCGAGTTCCACATCTGCCTTCAGGGCAACCGAATCGTAGCCCTGTACCAGCGGGTAGATGAATTCGTGGATGGCGATGGGCTGCCCGGAACCGTAGCGTTTACTGAAATCATCCCGTTCCAGCATGCGCGCCACCGTATGCCTGGCAGCCAGCTGAATCAGGTCTGCGGCATCCATTTCGTTCATCCAGCTCGAATTGAATACCACCAGCGTCTTTTCCGGGTCCAGGATCTTGAAGATCTGGCTTTCGTAAGTCCTGGCGTTGTCGAGCACTTCGTCCCGGGTGAGCGGCTTGCGCGTGACGTTCTTGCCGGTCGGATCCCCGATCATGCCGGTAAAATCACCAATCAGGAACAGCGCTTCGTGGCCGAGTTCCTGGAACTGGCGCAGCTTGTTGAGCAACACGGTGTGCCCCAGGTGCAGGTCGGGCGCGGTAGGATCAAAACCGGCCTTTACACGCAGCGGACGGTTTTCCTTCAGCCGCTGTTCCAGCTCTGTTTCAACCAGTATTTCCTCTGCGCCGCGCCTGATCTGCTGCAAGGCCTCGCTATGCGACATGAAAGTGCTCCGGTACCCTGAAAATTGGGGCGCAAGAGTAGCACAAGTTGGCCGATAACCTCGTTGAGGACGCTTAACTGGCTGAAGTCTCGGGATATACTGGTGAGCGGCCGGCCTGGTAACGGGGACCAGGGATGAAACTGGCACAGTTTCTGCTGCCTGCTAATACATCATCGCGACGGTTGACCGCAAGCGGCTCCGTCAGTTAGTTTGAACTACAGGATTGGGAAGGGATTTCTGGTGCAGTACGACTATTCGTCCATGCGGGACTACAAAACGGGATGGCGTGGCGGCCGGATGAGCAAACACCGGTCCAGGGGCCTGCGGTGGGCACTGCTTGGCTCCGCCTCCGGACTTGCGCTGGGCCTGTTCTCGCTGACTTCCTATGATGCAAATGCGTTGCGTATCAAGGATATGCCACTGGATCTCCCGCCTTCCGAACTGGCGGAAACAGCCCGAATCGAACTTCCCCGAACACCCGCAGAGCAGCTGCCCGCGGCAGCTGCACCGGTTACAGCCGAGGCACAGCCGCGTGGCAGCTGGCACGATGTCACCGTCGCATCCGGTGACAGTCTGGCGCGTATTTTTTCCCGGCAGGGCATCCCGCCACGCCAGTTACACGACATCATCGCCAGCGGCGGTGTCGCCAAAAAACTGACTCGCATCTATCCCGGACAGAAACTGCGCATGCGCACCACCCCGGAAGACGGGCTGCTGGAACTGCTGTACGAAATCGATGCCCTGAACCAGGTCCGCATCACCCGGACGGAAGACGGCTATAACGCTCAACTGATCGCCCGCGTCCCGGAAAGACGCAGCGTGCGCGCCGCAGGCAAAATCGACAATTCCCTGTTTGTCGCCGCGCAGCAGGCCCGGCTGCCGGAGAATATCACCATGGAACTGGCCGGCATTTTCGGCTGGGATATCGATTTTGCCCTGGATATTCGCCAGGGAGACCAGTTTGCCCTGATTTACGAAGAGCTCTACCTGGATGGCGAGCGCGTGGGTACGGGCGACATCCTGGCCGCGGAATTCACCAATAACGGCAAGGTCTACCAGGCGGTGCGTTATACCGACAAACAGGGCCGCACTGACTATTACTCCCCGGACGGCCACAGCATGCGCAAAACCTTCCTGCGCACCCCGGTATCCTTTACTCGCATCAGTTCACGTTTCAGCCTCGGCCGCAAGCACCCCATCCTGAACAGGATACGTGCGCACAAAGGCGTGGATTACGCGGCCCCACGCGGTACGCCGGTCAAGGCAACGGGTAACGGCAAAATCGTATTGCGCGGGAAAAAAGGCGGCTATGGCAAGACCGTGGTCATCCAGCACGGCAGCAATTACAGCACCCTGTACGCCCATCTGAACAGCTATGCACGCAGCCTGCGTACCGGCAGCCGGGTCCAGCAGGGCCAGATCATCGGCTATGTCGGCAGCACCGGGCTGGCCACCGGGCCACACCTGCACTACGAATTCCGTGTCAACGGGGTGCACCGCAACCCCTTGACCGTCAAGCTGCCGGATGCCGCCCCCCTGCCCAGGAAGTACCGCCAGGATTTCAAGCTGGCCACCGAGAACCTGCTGGCCCAGCTGGAGCTGGCAAAGACCCGGACCGTTGCGTTGCGGGACCACTGAGCGGCCGGGCGCGCGGACCTCAGCACCCGGTTGAGCGCATGCCTGGGTACTATCTCGGCCTCATGTCAGGCACCAGCATGGACGGCATCGACGCCGCCCTGGTGGATCTTTCCGGCGACCGCCCCGAGCTGATCCGCGCACAGACCAGCGCCTGGCCGGAAGCACTGCACGCCCGTATCCTGAAAACCGCCACCACCCCGGACCAGACTTCGCTGCAGGAGGCCGGCAGACTGGATGCCGAACTGGGCGAACAGTTCGCCGTCGCCGCACTCGACCTCATGGCACAGGCCGGTTTCAACAGTCATCAGATCACGGCCATTGGCAGCCACGGTCAAACCCTGTTGCATGCGCCCGGCGACCAGCCTGCATTCAGCCTGCAGCTGGGCGACGCCAACCGGATCGCCGAAAGAACCGGCATCACTACCGTCGCCGATTTCCGCCGCAGGGATATCGCCGCCGGCGGCCAGGGCGCACCGCTGGTACCCGCCTTTCACCAGGCCCTGTTCCACGATCCGGCAACCCCCCGTGCCATCCTGAACATCGGTGGCATAGCCAACCTGACCCTGCTTCCGGCAGACCGCCAGGCCGTTACCGGTTTTGATACCGGGCCGGGCAATGTGTTACTGGACGCCTGGTACTGCAAAACCCGCCACGGCGACTATGACGAGCGTGGCGCTTGGGCACAAAGTGGCGAACTGAACCGCCCCCTGCTGACCCGTCTCCTGGATCACCCCTATTTCAGTCAGCCACCACCCCGCAGCACAGGTCGGGAGCTGTTCTGCCTGCACTGGCTCGAGGAACGGCTGCAACAGCTACCACACACCCCGTCCGATGCCGACATACAAAGAACGCTGGCCGAGTTCACAGCACAAACCATCGCCTCGTCGTTACAGCGGTTCGGCCCACCGGTACAACAGGTGCTGGTCTGCGGCGGCGGTGCACACAATGACTTCCTGATGCAACGCCTGGCGTCCCTGCTACCGGAACAGCAGGTGGAAACCACAGAAAGATACGGCCTGCACCCGGACTGGGTGGAAGCGGTTGCCTTTGCCTGGCTGGCCAAACAGGCCCTGGCAGGGAAAGCCGGCAATATCCCGGCCGTTACCGGCGCAAACCGGCCGGTGATCCTGGGGTCGATCTACCCGGGTAGAATCCGGAAGAGATAAACAACTGACACTGCTGTCCCGTTAACTTTGGAGTGAGCCTGCAGGTGAGGACATGGGACCGGCATCACCCGGTCAGGACCGTCTGCCGCAGGGATGCGGCAGTCGAGCGGCCAGGGATGGCAGGTTCTGCGTGTCTTGACCGGGTGATACCGGTCCCATGTCCGGGCTGCCCGACCTGGCTCAAAACGTACCTGCCGGGGTGCTCTTTCAGACGAACTGTGAGTCAGCGCTCACTGATGGGCACGTAATCCCGTTCCGACTGCCCCGTGTACACCTGGGTCGGACGAAAAATCCGGTTGTCTCCCAGCTGTTCACGCCAGTGTGCCAGCCAGCCGGCGGAACGGGCAATAGCGAAAATCGATGTGAACTGGTCCGGCGGGATCCCCATTTCCTTGTACAGGATGCCCGAGTAGAAATCGACATTGGCATAGACCCCTTTGGGCGCCAGTTTTTCCTCGCAGGCTTCCTCCAGCGCCAGTGCCGTTTCGAACATCGGCCCCATGTTGCCGCCGCGGTGTTCCATCAATTCGTGCATGAGCTTCTGCAGGATGGTGGCGCGCGGGTCCTTGACCTTGTACTCGCGGTGTCCCATGCCCCAGATCCTGGCCTTGCTGGCCAGTTTTTCGTCCAGCCAGGCTTTTACGTTTTCCGGCCGGCCGATCTCTTCCAGCATTTCCACCACGCGCTGGTTGGCCCCGCCGTGTAACGGACCGGCCAGGGTGCCGATCGCAGCCGCAATCACCAGGAAAGGACTGGCGAGCGTGGAACCGGCGACCAGTGCCGCGAACGTGGATGCATTGATGGTGTGTTCGGCGTGCAGGATCAGGCTGGCATCCATGATGCGCGCCATGAACGGGTCCGGATCTTCGCCGCTGAACATGTACAGCAGGTTCTCGGCATAATTCAGCTCCTTGCGCGGTGCATAGGGGTCGTAACCGTTACGCACGTGCTCCCACATGGCGACAATGGTCGCCATGCGCGCGATGATCTTGACCGACATGTTGTGCACATAGTTCAGATCACTGCACTGACTACCGCCGGTCAGGCACTCGTCACCCTGGTAGAACATGCCCAGGCTGGCCACCGCTGTCTGCAGCATCTCCATCGGGTGCCCGGTCGCCGGCAGGTACTTCATGATCTCCCGCACGTTGTATTTCACAATACGGTTGGAACGCAGCTGCTGGTCAAATTCCTCCAGCTGCGCATAGGTCGGCAGGTGGCCGTCCAGCAGCAACAGGCTGGTTTCCTCGAAGGTACTGTGGAGCGCCAGATCGACGATACGGTAACCGCGATAGGTCAGTATGCCCCTGGTGCCATCCAGGTCAGAGATGTTGGACTGGGTTGCCGGAACCCCCTCCAGCCCGGGTAAATACTCGCTCATTCCGTTCTCCCGATCACGAAGCACAACAGTATAACCGGTTTACTGATTCCGGTGCTTGATACAGGCACCACAGAAAAAGGGGCGCATCAGCGCCCCTTGCCGGGATTTTGTTGGATATTTCAGGCCGAGAAGGAAGAACCACACCCGCAGGTCGTGGTTGCATTGGGGTTTTTGATCACGAATCTTGAGCCTTCCAGGTCTTCCTTGTAGTCGATCTCGGCACCCACCAGGTACTGGAAACTCATGGGGTCGACCAGCAGCCGGACGCCGTCTTTTTCCACTTCGGTGTCACCCTCATTGACCACTTCCTCGAAGGTGAAACCGTACTGGAAACCGGAACAGCCACCGCCGGTGACGAAAACCCGCAGCATGAGGTTCGGCTTGCCCTCCTCTTCGATCAGGCCCTTGACCTTGTTGACCGCAGCGTCGGTCACCATCATCAACTCGTCACCCGGGTTCATCTGTTCGGCTGTACTGTCGCTCATCCGTCCGTCTCCACTGGCACTCATATCAGGATAGCAAGGAGTATGCCATTTACCCACTAATTTGGTCAAGTATTACTTGGCGATCGACATGCCGGCGCTTTCAACCTCCTCAAGGAGGTCGGCCCCCGGTTCCACCGTGGCTGCCACCCGCGGCGGCTCGACCTGGTGTACCAGGTTGCCGTTCACTTCAGCGCCCATGGCCATCTCGATCAGGTGGTAGTACAGGTTACCCGTAACCCGGGCACAGCTGGCCAGCTCAACCCGGTCGCTCACGTACACGTCGCCCTGAACGGCACCGTTCAGCACCAGGTTCGGAACCCGTACATCCCCTTCAATGCGCCCCTGTTCACTGACCGTGAGCACCGCCTCGGTGCCCGGTTCGGCAACCAGGTTACCGTTGATGATGCCATCGACGTGCAATCCCCCGCTGAAGTGTATGTCGCCTTCCAGGCGGGTCTGTGACCCGATGACCGTATCGATTCCGGAACAACCGGATTTCCTGCCAACTCCAAACATGCTCTGTCTCCTTGCAAATCAACGGCCCACCTTCCTAGATCGGCCAATCCATGGTTTTCTCGATGCCCGGGGGCTGCCCCTTGCCGCTGGTTTTCAGCACAATATGTATTTTTTCCGGTTCAAACTGTGCCGGAAGGCGTATCTCCCCTTCCAGGTTCTGGAAATACCGGAATCTGAATTTCAGGGTCTTGCGCCTGTCTGCGGCCAGCTCGCCGAATTTCAGCCGTTTCGACGTACCATTTTCCGTCCCTTCGATATCCATTTCCACGACACCGCGCACATAGCGCTCATTACGTGTCACCTGGGTCAGGGTCAGGCGGTAGAAAAAATGGCCTTCCTCCCCGGCCGGCTCCAGGTGAAAACGCTGTACGTTCAACCCTGCTTTGGCCTTTCCCGGCGAAACGATGCCCTGGTAGAACGCCAGCTGCTTGCGCAGCTCCACGACCTGTTCGCGCAACCCTGCGTATTCATTGCGCACCTCACGCGTGGCGCGCCGGTCGATCTCACTGGAACGCTTGAGCACCGCAATCTGTTCGCGCAACTCCCCGTTGACCCGCTGCAGGGCGTCATAGCTGCTCTCCAGCCCTTCCAGTTGCTGCGTCAGCTGTTGCACGCGCTGGCCGGAGTAGCGGATGCCCGCCTCGAACAGCTGGTACGCTGCAAGGGCCAGGACCGCCAGCAACAGCGCAGCTCCCAGCCATGCATACGCCGGCTGATACACCAGAATTTTTCGCCTGCCGGACACCATGATTTCAGTTAAAGTTCAGTGCAACTATCGTGCCGCTGTCAGGGGATCAGGCCGATGGCGTGCAAACCGTCACGCTCATCGAAACCGGACATGATGTTCATGTTCTGAATGGCCTGGCCGGCCGCGCCCTTGACCAGGTTATCGATCACGGAAAGCACCACCACCGTAGCCGAGTCCGGCGCCCGGTGAACCGCTATGCGACAGTGGTTAGCCCCTTTCACCGTGCGCGTTTCCGGGTGCGAGCCGGCGGGCAGGACATCCACGAAGGGTTCCTGCCGATAGCGTTCCTCCAGCACGGCCTGCAGGTCCACGCCCGCGTTCTCCAGGCGCGCATACAGGGTGGCATGGATGCCGCGGATCATGGGGGTAAGGTGCGGCACAAAGGTCAGGCCGACGGCAGCGCCGGTAACCCGTTCCAGCCCCTGGCGGATTTCCGGCAGGTGCCGGTGTCCCGGCACGGCGTAGGCCTTGAAACTTTCCGACGCTTCGGCCAGCAGTGTACCGATACTGGCGGTGCGGCCCGCCCCGCTGACACCCGACTTGCAGTCGGCGATCAGGGTCGACGCATCGATGCAGCCGGCCTCCAGCAGCGGCAGGAAACCCAGTTGCACCGCGGTGGGATAACACCCCGGGTTGGCCACCAGTTGCGCCGTTGCAATCGCTTCCCGGTTCATTTCCGGCAGACCGTACACCGCCGTGGCGAGCCGATCGGGGCAGGCGTGCTCCATGCCGTACCACTGCTGCCACAGCTGCGGATCCTGCAGCCGGAAGTCGGCTGCCAGGTCGATCAGTTTCACACCACGGTCCAGCAGCTCTGCGGCCATCTCCATGGCGATACCATTGGGCGTGGCAAAAAACACCAGTTCGCAGGCACCCAGCACCGACAGGTCCGGGACGCTGAACTCGAGATCGACGTAGCCACGCAGGTTGGGAAACAGGTCTGCCACCCTGTTGCCCGCTTCGCTGCGTGATGTGATGACGCTGAGTTGCACACCGGGATGCAACGCCAGCAACCGTAAAAGTTCGACCCCGGTATACCCGGTCCCGCCGACAACACCCACCTTGATCATTGACCCTGCCCGTCCTGTCTCACTGCATTGGGCACCCTATTCTCCGCACTATAGAAATACTTGTCCATCCAGGGGCTGTTAACAGGCCCTGGACGATTGCATGTAGCGGGGCAAGAAAATAGTATGGCGCGCCTGCACACCCCCTTTTGGGCCAGACAAGCGACCTTTCATGCTGCATCGATTGCGTAAAACCGGGAAAACCCTGCTTTCGCCGGACGACTGGAAAATCCGCATCCTGCTGTGGTCGGGCGCTATCATCGTGGGCCTGGTGGCCAGCGGTTTTGCCATCACCTCCGAACATACCAACAACTGGTTTCACCTGCTGGTTGATGTTTCCCCCTGGTCGCCTTTTGTGATCTGCCCGACAGGACTGATGCTGGTCGCCTGGTTGACGAACAGGTTCTTCCCCGGGTCGCAGGGCAGCGGTATTCCCCAGTCTATCGCGGCGCTGCAGATACCCGAGCACACATCCCGCACGGTGCTGCTTTCGTTCCGTATCGCATTCGGGAAGATCCTGCTGACCCTGATCGGTCTACTGAGCGGTGCATCCATAGGGCGTGAAGGACCGACGGTTCACATTGGCGCAGCCATCATGTTCTCGCTGGGGCGTTTTGCAAAATTCCCGCACCACTACATGGACAAGGGACTGATACTGGCAGGCGGCGCCGCGGGCATTGCCGCGGCCTTCAACACCCCGCTGGCGGGCATCCTGTTCGCGGTAGAGGAACTGGGGCGTTCCTTCGAGGAACGTACCAGTGGTGTACTGCTGACCGCGGTATTCCTGGCCGGTGTGACGGCCATCGCGATACAGGGCAACTACACCTACTTCGGCTCTACCTCGGCACAGCTCGGTATTGCGGAAATGCTGGTGCCGGTCATCGTCTGCGGAACGATAGGCGGAGTGCTCGGCGGCCTGTTCAGCACCGCCCTGATACAGGGTTCCCGCTATATCGCGCCACTGCTCAGGCGCCGACCGCTGCTGGTTGCCGGTATCTGCGGGCTGGGTATCGCCGGCGCCGGCCTGCTGTCCGGAAACACAGCCTACGGCACCGGCTACCTGGAAGCCGAGGCCATCCTCACCGGCACCTCGACCCTGCCGGAAAGCTACCCGCTCATGAAAATGCTGGCCACCCTGTTTTCCTACCTGAGCGGCATCCCGGGCGGGATATTTGCACCATCGCTGGCGACGGGCGCCGGTGTCGGCGCCGAAATATCCGCCTGGCTGCCGGATTTCCCCGTTGCGGCCATCATCGTGCTCGGCATGGTAGGCTATTTCACCGGAGTGGTGCAAACACCGATCACTGCCTTTGTGATCGTGATGGAAATGACAGACAACCACGGCCTGCTGCTGCCCCTGATGGCCACAGCCTTCATTGCCTACCTGAGTTCACGCCTGGTGTGCCCGGAGCCCATTTACCGGGTACTGGCCCTGAACTTTCTGCCGGAGAGAGCGGTTGCTGCACCCGCAGAAGCCCCGGCGGAAGCCGGGGACAAAAAAAACCCGGCGTAAACAGCGGCATCCTCGCACCTGCCGGCGGGAACCGGTACCATTTCACCGTTATGCAACTGAAACATCTCCTGGCAAGCGTACTGTTCCTGGCCCTGACGGGCAGCCTGGGATCCCTGTGGCTGGCTCCCGCCGGGATTACACAGGTGCCGGACATCACGGTGACCACCCTGCAGGGTCAGGAAATGAGACTGACCGAGCTGCGCGGACGACCGCTGCTGGTTACCTTCTGGGCATCCACCTGCAACGGCTGCCTGCGGGAAATGCCTCACCTGACCGCGCTGTACCGGGAGCTGGCACCGCGTGGACTGGAGGTCCTCGGTATTGCCATGTCCTACGATCCGCCCAACCGGGTTGTCGAAGTCAGCAAGGCCCGGCAGATTCCCTATCCACTGGCACTCGATATCGACAACACGGCCGCCACGGCGTTCGGTGACGTCAGCGTTACCCCCAGCACCTTCCTGATAGCCCCCGACGGCCAGGTCGTGTTACAGCAAAACGGTGCGCTGGACATGGGCGCGGTCCGCGCCAGGATACTGGACATGCTGGCCCGGCCTGCATAACCATGCTCTGGCTGAAAGCGCTGCACATCATTTTCATGGTCACCTGGTTCGCCGGTCTTTTTTACCTGCCGCGACTGTTCGTCTATCACGTCGACTGCACCGATACAGCCGGCCACGAACGTTTCAGGATCATGGAACGCAAGCTGTTCGCCATCATGACCATCGGCGCGGTGCTCACCGCGGTCTTCGGCGCCTGGCTGCTGGCCGGCTGGCACTGGCCGATAACCGAGCTGTGGCTGCAAATCAAATTGCTGCTGGTTGCCACGCTGATCGTCTACCACATCCTGTGCGGGGTGCTGGTACAGCGTTTTGCGACCGGACAGAATCGCCGCTCGGGTATTTTCTACCGGTGGTTTAATGAGATACCTGCCATCCTGCTGGTCGCCATAGTGCTGCTCGCAGTCCTGCGGCCCGCCTGAGCAACACCCTGACAGAACCGCTGTCCCACCCTCCCCCTGTATCCGCAAAACCCCGTTTAAAAACCCTTGAAACAGGCGCTTCAGGCGAACAGCGGGGATGTGCACCTCATGCATTGGATCTAAATACGAACGATTTGCATTTAGGTTGCTAATAATTATAATGCGCAGCCAGCATGACACTCAGACGAAACCCGGAGGAAACGCGCATGAGATTCAAACCCTGCTCCAGCACCTGTCTGGCTGCCCTGCTTCTGGCAGGCAACGGCATAGCCAGCGCGGCAGAAATGCCGAGCCAGGAAGAAATGTGGAAAATCATCCAGCAACAGCAGCGTGAAATTGAAGCGCTGAAGGCGGGACAGGAGGCCAATACCGAAAAGGTCGAGGCCACCGCTGAAGCCGTTGAAGAAACCGTGGCAGGCGCACAGGGTACGCACACCTCCACCGGGTCCCGCTGGATGGAGAATACCCAGGTAGGCGGTTACGGGGAAATGCACTACAACAACCTCGACAGCAAGGACGAGATCGACTTTCACCGCTTCGTGCTGTTCTTCGGCCACCAGTTTACCGACAATCTGCGCTTCTTCTCGGAGCTGGAGGTGGAGCACGACAACACCGAGGACAATGGCGCAGTCGAACTGGAACAGGCCTACGTCGAGTACGATATTACACCGAGCCAGCACGCCAAAGCCGGCCTGTTCCTGCTTCCCGTCGGCATCCTGAACGAAACCCACGAACCACCGACCTTCTACGGCGTGGAGCGCAACCCGATCGAGAAAAATATCATCCCGACCACCTGGTGGGCCGGCGGTATCGCACTCAACGGTGAAATCGCTCCCGGCTGGAGTTACGACTTTGCCATACACGAAGGCCTGGACACCTCGGCCGGCAGGAACTACGCCGTGCGCAAGGGCCGGCAAAAAACCAGTGAGGCCGATGCCAACGACCTGGCCTCCACAGCACGCATCAAGTGGACCGGTATTGCGGGCGTCGAACTCGCGGCCAGCGTGCAATACCAGCAGGACGTTACCCAGAGTAATGACCCGAATGCCGGTCATGCCTGGCTGTACGAGGCCCATGCTGACATCGAACGCGGTCCGTTCGGCCTGCGCGCCCTGTACGCCATGTGGGACCTGGATGGCAGCGGACCGAAATCCGTGGGTGCTGACGAACAGGAAGGCTTCTATATCGAGCCGTCCTACAAGTTCTCACTCTTCGACCAGCAGCTCGGCGTGTTTGCCCGCTACAACCAGTGGGATAACCAGGCCGGCAACGGCAACTCCGACAGCGAGAAAAAACAGCTCAATGCCGGCGTCAACTACTGGCCACACCCCGACGTGGTACTGAAAGCCGACGTACAGCAGCAGGATAACGAAGGCAGCAGCAAGAATGACAATGGCTTCAATCTGGGCATTGGCTACCAGTTTTAGCAGGCTGTTTTACCGTGCCCCGCTGGGGCACAATACCGGCACGGGGCGCAGTGGCGCCCCCTGCTTTTTCCAGGAACCTGCCCCGGCAGACGAACACATGCTCAAGAGACTTGCGCTTCTACTGTTACTGGCACCCCTAAGCACGGGGGTACCGGCACGCGGCACCTACCAGGAACCCGACGCGTTCCTGGCCGAAGTCTTTGCGGACGCGGTTCCGGAACCCTCGCTGATCTGGCTGACCGGGAAACGAAAGAAAACCGTGCAGCAGCTGCTGGGACACCGCTATCCCAGCCTGCGCGTTCGCTACTGGCGGCGCGGCCGGCGCAGTGCCTGGATACTCGAGGAAGTCGGCAAGGAACAGCCCATTACCGTGGGGCTGGTCGTCAATAACGGGCGACTGGAAAAAATCCGTGTACTGGTTTTCCGTGAAAGCCGCGGCGAGGAAATACGCCACCCGTTTTTTACCGACCAGTTCCAGGATGCCGGACTCAATGACAAAGGTGATCTCGATCGCACCATCGACGGCATTTCCGGCGCCACGCTGTCGGTACGCGCCATGAAAAAACTGGCGCGCCTGGCCCTGTACCTGGACGCTGAAACGAGCAAAGCGGATGTCACGCCACCACCGTAGAAAACAGCGCTTCAAGCTGCGTTCCTTCTATGTATGGCACCGTTACATGGGGGTCGGCGCAGCCCTGTTTACGCTGGTGATCGCGATCACCGGCCTGCTGCTGAACCATACCGAAGACTTTCGTTTCCACAGCCGGCATGTACAGTCTGACTGGGTGCTGGACTGGTATGGCATCCAGGCGCCGCAGGAGCTGCTCTCGTTTGCGCTCGGGGACCGGTACATCACCCTGATGGGCGAGCACCTGTACCTGAATCGCCGCGAGATCAAAGGCAATTACCGGCAACTGGCCGGGGCCATACGGAAAGATGGACTGTTCGTGGTTGCCGTAAGCGACAGCATTCTCCTGTTGACGCCGCGCGGCGAGCGGGTTGACCTGCTGCAACGCAGCGACGGAATTCCGGCCGGGATCGACCGTATCGGCACCGATGCCGATGGCGCGGTGATTGTGCGCACCAGCCTGGACTATTACCAGCCCGACGCCGACTTCCTGCACTGGTCACGCCGGGACGGGGAACCCGCCGGCATGCACTGGGCCATCCCCGGCCTGCTCGACCCGCGGCTGAAAGCCGCGCTGCAAAACCATTTTCGCGGCGAGGTGCTGCCGGTCGAACGCGTTTTGCTGGACCTGCACAGCGGGCGCTTCTTTGGCCGGCTGGGACCCTGGGTATTCGATGCAGCGGCGCTGTTGCTGGTTCTGCTGTCCCTGTCCGGCACCTGGATCTGGCTGAAGCGGCGTCGCTGAGGAATCCCCGATTCATCAGGGCCTGTTAACACTATGCGAACAGGCCCTAACAGCCGTGCAGTGACACCCGGCCACCCCTGCAGGAGCAACGCCCTTCGGCGCGAAAACCGCGGTCAGGCGAGCGTGTTACATTTTCGATTGCTGGTAGTTTTTCAGGCCGACTTTTTCAATCAGCTCCAGCTGGGTTTCCAGCCAGTCGATATGATCTTCCTCGCTCTGCAGGATATCCTCGAACAATTCACGCGAAACGTAGTCCTTGACCTGCTCGCAGTACTCGACGGCTTCGCGTAATAACGGCACCGCTTCCATTTCGAGTTCCAGGTCACAGCGCAGCATCTCTTCGGTGTTCTCACCGATTTTCAGCTTGCCGAGGTCCTGCAGGTTGGGCAACCCTTCCAGGAACAGCGTGCGCCTGATCAGCGCATCGGCGTGTTTCATCTCATCGATGGATTCTTCGTATTCCTTTTCATTGAGTTCCTTCAATCCCCAGTCTTCGTACATGCGGGCATGCAGAAAGTACTGGTTGATCGCCGTCAGCTCATTCCTGAGCGCCTTGTTGAGGTACTGGATCACTTTCTTGTCGCCTTTCATAGACCGGCTCCATGCTGTTCAGGATAGGCAGGACACATAACTCCGACCTGCAGCGGGAACTATAGCGCGCAGTACAGGGGGGTCAATATGGAAGCGGGCGCAGCCGCAGGGAGAATCGGCTAGCCCGCATTTCTCACCGGGTTCCGTAGCGAGGCGGTGGCAGGTCGTGTGATCAGCGGCGTTCGCGACCGAGGGCCGCGCAGGCATAGTCGACAC
>JALSRZ010000071.1 GCA_026984515.1 Thiohalobacter sp. | reverse complement strand
GTGGTGCCCGGGTTTCGCACAAGCATGCCAACTTTATTGTCAACCTGGGTGCAGCCAGTGCGGCCGATATCGAAGCACTGATTCGCTATGTGCAGGAGCAGGTGCAGCAGCGGCACGGTATTCGCCTGCAGACCGAAGTACGCATTATCGGGGAGTTTGAGTGAGTGACCGGGTTCAGAGTGCAGAGCGCTTCGGGAAGGTCGCCGTGTTGATGGGCGGCCGCTCTGCCGAACGTGATATTTCGCTGCAAAGCGGAACTGCCGTGCTGAACGCCCTGCGGCAGAGCGGTGTCGATGCGCATGCCGTCGATACCGGTGATCGGGATTTTGTGCGGCAATTGAGTGAAGGTGCGTTCGCGCGTGCTTTTAACGCGCTGCATGGACGTGGTGGAGAAGATGGTGTGGTGCAGGGCCTGTTGCAGAGCCTGGGTATCCCCTGCACGGGTAGCGGTGTACTGGGTTCCGCGCTGGCGATGGACAAGCTGCGCAGCAAAGAGTTGTGGGAAGGTGTGAACCTGCCAACGCCGGCTTTTGTCCTGCTCCGGGATGATGCGGATCTGCACTCGGCCGTGGAGCAGCTGGGCTTCCCCATGATGCTGAAACCCTCGCATGAAGGATCGAGTATCGGCATGACCCGCGTGGAGCGCGAAAGCGATTTGCAGCAGGCCTGGCAGCTGGCGGGCCGGTACGACCGTGAGGTACTGGCGGAACGCTGGGTTGAAGGCGCCGAGTACACGACGGCTATCGTAGGCGATACCCTGTTGCCGCTGATCCGGCTGGAGACGCCGCGCGTGTTTTATGACTACGAGGCCAAGTACCAGGCCGACAGTACCCGCTATCACTGTCCCTGCGGTTTGCCGCCGGCGCAGGAAGCGGCCTTGCAGCGCCTGTCGAAACAGGCATTCGACGCTGTGGGTGCCAGCGGCTGGGGGCGCGTTGACCTGTTCCTGGACAGCAGCGACCACCCCTGGTTGATCGAAGTGAACACGGTGCCGGGGATGACGGATCACAGCCTGGTGCCGATGGCCGCTGCTGTGTTCGGGTGGGCGTTCGATGAACTGGTATGGCGCATCCTGGAAACCAGTACGGTCACGGTTGATTGACGATGGTGAAAAAGAAAACACAGGCCAGGCGCAAGCAGCAGCAAGCCAGGCTGCGCACCGACTGGCTGAAGCCGGTGCTGGCACTGCTTACCGTGCTGGCGAGCGCGGGCGGGTTGGCGTTATTGCTGGAGTGGATGGCAGACCCGCTTGCCTGGCCGGTGCGTTCGGTGCAGGTCGAGGGCGATTTCCGCCACCTGCAGGCCGGGGATATCCAGGATCGTGTGGAAACGCTGGCGAGCGATGGCTTCTTTGCCATGAATGTAGCGGTGATCCAGCAGCATCTGCAGCAACTGCCGTGGGTGGAGCAGGTATCGGTGCGCCGGGTATGGCCGGACAAGCTGAGTATCCGGCTGCGGGAGCAGCAGCCGGTTGCACGCTGGGGGGCGAGCGGTTTCCTCAATGCCCGCGCCCGGGTCTTCGAACCGGAGCAGGCCGTGGATATCGAGCAGTTGCCCGCCCTGGAAGGACCGGAGGGTTACCAGCAACGCGTGCTCGCCATGTACGGGCGGATGGGCAGGATGCTGGAACCGCTGCGGCTCGGCGTTGATCGCCTGCAGCTCGATGCACGGCGCACCTGGCGTGTGCAACTGAGCAACGGTTTGCAACTGGAGGTAGGGCGCAGTCAACCGATGCAGCGGCTTGCGCGCTTCGTGCGGGTGTATCCGGCCATACTGGCGGCAGGAAAAAAACGTATGCTCAGCGTGGACCTGCGTTACAGCAACGGCTTTGCCGTGCAGTGGCAGGCGCGTGACAAGGTGAATTGTGACGCAGGAGAAGGCACCCGGGGGTGCAAGGCAGCCAGGGGTACCGGCTAATGGCAAAGAAACTGGAAAAGAACATGATCGTCGGGCTGGATATCGGTACCTCCAAGGTGGTGGCCATTGTCGGCGAAATCGGGCCGGACGGGGGCATCGAGATTATCGGCATCGGCTCTCATCCTTCCAAGGGTCTTAAAAAAGGTGTGGTGGTCAATATCGAGTCGACCGTGCATTCCATCCAGCGCGCGGTCGAGGAAGCGGAACTGATGGCGGGCTGCCAGATACACTCGGTATACGCGGGCATTGCCGGCAGCCATATCCGCAGCCTGAACTCGCACGGTATCGTGGCGATTCGTGATCGCGAAGTCATGCCCAACGATGTCGAGCGGGTGATCGACGCGGCGCGTGCGGTCGCCATCCCGGCCGACCAGAAGATTCTGCACATCCTGCCGCAGGAATTCGTCATCGACGACCAGGACGGTATCCGCGAGCCGGTAGGTATGAGCGGCGTGCGGCTGGAAGCCAAGGTGCACATGGTGACCGGTGCCGTGAGTGCTGCACAGAACATCATTAAATGCGTCCGTCGCTGTGGCCTGGAAGTGGACGACATCATCCTGGAACAGCTGGCGTCCAGTTATTCGGTGCTGACCGAAGACGAAAAGGATCTCGGTGTCTGCCTGGTGGATATCGGCGGCGGTACAACCGACATCGCGGTGTTTACCGAAGGCTCCATACGCCATACGGCGGTTATCCCGATCGCCGGCGACCAGGTGACCAATGACGTCGCGGTGGCGTTGCGCACGCCGACCCAGTATGCCGAAGAGATCAAGATCAAGTACGCCTGTGCACTGACCCAGCTGGCCGCCAGCGATGAAAATATCGAGGTGCCCAGCGTGGGCGACCGGCCGCCGCGGCGGCTGGCCAGGCAGACACTGGCGGAAGTGGTGGAGCCGCGTTACGAGGAGTTGCTGGCGCTGGTGCAGGCAGAGTTGCGACGCAGTGGTTTTGAAGACCTGATCGCCGCGGGTGTGGTGCTGACGGGAGGGAGTTCAAAGATAGAAGGTCTGGTGGACCTGGCGGAAGAGGTGTTCCACATGCCGGTGCGGCTGGGTTCGCCGCAGTGTGTGATGGGACTGGTGGATGTGGTGCGAAATCCCGTTTATGCAACGGGCGTGGGACTGCTGCTGTTTGGCAGCCAGAACCGCACATCACGGGCGTTTGATGCGGATTACGGGCGAGGAGTACGGGGTGTCTGGGAGCGGATGAAGAGCTGGTTTCAGGGTAATTTCTAGTAATTGAATCGAGTAGTGAACTGTCGACGGATAGAGGAGATACAACAATGTTTGAATTAATGGATGCATACAGCCAGAACGCGGTCATCAAGGTGATCGGTGTCGGTGGTGGTGGCGGTAATGCTGTACAGCACATGGTCGAGGCGGATATCGAGGGCGTCGAGTTTATCTGCGCCAATACCGATTCGCAGGCCCTGACCAATATGAGTGCGCGCACCACGCTGCAGCTCGGCAGCAGTATCACCAAGGGGCTGGGCGCAGGCGCCAACCCGGATATCGGGCGTCAGGCGGCTATGGAAGACCGCGACCGTATCCTGGAAGTCATCGACGGTGCTGATATGTTGTTTGTAACGGCAGGCATGGGTGGTGGCACCGGTACCGGCGCTGCGCCGGTGGTGGCGCAGGTGGCGAAGGAACTGGGGATACTGACGGTCGCGATTGTCACCAAGCCTTTCCCGTTCGAAGGCGGCAAGCGTATCCAGGTGGCCGACCGTGGTCTCAAGGAACTCAGCCAGTACGTGGATTCGCTGATTACCATTCCCAATGAAAAGCTGTTGCAGGTACTGGGCAAGGAAATCAGTCTGCTGAATGCGTTCAAGTCAGCCAATAATGTGTTGCAGGGTGCGGTGCAGGGTATCGCCGAACTGATCACTCGCCCCGGTCTGATCAATGTCGACTTTGCGGATGTGCGTACCGTCATGTCCGAGATGGGCATGGCCATGATGGGTTCCGGCGCGGCATCCGGCCAGGACCGCGCGCGCGAAGCGGCGGAAGCTGCTGTGCACAGCCCGTTGCTGGAAGACATCGACCTGATGGGTGCGAACGGGATCCTGGTCAATGTCACTGCCGGCCTGGACCTGGCCATCGGTGAGTTCGAGGAAGTCGGCAACACCGTCAAGGAGTTCGCTTCACGTGAAGCGACCGTGGTCGTGGGTACCGTGATCGATCCGGAAATGCACGACGAACTGCGTGTCACCGTGGTAGCAACGGGGCTGGGCTCGGACCTGCAACTGGAGGAAGAAACCCCCGAGCCGGTAAAGCTGGTGCAGCGTACCAAGTCCGGCGAAGTGAACTACGAAGCGCTGGACCGTCCTGCCGTGATTCGCAAAAAGGCATCCGGTGATCCCACCCCGCCCCCCGCCGAGTCCGGTGACATGGATTACCTGGATATTCCGGCGTTTTTGCGCCGCCAGGCGGATTGAAGCCGGGCGAATGACGGCTTTATACGTCAGCTGTGTTGGTGCCAGCCGGTTTTGGCTGGCATAATCACAGCCAAGGCTGCCAATGCGCCAAAGAGCGGCCTGGCGTCGCGGACGCAGTGGTTTGGAGGGATGAGCGGCCGCCGAGCGTTTTTTTGAGTGTACTGATGCCATGATGCTGAGGCAGGTGCTTAAGCACCTGCTAACACAATGATTTATCAAAAAACATTAAGAAACGTCATTCGTGCGAAGGGGGTGGGTCTGCATAGCGGGGAGCAGGTCTACCTGACGCTGCGGCCGGCACCACCGGACACCGGTATTATTTTCCGGCGCGTGGATCTGGACCCGGTGGTGGAAATTCCCGCAACGCTGGATCATGTCGGGGACACCCGCCTGTCCACCGCGTTGTGCCGGGCGGAGGTGCGGATTTCCACTGTCGAACATCTGCTGTCGGCCCTGTCCGGCCTGGGTATCGACAACGCCGTGGTCGACCTGACCGCCGCCGAGGTGCCCATCATGGACGGCAGCGCGGGGCCTTTTGTCTTCCTGATCCAGTCCGCCGGTATCGAGGAACAGCGGGCAGCCAAGCGTTTTCTGCGTATTTTGCGCAACGTAGAGGTCAGCGACGGTGATAAATGGGCGCGATTCAGTCCTCACCAGGGTTTCAGGATCGGTTTTACCATCGACTTCAATCACCCCCTGTTCCGGGACCGGTCCAGCCAGGCGGAAATCGACTTCAGCAACACGTCGTTTGTGCGTGAAGTCAGTCGTGCCAGAACGTTCGGTTTCATGCGCGACATTGAAAAACTGCGTGAAAACCGCCTGGCGCTGGGCGGCAGCCTGGATAATGCCGTGGTGCTGGATGACTATCGCGTCGTCAACGAGGACGGGTTGCGCTACACCGATGAGTTCGTCAAGCACAAGATGCTGGATGCCGTGGGCGACCTGTACCTGCTGGGACACAGCCTGATCGGCGCCTTTACCGGCTATAAATCCGGGCATGCGCTCAATAATTGCCTGCTGCGTGAGCTGATCCGCCAGCAGGATGCCTGGGAGGTGATTACCTTCGAGGACCCTGCCACCACACCGAAATGGTTGCTTTCGCCGGTCGGCGCCTTTCAGGCCTGATGGCCCGGGGAGTCCGGTTTAGCTCGATTTTTCTTTTTGCCACATCTGCTGAACAGGACCGGCGGGGTCGTGGTTTCCGCCTTCAACAGGCTTCTGAGCTACTGAAAACCTTCAGAAATCCCGGGCTTTGGCCGCTAAACGGTAGAGTGCTTCCTGCAGTGCCGGATATTTGATGTTGTGGGCGGTCTGCGCCAGCAGGGTGCCACTGGCCAGTGACAGTCTGGGTCGGTGTGATGTAACCGGCTGATTTTCCACCCGTTCAGGAGCTATTTTTACCCGGACGGTGCGCACCGTCAGTCCCAGTTGGCACTGCAGTTGCTTGATCAGGTCGGGAATGACGAAGCGCAGGCGCGCGGCCCAGGCCGGAGAGGGTGCGGCGAGCACCAGGATTTCGCTTTTCAGGTTCAGGACCGTACAATGCGCGCTCAGATTTTCCGGCAGCAGTTGCTGAACGGCCTGTTCCAGCTGTTGCAGGCGCCGGGTACGCTCGATCAGTGGCTGCGCCGCAGCCGCCAGTAATCGGGAACAGGGTACGGCTTGTTTGCGTCGCATCGGGTCAACGGCAGGCAAAGTGGACGGTAACCACAGTAAATGAAATTTTTGCTCTACACCACTACTTACGGGAAATCCGGCAGCATTCAGCTGAACCGACCCGTATTCTGGATGCCCGCGGTGTTGCTGCTGGCGCTGCTGCTGGGCGCAGCGGCCGGTTTCGGTTACCTGCTGGCCAGTCGTTCGCCCGCCAACGGGTCGAATGCAGCGGATAGTGGGCAGTGGCAGGCGGCGCTGCAGGAACAGAAGCAGGAGCTGGCGCAGGCACGGGATGCGGCGCAAAACGATCTCAATGCCCTGGCGGTGCGACTGGGCCAGATGCAGGCCCAGATGCTGCGTATAGAAGCGCTCGGCCAGCGACTCACGAATGTGGCCAGGCTGGGGAAAGCGGAATTCGATTTTGACCGGCAACCGGCGCAGGGCGGTCCGGCGGCGCCAGTGGTTGACGAGCCGTTGAGCTCGGTGGATTTCATACAGACACTGAACGACATGGAAGCACAGATCGATGACCGTGCCAGGCAGCTGGAAGTCATCGAACAGGTGCTGAGCCGTCGTGAGCTGAAGAGCGCGGTATCACCGGCCGGGCGGCCTGTGGCCAGCGGCTGGCTGTCTTCCTATTACGGAAAACGCGTGGATCCCTTCACCGGCCACCAGGCCATGCACAAAGGTGTGGATTTTGCCGGCAAGCTGGGTTCCGATGTGCTGGCCACGGCCGAGGGTGTGGTGACCTGGGCCGGTAAACGCTACGGTTACGGGCAACTGGTGGAAATCAACCACGGTAACGGCTATTCAACCCGTTACGGGCACTGTCAGAAAATCCTGGTACAGGTTGGTGAAAAAGTCATGCCGGGGCAGAAAATCGCATTGATGGGTTCCAGTGGACGTTCCACCGGACCGCACGTGCACTATGAAGTACTCAAAAACGGCAGGCAGATCGATCCCACCCGCTACGTCCGGGCCAGCCGTTAGCGAAACAAAAGGAATCCCTGCCGCGCCAGCCTATATGCGGTATCATTCCATCCCTCTGAATTCAGCAACTTCATACGACACATCATGGTTACTTCGCTATTGCGCAAGGTATTCGGCAGCCGCAACGACCGGATACTCAAGCGACTTCTTAAAATAGTCAGAAATATCAATTCACTGGAACCGGAGATGGAAAAGCTCAGCGACGCTGAGCTGCGCGCCAGGACCGACCTGTTCCGGCAGCGCTACCGGGACGGTGAGACCCTCGACCAGTTGTTGCCGGAGGCGTTCGCAGTCGCGCGCGAAGCTTCCCGCCGCGTGCTGGGCATGCGCCATTTCGACGTGCAGCTCAAGGGCGGTATCGTGCTGCACGAAGGCAAGATTGCCGAGATGCGGACCGGTGAGGGCAAGACACTGGTGGCCACCCTGTTCTGTTACCTGAACGCCCTGTCGGGCAAGGGTGTGCACGTGGTGACCGTGAATGATTACCTGGCGCGTCGTGATGCGGCCTGGATGGGCAAGCTGTATGAATTCCTGGGGATGACCACCGGTGTGGTAGTTGCGGGTATGAGCCACGAGGAAAAGCAGGCGGCCTACAACGCCGACATCACTTACGGCACCAACAACGAGTTCGGTTTCGATTACCTGCGCGACAATATGGCGTTCCGTATCGAGGAAAAGGTACAGCGTGAACTCAATGCGGCGGTGGTGGACGAGGTCGACTCCATCCTGATCGATGAGGCGCGTACCCCGCTGATTATCTCCGGTCCCACCGATGACAATTCCGACCTGTACCTGGTCATGAAAAAGCTGGTCCCGCAGCTGGTCAAACAGGAAGAGGAAGACGGCCCCGGCGACTACAGCATCGATGAGAAACAGAAACAGATCAATCTCACCGAAGAAGGCCACCAGCACGTCGAGAGCCTGCTGGAAAAAGAAGGCCTTATACAAGAGGGGCAGAGTCTTTACGATGCCGCCAACCTGACCCTGTTCCATCACCTGAACGCCGCCCTGCGCGCGCTCGTGCTGTACCAGCGGGATGTGGACTACATCGTCCAGGACGGCCAGGTGGTGATTGTCGATGAATTTACCGGCCGTACCATGCCGGGGCGCCGCTGGTCGGAAGGCCTGCACCAGGCGGTCGAGGCCAAGGAAGGGGTGGAGATCCAGAACGAAAACCAGACCCTGGCTTCGATCACCTTCCAGAATTATTTCCGCCTGTACAACAAGCTGTCGGGCATGACCGGTACCGCGGATACCGAGGCCGCTGAATTCCAGCAGATTTACGGCCTCGAGGTCGTCGTCATGCCCACCAACAAGCCCATGATCCGTGACGATATGGGCGACCTGGTGTTCCTGACCGAGCCGGAAAAGTTCAATGCGGTGGTCGAAGATATCCGCGATTGCCAGAAGCGCGGCCAGCCGGCACTGGTAGGTACGACCTCGATCGAGACCTCGGAAATCCTTTCCAAACTGCTCAATCAGGAGAAAATCGAGCACCAGGTACTCAACGCCAAGCAGCACGAGCGCGAAGCGCATATCGTCGCCCAGGCCGGTCGGCCGGGGACCATCACCATTGCCACCAATATGGCCGGTCGCGGTACGGATATCGTGCTGGGCGGCAGCCTGGACGCCGAACTGGCCGCCCTGGAAGACCCGGACGAACATACAGTGGCGCGTATCACCCGCGAGTGGGAACAGCGTCACGAAGCCGTGCTGGCTGCGGGCGGCCTGCATATCATCGGCACCGAGCGGCACGAATCCCGGCGCGTCGACAACCAGTTGCGTGGCCGTGCCGGACGCCAGGGCGACCCCGGCTCCAGCCGTTTTTACCTGTCGCTGGAAGATAACCTGATGCGTATCTTCGCCTCGGACCGCGTATCCGGGCTGATGCAGAAGCTGGGCATGCAGGAAGGCGAAGCCATCGAGCATCCCTGGGTCAGCAAGGCCATCGAGAATGCCCAGCGCAAGGTGGAAGGGCACAACTTCGGCATACGCAAAAACCTGCTGGAGTTCGACGATGTAGCCAATGACCAGCGCAAGGTGATCTACGAACAGCGCAACGAGTTAATGGCCACCGACGACGTGTCGGAAACGATCAAGGCGATTCGCGCCGATGTGGTCAACGATGTAATCAACAATTACATTGCCCCCGGCAGCATGGATGAACAGTGGGATGTTCCGGGGCTGGAAGCCGCCATCGAAACCGAGTTTGCGCAGAAGTTCGATATCCAGGGCTGGCTGGATACCGATGACGAACTGCACGAGGAAACGCTGCGCGAAAAGATTCTCGACGAACTGGAAAAAGCCTACCTGGAAAAGGAAAAGATTGCCGGTTCCGAGACCATGCGTCATTTCGAGAAGTCGGTAATGCTGCAGGTACTCGATCAGAGCTGGAAGGAGCACCTGGCCGCGATGGACTACCTGCGCCAGGGTATACACCTGCGCGGTTATGCACAGAAAGATCCCAAGCGGGAATACAAACGCGAAGCGTTCGATATGTTCACCGCCCTGCTCGATCGCATCAAGCTGGACGTGGTGAGTATTCTTTCCAAGGTGCAGGTGCGCACCGAATCGGATGTCGAGGCGGTTGATGAACAGCGCCGCAGCAAGTCGGAAGTGCAGTACCGGCACGACGAAGCCAGCGCGATGCAGGCGCAGCCCGGCGACGCTGATATACCACCGGAAGACCAGCGTGAAACCGAAACGGCGCAGCCTTTTGTGCGCGATGGCCGCAAGATCGGGCGCAACGAACCCTGCCCCTGTGGCTCGGGCAAAAAATACAAGCAGTGCCACGGCAAGTTGAGCTAATCCGTCATTGCCGCGCTTCGCTTACAAAGCGCATGCCGGGATCCAGGGGTTGAGGCAATGGATGCCCGGCTTTCGCCGGCATGACGTACCTGAAGACGCCCGGTTTTTACCGGTCCAGGCTGCTGCCAGAATCGTTCTCTCATGCCTATAGGATATTCCACACTACCGGATCTGCTGCCCGTTGCCGGCGTTCGCCTGGCGTCGGTCGCGGCCGGCATACGCTACCGCGACCGCGACGACCTGGTGCTCATGGAACTGGCGGAAGGCAGCCGCTGTGCGGCAGTTTTCACCCGTAACGCATTCTGCGCGGCGCCGGTCATCGTCGCCCGGCGGCACCTGGCCGCCAGCCAGCCCCGTTACCTGTTGATCAACAGCGGCAATGCCAATGCCGGGACCGGCGCGGCGGGGATACAGGACGCACAACAGACCTGTGCGTTGCTGGCGGAAAAATCAGGTTGTGCCGTTGAACAGGTGCTGCCGTTTTCCACCGGTGTGATCGGTGAACGTCTGCCGGTCGATCGTGTTGAGGCGGCACTCGATGCCGGGCTCGCCGGGCTGGCCGAGGACGGCTGGAAGGCGGCGGCGCACGCTATTATGACCACCGATACCGTGGCCAAGGGACTGTCCCGGACCTTCTCGGCCGATGGTCGGCAATTCACGCTCACCGGTATGGTCAAGGGTGCGGGCATGATACGACCTGACATGGCGACCATGCTGGCCTATATCGCGTGTGATGCCCGTGTAGAGGAGAGTGCGCTGCAACAGTGCCTGGGACAGGCGGTCGCACAGTCATTCAACCGCATCACGGTCGACGGCGACACTTCGACCAATGATGCCTGTGTACTGGTGGCGACAGGCGCGCAGGACCACCCGGTCATTCATGCCGGTAGCGAAGCATACGAGGCGCTGTGTGAAGCCGTGCGCGCGGCCTGTGTGACACTGGCGCAGCTGATCGTGCGCGATGCCGAAGGCGCTACCAAGTTTGTTACCGTGCGCGTTGAACAGGGGCGCGATGCCGCCGAGTGCCTGCAGGTGGCCTATACTATCGCGCATTCACCCCTGGTCAAGACGGCACTGTTTGCCAGTGACCCCAACTGGGGGCGTATCCTGGCGGCGGTGGGTCGTGCCGGCGTCGAGGCGCTGGATATCGACCGGGTCTGCATGTTCCTGGGCGATGTGTGCATTGTGCGGGATGGCGGCGTTGCCGCGGAGTACCGGGAACAGGACGGGCAACGCGTCATGGGCCGGGACGAGATTGTGATACGCGTCCTGCTGGGCCGCGGTGAGGCTAGCGAGCAGATCTGGACCAGTGACCTGTCGCATGACTATGTTCGAATCAACGCGGAATACCGGACCTGAAGGCTGTGGACGAAGGTTGCTGGATAACGCTGCGCTAATCCGGCAAGTAGGCCGATAAATCCTGACGAGTACCCGCCAATGACCGAGACGCTGCATGTTGCCGTCGCCGCCATCGTCAATGACCGTGGTCAGGTCCTGGTCAGTCTGCGCCCGGATCACGTTCACCAGGGCGGTTTATGGGAGTTTCCGGGTGGCAAGCTGGAGCGGGGCGAATCGGTAGAGGAGGCCCTGCAGCGCGAGATTTTCGAAGAGCTGGGTATCTCGATCAGGCAGCAACAGCCGTTGATCCGTATCGCTCACCGTTACCCGGACCGTTCCGTGCTGCTCGACGTCCGGCGGGTTACGTCCTTTGACGGTGAACCACACGGGAAAGAAGGGCAGCCGGTACACTGGAGGGCCATCGACGGCCTGGTCGATGAGCGGTTTCCGGCAGCCAATCGCCCGATCATTCGCGCCCTGCAGTTGCCGGACCGCTACCTGATTACGCCTGAACCGGGCCTGCCGGCTGAAGACTTCCTGGCGCGTTTGCAGGCCCGTGTCGAGAAGGGCATCAGGCTGGTGCAGTTGCGGGCAAAAAACCTGGATGAGGGCGAGTATCGCGCGTTGGCTGCAGAAGCGATTGCCTTGTGTCACAGGCAGGGCGCGCAGATCCTGTTGAATGCCGACGCCGGGCTGGTACAGGCACTGGGTGCAGACGGCCTGCACCTGACCAGCGCACAGGCGAAGCAGGCCCGGGCGCGGCCGCTACCGCCGGGCTACCTGGTGGCGGCATCCTGTCACACGCGCGCTGAACTGCGCGCGGCGCAGGAGATGGGCGCGGATTTTGCAATGCTGTCACCGGTATTGCCCACGGCCAGTCACCCGGATGCGACCCCGCTGGGCTGGGATGCTTTTTCCCGTTACGTCGATGCGGCCGCGTTGCCCGTGTACGCGCTGGGCGGTATGCAGCCGGTCCACTGTGCGACCGCCATCGCGCACGGCGCCCAGGGTATTGCCGCCATCCGCGCGTTGTGGGACGACGTATGAGGATTCGATCCCTTACTGTGATCTGCCTGGCCGGCCTGCTGTTGTCCTGCGACCGGTCGCCAGCGCCGGAGGTCTCCGCGCAGCCGCTACGACTTTCCACGCCCTGCAATGTACAGCATGGTTGCCGGGCAGCCGCTGAATCCATTTCGGCCACGGTGGTTTTCGGTCGGCAGGTACGCGGTCTGCAGCCGTTCCCGGTACAGGTGATGGTTGATACAGCGTACCAGGTTGAATCCGTCAGCGTGGCCTTCTCGATGCAGGGCATGGATATGGGACAGAACCGCTACCGCCTCAACGGAGAACCCATGAGTGCCTGGACCGCCAACGTGACCCTGCCGATCTGCAGCAGCGGGCGCAGCGACTGGCTGGCGGACTTCGATCTGCTGGTGGAGGGACGTCACTACCGTTTTCAGGTGCCCTTTGTACTGGGGAAATGAGGCGCCTGTAACAGGCGCTCCAGCAACACCACCGGGTGCAATACCTCGATCGCTGCGCTGTGCGCCTGCAGCGCAGCCTGCAACTGGATCGAGCAGCCGATATTGGTGGTCAGTATGATTTCCGCGCCGCTTGCCAGGATGCGTGCCGCTACCCGTCCGGCCAGTTGTTCCGACCGTTCCGGCTGGCTCAGCAGGTAACTGCCGGCAGCACCACAGCAACCCCCGTCCGGGTTGACCAGCTCGGGTGCGGGCCCCGGCAGGCACTGCAGCACTCGCATCACATCCTGTTGCTGACCGAGCAGGTTGCGGTGCGTGCAGGGCATGTACACGGCGACCTTCTTTCCAGGCACCGTGAAGCGCAGCCCGGCAAGACCGGTGGTGGCAAGGAAGTGCATGACGTCGCTGACCCTGGCGGCGAACGCTGTTGCGGCCGGGTCTGCATACAGGCTGGCATACGCCAGCAGTTGTGCCGTGCAGGCGCTGGCCGTCACCAGCACCGGGTCGTCATTGCCCGAGAAGTACTCCAGGTTGGTCTGTGCCAGTCGCTGCGCCCGTTCCGGTGCTGCGTTGTGCTGGTGCAGGGCGCCGCAACAGGGATGCGCTGCAGGCACACGTACCCGGTACCCCAGTTTTTGCAGTAGCGTGGTAGTTGCCTCCAGGGTCTGCTGATCGAGTACGCTGCCCGCACAGCCGCGAAACAGGTTGATCGTACCGCGTTCTCCTCCGGTTGCAGGCAGGCCCGCGTTGGCGCGTTGGCCGGAGGCCGGTGACGCTGGTAACAGCCGGTTGAGGCGTCGTACGGTTGCGGGGAGTCCGGGCAGGCGGTTCACTACTGCCTGCAGGCCGGATGTGCGGTAAAAGCCCAGCAAGGCACCGATCACGCCCAGGCCGGCGGGGGACGCGACGACGCCGAGGCCGGCACGGCGAAGTATGCGCTGCCGCCAGGAACGCTGGCGCCAGGGTTCTATCACCACCCTGGCTTCATCCATTAAATGTCCGAACGGAACCCTGGAGGGGCACATGGCCTCACAGGCGCCGCAGTGCAGGCACTGGTCCAGGTGGCGGAACAGTCCGTCGGAGTGCGCCACGTCCTGTTCGCCGAGTGCCTGTATCAGGCTGATGCGGCCGCGCGGTGAATCGGCCTCATTGCCGGTCAGTGCAAAGGTCGGGCAGTGCGGCAGACAAAGACCGCATTTCACGCAGCGGTCGGTTGCGGATAAATCGTTCATGGACTACAGATCCAGGAAAGGGTGGTGCGCTGACAAGCCGCTTGTCAGTTTTTGCGGCAATCGGGTATCGTGAGCGGATGTCATATTACCGTTACCACGTATTCTTTTGTACCAATCTGCGCGCCGACGGCTCTGCCTGTTGTCAGCGCTTCGACGCACAGGCCATGCGTGACCACGCCAAAAAACGCAGCAAGGAGCTGGGTATTGCCGGTGCCGGCAAGGTGCGTATCAACACGGCCGGCTGCCTGGACCGTTGTGCCGAAGGCCCGGTGCTGGTGGTGTACCCGGACGAGGTCTGGTACAGCTATGTGGACCAGGAAGACATCGACGAGATTATCGATGAGCACCTGGTCAACGGGCGGGTGGTGGAGCGCCTGAGGATATAGGGCTGACGAATACATATAACTCATTAATATATAAGTATAAAATAGATATGTTGGCATTGTTGGCGATAGATTGGAAAAAAATTGCTTCCGGGTGTTGACAAGAACACCAGAATATTAGAAGATACTTATCAGCTGATCGGTTACCCCCAATTTGACTGATCAGCCTCCTCCAATCCTCCTTTGGTGGTTGTTTTAAGCGCGACTTCCCCAGTCGCGCTTTTTTTTGCCTGCGATTCGGGACCGGTGCAAATGCGTCGAGTTGCTTGAATCGTAAAAGGTCTTTCTGTACTATTCCCGCTCTTTTGCAGCAGGACCGGATTTTCGGAGCGTTTCCAGATGAAGACCTTCAGTGCCAAAGCGCATGAGATACGGCGCGACTGGTTTGTCGTAGATGCCGCGGATAAAACCCTGGGGCGACTCGCCAGCGAGATCGCGCGGCGCCTGCGCGGCAAACACAAGCCGGAATATACCCCGCACATGGACACGGGTGACTATATCGTTGTGGTCAATGCCGGGAAAATCCGCGTTACCGGCAACAAGGCCAGTGACAAGATGTACCATCACCACACCGGCTATATTGGTAACCTGAAGTCCATCAGTTTCGAGAAGCTGCAGCAGAAAGCCCCGGGCCGTGTGCTGGAGCTGGCCGTCAAGGGTATGTTGCCCAGGAACCCACTGGGCAGGGCCATGTACCGCAAACTGAAAATCTATGCCGGCCCCGAACATCAGCATGCCGCCCAGCAGCCGAAGGCGCTGGAAATCTAACCGAGACAGAATCTGATTATGAGTGATACCTACTACGCCACCGGTCGTCGCAAGAGTTCCACGGCCCGCGTGTTCCTGAAAAAGGGCAGCGGCGACATCACGGTGAACAACCGCCCGCTGGATCAGTATTTTGGTCGTCCGACGGCGCGTATGATCGTCCGCCAGGCGCTGGAGAAAGTGGACTTGCAGGAGCAGTTCGACGTCAACTGCACCGTCAAGGGCGGCGGCACCACCGGCCAGGCCGGCGCGATCCGGCACGGTATAACCCGCGCCGTGATCGAATATGACAACGAGCTGCGCAGCCCCTTGCGCAAGGCCGGTTT
>JALSRZ010000070.1 GCA_026984515.1 Thiohalobacter sp. | reverse complement strand
GATCAGCGCCATTGCCATTGCCCTGTTGACGCTTCTGGGGGCCACAGGCGAAGCCTTGGGATATGACCGGCTCCTGAAGGCAAATACGGTCAAGCATCGTACCCATTCCCTGTTTCGTCAGGGACTCTTGTTGTATGAGTGGTTGGCGAGAATGCCGGACAGGTATTTTGAACCATTGATACAGGCATTTGCCGAGAATTTGGCATCCAGTGCCGGAATGGCTCCCGTCTTTGCATTGAAGGCAAAATGAGGGGATGTGTGAGCTAAGTTGATTTATTTATTCGATCCGCCAATCTCTTTCTTGACTCTGCTTAACATTACTTTCTGATCTCCTAAGAAGGACAGGCCCGCCTTTTTTAGGTTATCTAATCGGCTATCGCTAATTGCTTCCAACATTGCCATTCGTCTTTCGACTACGCTTATCGCACGGTCGATGTTGTCGATAGTATCCAATGGAAGCATAGTTAACATGGATTTTATGACCGTCTCAGGAACCTTTTTCTCTTCTGCTATTTTCAAAAATACAGATGGCTTCGCCTCAAAAAACAGGCCGGCACTTCTGTAGAAGTCCTCTAACTCCCCTCCATCCAAACATCGCATCACCAATAAACCAGCCCGGAATGCAAATTCATTACCTTTGGCGATCAGTCTAAAGAGTTGCTGCCCCGCTTCTACAGATACAACATCATGGTTTTTGGGATCCCCCCAACTGCAACGTTCCGCACTTGAGGAAACTTCATCTTCTAGCTCGACAAGTGAATCTTTGCTGGGTTGTTTTAAAAAACCATCCCAATACATATCACTGTAGGCGTTAACGGAACAGCTGCCAAAAATAGCGAACGACAAAATTAAATATTTAATATTGAAGCTCTTCATTTACGGCACACTACCATTAACAATCACGGTGATATTGCCAGTGCCATCAGCGGAAATAATGTTGTTGATGCTATTCATTGCATTGACGCTATTACCAACAAAATCCGTTGATGCTGACGTACCAACTCCAAAACACCCTTCAAGCTGCGAAGGGTAATTCGCGTTATGAATTTGGATATTGGAAGCGTTTGGAACACCATTCAGCTCGATTCTGTTCGGCGTATGATCTGTTCGCATCGATGCAGGATATGTACCGGGCGGCACAGGCAAATTCGGATTTTGCGGGTTCCTGTTTTCTAAAGTATAGCCTGAGAAGGTTGCATTCGTAACCGTACTCGTAACATTGATTGTTCCACTAACCGAATTCGCTGTAGAACCAGTTCGGTTAATGGTAATGGTGACATCCAATCCAGTTGGATCAACCCAACTCAGAGGATTATTTAGAACATACCCATAAAGATTAGAATCCCCACCCCCAAACAAGATCGGATCCTTGCTCGTCCACCGCCCCGTCTCTGGGTCATAGTCCCTGGCGCCAAATCTGACCAAACCAGTGTGTGAGTCGTAGAGGCCTCCGGCAAACCCGAACGGCTGAAACCCCGGGTTGGTATCGAGAACGACTTTCCCCCATTCATCATAGTCCATCCGCTGGGCGATTTCGCCCGTCTCCATGTCCATCACCAGCCGTGGGCTGCCGAGGTGGTCGGAAAGGATGCGGTAGGTCCTTTCGGTGCCGCTGGCCGGTTCGATCTTGATCATATAGGCCGGCACGTTGGCCTTGTGGGCATAAACGAAACGGGCGATGACGTTTCCGGAGCCATCCAGCTCGGCAATGGGGTTGAGCTGGTCCCGGTAAAGGAATGCTTGTGTGAGGACACCATTGACCTTTTTGCCAATCCGCCGGTTCCGGCCGTCGATGACGTAGTCGATGGTCACATCGCCGGGCAGCACCACCTTGCGCAGGTTGCCGAGCACGTCGTATTCGTAGGTCGTGGTGGCGCCGTTTTCGGTCTTGCTCCGCAGTTCACCGTTTGCCGTGTAGGTGTATGTGGCTCTGTTCCAGGTCAGCAGACGGTCCTGGCTATCATACTGGGCGACGAGCTGGCCGTTGACGTGGGTGCGGTTGCCGTTGGCGTCGTAGCGGTATGTAGCGGTGGTGACACCGTCCTGCTTCACTTCGACCAGGCGGCCGACAAGAGTGCCAACCATGATAGGTCCGATTTTTGCTCTGACCATAACATCCTCGACCCTGAACATCCTCTCGGAATCATCTTGTGCACCCGAGAATAGGTATTCCCGGATTTCACTGCGTTTCATCCGGGCTACGCTTGCTCGCTCATGGACACCTCCTGTCGCTCTCACTCTACGACCAAATGTGTGTCCAAAATATTCGAGGGGCAACCCAGTGATACTGCGGTTGTTGCAGGACGAGAGTCTGGATGCGCTGCGCCGGGAGACGAGCCGCCCTGAATCGGTGCTGTCCGACTGGCGGGATGGTTTCTCGGAGGCCGGGATGGCGAATCTGAAACGCCGTACCGACGCCCTCTCCGTGCGCCAAGGATACATGACGGGACGATCATTCCCGAGGCCCTGAAACGGACATGGGCACGGATGCAAGCCAGGCCTGGACTTTCAGGAATGATGCTTGTTCCAGAATTGCCGGGCAAGCTGCAGCATGGTCATGGCGTCGCCGGCCATCCGGGTGCTGGCCTTTTCACTGGCCTGGATGCCTTCCACGCTGGTTTCCGAGGTCTGGCGGATTTTGCCCACGTCCCGGCGGCACCACTCGGCATATTCCGCCTCCCATTCCTTCTTCAACCGGCTGATGACCGAGGCCGACAGCCCCTTCGTCTCCGGCCCAACCAGCACTTCCAGCGCCTCCTGCATCTGTCCCGTGGCAATGCCCTTCAGGTACAGCCACGGCAGCGCGGCTTCCACTCGCCGGGCCTTGCGCACATAGGGTGGCACCAGCGAGGAGCGGAATACCACCGGCTCCCCGGTGCGGCTGCGCACCTTGGGCATCTTCACTGCCACCTGGCCCACGCCCGTGAGAATCTCCCGCTCCGGCTGGTATCCATTGCGGAACACCGCCCGCCGGCCCTGTTCGTCCACCTGTCCTTCATACTGCGCCAACAGATCGGCCAGCTCCGCCTCAATCGCCTGCTGAATCATTCGCTTGGCTCCCGTGCGAAGCAGCTCTGTCAACGGATCCTCGATCGCCGCTGGCGTCCGAAATTCAACTACGCTATCTTTGCTCATGGTGGCGTACCTCCTCTGCTGTTTCAGTTCTCGTCAAACCGATTTCAGCAGGGTACGCCGCCTTCTTCAATCCCGCCGTACACCAGAATCAAGCATAGCTCTTGCCGTTGGCGTCGTACCGGTAGGTGGCAGTGGTGATACCGTCCTGCTTCACTTCGACCAGGCGGCCGGCAAGGTCGTAGGCATAATCCCAGACACGGGTCTCGCCCTGGAGGATTTCCGTCTTGCGGGTGATTCGACCCCGTTTGTCGCGATGATAGCGGATTTCGTGCCG
>JALSRZ010000069.1 GCA_026984515.1 Thiohalobacter sp. | reverse complement strand
GAGGCGGTGGCAGGTCGTGTGATCAGCGGCGTTCGCGACCGAGGGCCGCGCAGGCATAGTCGACACTATGTCGAGCAGCCCGACCGAGTGAACGCGCGCTTAGCACGCGGCATGACGCCGCCGCAGCAGGAAGTCGGTGAGAAATGCGGGCTAGGTAGCAACCGGATCAGGGGCCGGGGCATGGAGAGCATCGTTACGGTCAACTGACCGTGGTGATCAGACCACGTACAGCAGCATGGCCAGAAAGTGCGCAACACTGCCGGCCAGCACGAACAGGTGCCAGATACCGTGCGCGTGTTTCATGCGCTCGTCGATGAGGTAGAAAACAATCCCGCCGGTGTAGAACAGACCGCCCAGCACCAGCAACCACAGCCCGCCGGCAGGCAAGGCCCGTACCAGTGGATACATGGCCACCAGGATCAGCCATCCCATTGACAGGTAGATGACCATTTGCAGGGTCCGGGCGCCCTCCCGGTGCATGCTGTCCAGCACGATACCGGCGATCGCCAGCGACCAGATGATCGCAAACAGTGTCCAGCCCCAGGCGCCCCGCAGCGTAATCAGGGTGAGCGGCGTATAACTGCCTGCGATGAGCAGATAGATCGCAATGTGGTCCAGTTTCCTGAAAATGTGCTTGGCGCGCCCGCGCAGTGAGTGATACAGGGTCGACAGGGTATACAGCAGGAACAGCGATGCACCATAGATACTGAAGCTTACGATTTTCCAGGGATCACCCTGCAGCGCAGCAAACACCACCAGCACCACCATTCCGGCCAGCGCCAGCGCCGCGCCGACCAGGTGGCTGATACTGTTGAATCGTTCGCCGTAGTACACGATCAGGGCCCGTTACGGTGCAGTTTTACCAGTTTGCCCTGCGCATCCGTGTAACAGGTATATTCGATCCTGGTCTCTGTGCCGGATGCTCCCATGGTGCCGATCAGCAGCCGGTCGATGTAGATGCCGTCAACCGTCCTGTTTATCCGGCCCGGTTTCAGCACGCGCGAGAATGCCCGGTGTTCGGAATCGGCGATGGCTGCCTGCTGGCAGGTGTACCTGGCCTGCCAGCTTTGCGGCGCCACCAGGCGATCCCAGGCATCGCGGACTGCCGGGATCTCTTCCCTGGCAATCAGTAAGCCAATGACCAGGAAGGCCAGTAAGGGTACCAGCCTGCGCAGCGGTCGCGCAGGACGCGAACATCTTGCCGTGTTCGTGCCGGCGGCTGCGGTCTGTTCGTCATCCAGCACGGAAGCACGGCGCCGGATCGTATCCCGGTGCCGTTCATCCATTTTCTTTGTGCAAGGGAGTAAAGAAAAGCGGCAGCACGATCATCAACAGAAAACCGCTGATGTTGAGCCCCCATTCCCAGGTTTCCGAATCCACGAACAGGGCTGCGAGCATCAGGACAGAACCGGGCAGCATGGCGATCAGCCATGAAGGGTAACGTACACTGGAGAACTCTCCACAGAAGCTACAGCCTGCCAGCAACCCCGGGCTGAGTATGACCTTGCGTAATGGTTTGATTCCGGGTTTCTCACAGTGTGGGCAGCGAAACATGATACTTTATCCTCTTGAACAAATAGCGGGCTACGGTTTGCACCTGGCGGACAATCAGCAATCAGGTCGCCGCGCGGCGCTTGCCTGCATCCGTTTCAGCCACAGGGCCGGCAGACCGAACAGCAGGATGCCCGCATAGCTGTAACCCAGGTCGAACAGGTCGAACGTTCGCGAGGGAATGGCCAGTTGCGTGAATTCCTCCAGCGTGACCAGCAACGCAACCGCAGCCAGTAACAGGAACGGACCGAAGGCCCGCCTGCGTAACGCCAGTGATGTACTGCCGCTGACCAGGATGACCGTGAGCAGGCTGGCGCCGATAAAGTGGAGCAGCTTGTCTCGTCCAGGTACACCCTGTACGAACAGGAACCAATCCGGCCGGATGGATACCAGGATGCTGAGCAGCCAATAGGCTGCAATCGCCGGATACACAAGCTTCTCCGCGAAGCGCTGGCAGATTCCGTTACCACCCGCCTGGCGTGGACCGGGTGCCGGCGTCTGCCTGGGCGATGGATTAATCAGGGTTTTCCTCACATTCAACCCGGTGTTGCCTTGAAGTCACCCAGGCTGTGCCGGGTATATACATGCAGTCACGAGCGCCCAGTATAACAAGGATAGCCGGGTGCCGGCGCAAACGTCCGCAAGAGGCACGCGGGATTCTGCAACTATCTTTCTCCAAACAATGCCTTACCGATTCTCAGCATGGTAGCCCCCTCTTCCACGGCCCATTCATAATCATCGCTCATACCCATAGAGAGTTCGGAAAACGAGGTACCGAAACGCACCTGACACTGCTCCAGCAGTGAACGCAGGGCGGAAAAGGTGGTCCGGCTTTCCGATTCGCCGGCAGCGCGGCGCCCGATGGTCATCAGACCGCACAGGTGAATACCATCCAGGTCTGCCTCCAGCAGCGCATCGACCAGCGGGAACAGCTCCCCCGGCGCAATGCCGTGCTTGGCTGGATCCGCGCTGACGTTGACCTGTAGCAACAGGCGGATGGTGCGTCCTGCCTCTTCAGCGGAAGCCGCGATACGGCGTGCCAGCCGCAGGCTGTCGAGCGTGTGTATCCAGCTGAAACGGCTGCCTGTATGACGGGCTTTGTTGGATTGCAGGTGGCCGATGAAATGCCACTCCAGCGACTGATCGCACAGTCGTGCAATCTTGTCGACGGCTTCCTGTACCTGGTTTTCCCCGAAATCCTGCTGGCCGCAGGCCGCCAGTTTCTCGATCGCACTGACCGGCTGATGTTTGGAAACCGCGATCAGGCGTATGTCTTCGCCACGGCGACCGCTGCGCAGTGCGGCCGCGTCGATACGCTGCCGGATATTTTCCAGCGCATCACCCGCACTCATCTGCCGTTTCCACCTCGAACAGTTCGTGCAAAAGACTGGTGGCATAACTGCCTGCGGGCAGGCTGAATTCCAGCAACCAGCGGTCACCGGACTGCCGCGACCAGCGCAGTTCGCCCGGCATGACCCGTAACGCACGGCGCGCGTGTTTCATGTGGAACGCATCCAGGCCACTGATCCAGTCACCATACGGAGCCAGTGTTGCCTGTTCAAGTGCAGCTACCGTTGCACTGACCAGAGTGTCGCCACTGCCGCACAGCGGACCGGTGGGATGGATATCACCACTGGCCAGGCGCGCCTGGATATCCGCATCGACTGCGGTCGTCGCAAACACGGCAGACTTGCCTTCCAGCTGGAAGGCATCACCTGGCAGTGCACCGGCCCAGTTGCCTGCCTCGATACGCGCCGCAAGCACTCGGTTGAACAACGCGGAACGCACGGCTGACAGCCAGATACTGCGCTTGCTGCGCGACACGCCGGCTTTTGGCCTGGCCAGCAGGCGTTCGGCCTGTACCAGGTTCGCGCCCTGGCGGCCGAAACGTTGCGGTCCATAGCTGTTGGGTACGCCCCGGCGCAGTATTTCCAGCCGCTCCTGCACCTGTTC
>JALSRZ010000068.1 GCA_026984515.1 Thiohalobacter sp. | reverse complement strand
TGCTCGACATCGTGTCGACTATGCCTGCGCGGCCCTCGGTCGCGAACGCCGCTTATCACACGACCTGCCACCGCCTCGCTACGGAACCCGGGGAGAAATTCGGGCTAGCGGATCACGCGGGCAGCCGAGCAGCCATGGATGGCCTGCTTTGCGTGTCTTGATCTGGCTGTACCGGTGCCATGTCAGGGTCGCTCCATATCGTTCAAAATGTACTTGATGCCAGTTTCTATCTGTACTGCTTACAGGTTAACGGGGCCGCAGTGATGTTCGGCATGTTACGCTGGAACACGTATGGACACAGCTCGTCAACTCATCGATACATTGATTCGCACCGGTGCGTTCGGACACGACACTGCTGGTACCCGACTGATAGAAACCCACACGGCCTGGATCATCCTCTCGGGTGACTTCGCCTGGAAGATCAAAAAGCCGGTCAACTTCGGTTTTCTCGATTACTCTACCCTGGAAAAAAGGCATTTCTTCTGTAACGAAGAGCTGCGCCTGAATCGCCGCTTTGCGCCACAGGTCTACCTGGAGGTGATCGCCATTACCGGTTCAGCCAGTTCTCCGCGCCTCGGTGGTAACGGACCGGTGCTGGAATACGCTGTGCACATGCGTCGTTTTGCGGAGGGTGGTCTGCTCAGCGAACTGGCGGGGCAGGGAAAACTCGAAACAGGACACATCGACCAGATGATCGAACGCGTGGCCGATTTTCACCGCGACGCGGAGGTTGCGCCGGCGGACACACTATACGGCGGGGCAGACCGCATCTATCACTGGGTCAGTGAAAATTTCCGGCATATTCGGCCATTGCTGACGGCAGCTGCGGAAATCGAACAACTGGAAACCGTGCGGCACTGGACAGAGGCCGAACACGGCCGGCTCGAGCCCCTGATGCAGCGCAGGAAACAGCAGGGTGCGATCCGCGAGTGTCATGGCGATCTTCACCTCGGCAATATCACCCTGATCGAAAACAGGGTCACACTGTTCGATTGTATCGAGTTCAACCCGGAGTTGCGCTGGATCGACCTGTTCAGCGAGGTGGCGTTCCTGGTGATGGACCTGGTCGACCATGCTTACCCGCAGTACGCCTTCCGTTTTCTGAACGGTTACCTGCAGCACACGGGTGACTATGCAGGCCTGGACCTGTTGCGTTACTACCTGGTGTACCGGGCGCTGGTGCGGGCCAAGGTCGCCCTGCTGCGCAAACAGCAGGCCGGTGCGGACCAGGCAGCGGCACACGCCGGGTACCTGCAGTACCTGCAACTGGCGCAGCAGGGCGCTCGGCGCGGTCGCCCCGCACTGCTGATTACGTACGGTGTGTCCGGTAGCGGGAAATCCACGCTGGCGGCAAAACTGTGCGAAGCCGGCGGCCTGCTGCAGCTGCGTTCCGATATCGAACGCAAACGCATGGCCGGGCTGGAAGCCGGCGCGCACAGCGCCTCCGCCCCCGGCCAGGGGCTGTACACGGCAGACCGGACCGAACAGACCTACCGGCGGCTGGAGGAGCTGGCCGCCACGGTCATCGAAGCCGGCTATGCAGTGATTGTCGACGCTACCTTTTTGCAACGCCGGCAACGGGATCGGTTCAGGGCGCTGGCGCAACGGTGCCGGGTACCGTTCCTGATCCTGGCCTGTCACGCGGCGGATCCTGAAATCGAGCGTCGTGTCCGCTCGCGGGCGGAGCGGGGTGGTGACGCATCGGAGGCCACCCTCGAGGTGCTGCAGCAACAGCGCAGGGTCGGAGAAGCGCTGGCGCCGGATGAATTACCCTGTGCCATCGACCTTGTCGATGACCGGATCCAGCCGGCACTGGATGCATTGGCAAAACTGCCGGGCGGGGGCGGAACCGGCGTGGCGCGGGGAGACTACTTTTAACGGAATTGATCTGCTACAATGGGCGGATATTTCAGGCGGCACCGATATTTTTTTGACGGATGCCGCGTTTTGAAGTGGGCCTACGGCCCATTTTTTGTTTTTGGTGCAAGCGAATGCCGCGCGAATCAGGCGAATTGCGCAAGCTCATCGAGCCTGCGGTGACAGCACTGGGCTATGAGCTGGTTGGCGTGGAATTCATCCGTGCCAAACGCGGCATGCTGCGGGTGTATATCGATCACGAAAACGGGATCGGTATCGATGACTGCACGGCGGTGAGTCACCAGCTCAGCGGCCTGCTGGATGTGGAAGACCCCATCCGCGGTGAATACGCGCTGGAAGTGTCGTCGCCGGGGCTGGACCGGCCGCTGTTCCAGGCGCGGGATTTTGAGCGCTTTGCCGGGCATGAAATCAGCCTGCGCCTGTCGCTGCCGATGGACGGACAGCGCCGCTTCAGGGGCACGCTGGTCGGGTTGAAGGATGACCGGGTGGCCGTGAAAACGGACGCCGGTGAGTTGCTGGTGGGGCTGGACGAGATTGACCAGGCACGGTTGGTGCCGGATTACAGTTCGCATCGTACGGAGGGTGCGTAATGAGTAAAGAGATTCTGCTGGTTGTAGACGCTGTAGCCAATGAAAAAGGTGTCGGCAAGGATGTGATTTTCGGCGCCATTGAAGCGGCGCTTGCGTCTGCCACCAAGAAACGTCACGAAGAGGATATCGAGGTCCGGGTGGCGATCGATCGTGAAACCGGCGAGTACGATACCTTCCGGCGCTGGGAGGTGGTCGAGGAAAACCCGGAAACAGAGGGCGAGGACGACGAGGAGGAAGCAGGCTACCAGTTCCCGTCGCGGCAGATCCTGCTCGAGGAAGCGCGCAGGATCAACCCGGACATCCAGCTTGGCGAGTTCATTGAAGAGCCTATGGAGTCGGTGGAGTTCGGCCGTATCGGTGCGCAGACCGCCAAGCAGGTAATCGTACAGAAAGTCCGCGAAGCGGAACGTGCCCAGGTAGTGGAAGCTTACCAGGACCGCATCGGGGAACTGGTGACCGGCATCGTCAAGCGCGTGGAGCGCGGTAATGTCTATCTCGACCTGGGTGGTAACGCCGAGGCCATCATCTACCGCGAAGAGATGATCCCCCGCGAGGCGGTGCGTCCCGGTGACCGGCTGCGCGGCTACCTGCACGATGTGCGCACCGAACCGCGCGGTCCGCAGCTGTTTGTCAGCCGCGTGGCCCCCGAGTTTCTCGTCGAGCTGTTCAAGCTGGAAGTACCCGAAGTCGGCCAGGACCTGATCGAGATTCTCGGCGCTGCGCGTGACCCGGGTCTGCGCGCCAAGATCGCGGTCAGTTCCAACGACCCGCGCATCGACCCGGTCGGTGCCTGCGTCGGCATGCGTGGTTCCCGGGTACAGACGGTATCCACCGAGCTGGCGGGCGAGCGTGTCGACATTATCCTGTGGGATGAGAATCCCGCCCAGTTTGTCATCAACGCCATGTCGCCGGCCGAAGTGGTATCCATCGTGGTCGATGAGGAAAAGCACAGCATGGATGTGGCGGTCGCCACCGAGCAGTTGTCGCAGGCGATTGGCCGCGGCGGCCAGAACGTGCGCCTGGCCAGTCAGCTGACCGGCTGGGAACTGAACGTGATGGACGAGGCGCAGGCGGCGGAAAAAACCGAAGAGGAAATACAGAAACTGCAGAAACTGTTCATGGAAGACCTGGACGTCGACGAGGAAGTGGCCGTCATCCTGGCGCAGGAAGGCTTCTCCACGGTGGAGGAAATCGCCTATGTGCCGACCAGCGAGCTGTTACAGATCGAGGAATTCGAGGAAGACATGGTCGAGGAACTGCGCGGTCGCGCGCGCGATGTGCTGTTGACGCGCGCCATTGCCAGGGAAGAAGGCCGTGGACAACCCGCACAGGACCTGCTGGAAATGGAAGGCATGGATGAAGACCTGGCCTTTACCCTGGCGGACAAAGAGATTGTTACCATGGAAGACCTGGCCGAACAGGCCGTGGATGACCTGATGGATATCGATGGTATGGACGAAGAGCGCGCCGGCAAGCTGATCATGACGGCACGCGCGCCCTGGTTTGCCGACGAGGAACACGGCTGAACGTCGAGGAGACACGCTAGATGACTGATGTAACCATACGACAGTTCGCAGACGTGGTGGGTCTGCCCGTTGATCGCCTGCTGGCGCAACTGGGTGAAGCCGGCCTGTCGATAGCCGGTGCGGACGATACCATATCGGACCAGGAGAAAATGCAGCTGCTGAGCTATCTGCGCAAAAGCCATGGCAAAGCAGCTGGTGCCGACGGGACGACGATCGCACAGCCCAAGAAAGTGACCTTGCAGCGCCGTTCGCACACCGAGCTGCGTACCAAGTCGGCACGCGGCGGTACGGCCAAAACCGTCAGCGTGGAAGTGCGCAAGAAACGCACCTACGTCAAGCGCGCCGACCTGGTTGCGGAAGAGCAGGACCGGCTGAAGCAGGAGGCCGATGAAAAAGCCAGGCTGCTCGCCGAGCGCCAGGCCAAACTGCAGGCGGAAAAGGATGCCCTGAAACGCGCCGAGGAAGAAGCTGCGCGCAAGGCAGAGGAAGAAAGCAAGCGTATCGAGGCGCTCAAACAGCGCAAGGAACAGGAAGCCAGCCGCCAGGCTGAGGAAGAACGCAAGAAAACTGACCAGGAAGCACTGGCGCAGGCACGCGCTGCCCAGGAGGCTCAGCAGCAGAAGACCGAGCAGGAACGTGGCCGCGGCAAGCGGCACGAAGGCGGTGGCGACAGCCAGACCCGCTATGGTCGCAAGGAACTGCATGTCGCCAAGGGCAAGGGTGGCCGCCGCAAGAAAAAGCGCGCCCAGCGCGGCGGAGTTTCCATTACGCCTTCGGGTGAGCATGGCTTCGAGATGCCGACCGAGCCGGTGGTACGCGAAGTCGAGATCCCGGAAGCGATCACGGTTTCCGAACTGGCACAGAAAATGTCGATCAAGGGCGTCGAGCTGGTCAAGTCGCTGATGAAAATGGGGGTCATGGCCACCATCAACCAGAGCCTGGACCGGGATACGGCCACGCTGCTGGTGGAAGAGCTGGGGCATATTGCCAGGCCGGTATCGGACAATGACCTGGAAGAAGAGATCGAAAAACTGTCCGAGCAGGAAGTCAGTGGTGAAAAGGTGCCGCGTCCGCCCGTGGTTACCATCATGGGTCACGTCGATCACGGCAAGACATCCCTGCTGGACTATATCCGCAGCACCCGCGTTGCGGCGGGCGAAGCGGGTGGCATCACCCAGCATATCGGTGCCTATCACGTGGAAACGACGAAGGGCACGGTGAGTTTCCTGGATACACCGGGCCATGCTGCGTTTACCGCCATGCGCGCCCGCGGCGCCAAAGTGACGGATATTGTGATCCTGGTCGTTGCCGCGGATGACGGTGTCAAGCCACAGACCATCGAAGCGATCCAGCACAGCAAGGCGGCCGGGGTGCCCATCGTGGTGGCCGTGAACAAGATCGACAAGCCGGAAGCGGATCCCGAACGTGTCAAGACCGAGCTGGCGCAGCATGAAGTGATCCCGGAAGACTGGGGTGGCGACGTACAGTTTATTGAAGTATCGGCGAAAACCGGGCAGGGTATCGATGCGTTGCTGGACGCTATCCTGCTGCAGGCGGAGTTGCTGGAACTGAGCGCCGTCGAGGACTGCCCGGCCCGCGGCATCGTGATCGAATCCACCCTGGACAAGGGCCGCGGCCCGGTAGCGACGGTACTGGTGCAGAATGGTGTACTGCGCAAGGGTGACACGCTGATCGCGGGACAGGAGATGGGGCGTGTGCGCGCGATGTTCGACGAGTCCGGCCAGGCGATAGAAACTGCCGGCCCGTCCATGCCGGCGGTGGTGCTGGGCCTGTCCGGCACACCGGGTGCGGGCGAGGATGCGCTGGTGATTAATGATGAACGCCGTGCGCGTGAGCTGGCTGAATTCCGGCACCAGAAACAGCGCGAGATCAAGCTGGCCAAACAGCAGCAGTCCAAACTGGAGGACATGTTTGCCAACCTGGGCAAGGGTGAGCAGACCAACCTGAATATCGTCCTGAAAGCGGATGTTCAGGGCAGTGTCGAGGCACTGCGCGAAGCGCTGACCAATATTGTTACCGATGAGGTAACGGTCAAGATCGTTTCTTCCGGAGTGGGCGGCATCAATGAGACCGACGCCAACCTTGCAGTGGCTTCCAACGCCATCCTGATCGGCTTCAACGTGCGCGCAGACGCTACCGCGCGCAGTGTGATCGAGGAGCACGATGTCGACCTGCATTACTTCAGCGTGATCTATGAAGCCATCGACCAGGTGAAGTCAGCCGTGTCCGGCATGCTGTCACCGCACGTCAGCGAAGAGGTCATCGGGATTGCCGAGGTGCGCGATGTATTCCGGGCGCCCAAGATCGGCGCGATTGCGGGTTGCATGGTGACTGAAGGCGTGGTGCGCCGCAGCGCACCGATCCGCGTGCTGCGCGACAACGTGGTCATCTACGAAGGCGAACTGGAATCCCTGCGCCGCTTCAAGGATGATGTTAACGAGGTGCGCAGCGGCATGGAGTGCGGTATTGGCGTGAAGAACTACAACGACGTCAAGGCCGGCGACCAGATCGAAGTCTTTGAGCGGGTGGAAACAGCACGTACGGTGGAGTGATCCCCCTGCCTGTTTCCTGCTGTTATGCCCAGAGACTTTCCCAGAACCCGCCGTGTCGGTGAACAGCTGCAGCGTGAACTGGCAGCCCTCATCCGCGACGAAATTGACGACCCGCGCATCGGCATGGTGAGTATTTCGGGTGTCGAGGTTTCACGCGACCTGTCACATGCCCGGGTCTTTTTCTCCACGCTGTCGACTTCTGGCGAAGAACAGGATCCGGAGATATCCCGGCAGGTGCTGCAGGGCGCGGCCGGGTTCCTGCGCCGCCTGCTGGGACAGCAGCTGGCGCTGCGCCACGTGCCCCAGCTGCATTTCAAACAGGATCATTCGCTGCAGCAGGGTGCCCGGCTGAGCGCTCTGATCGATTCCGCCGTGCGTGCCGACCGGCACAGCGACGATGATACCGATTCGGATAACTGAGGTAGAAACGCTTTATGGGACGACGCCGGGTCAGGGGTAGAGACGTCAACGGGATACTGCTGCTGGACAAGCCGTCCGGCATCACCTCCAACGATGCACTGCAACAGGTCAAGCGCCTGTACTATGCAAAAAAGGCCGGGCATACCGGCAGCCTGGATCCGCTCGCTTCCGGCGTGCTGCCCATCTGTATGGGCGAGGCGACCAAGGTATCCGCCTTTCTGCTGGATGCCGACAAGCGCTACCAGGTGCGCTGCCAGCTGGGGGTGCGTACCACGACCGGTGATGCCGAGGGTGAAGTGGTGGAAACCCGGCCGGTACTGCCCTGGAGCGCGACGCAGCTGGAAACCGTCCTCGCTGCCTTCCGCGGCCATATTGAACAGATCCCGCCCATGTATTCGGCACTCAAGCACCAGGGCCAGCGGCTGTACAAGCTGGCGCGCCAGGGTGTGGAAGTGGAGCGGGCACCGCGACCGGTCGATATCTACGAACTGTCACTGACCGGGCAGGGTGATGACTGGATCGACATCGACGTACATTGCTCCAAGGGTACCTATGTCCGCACCCTGGCCGAGGATATCGGCGAAAAGCTGGGCTGTGGCGCTCACGTTTCCGCCTTGCGGCGCAGCATGGTCGGCCCCTATGGCGACACCGACCTGGTGACGCTGGAGCAGCTGCAACAGCTGAAGGAAAACGATATGCCCGCCATGGACCAGCTGCTGCTGCCCATTGAGTCAGCGCTAAGTCAATGGCCGGACGTGGATTTATCCAGCGACGCCGCTTTTTACCTGCAACAGGGCCAGCCGGTGCTGGTGCCGCACGCCCCCACCAGTGGCTGGGTTCGCCTGTACGAGGGGAACCGTAATTTTCTCGGAATGGGTGAAATACTCGACGACGGCCGGGTGGCGCCCCGGCGTCTCATGAAGAGCGCCTGAGGCGATACCGGGGCCGTATGGTGTATTTCCCCCGCCGGGCTATTGAGAACAGGGGGTTACGCGGTTAAAATACCCCGCTTTCGTCTGGCCTGTTCGCTGGATGAAATCTTTTTTGGAACGATTTCCGGAGTTAACCAGTATGGCTTTATCAACCGAACAGAAACAAAAGATCGTGAGCGATTACCAGCGCTCCCCCGGCGACACCGGTTCACCCGAAGTGCAGGTTGCGCTGCTCTCTGCCAATATCCAGGAGCTGACGCCGCATTTCCAGGAACATAAACACGATCACCATTCCCGGCAGGGACTGTTGCGCATGGTCAGCTCGCGCCGCAAGTTGCTCGATTATCTCAAGAGCAAGGACATCGGGCGTTACCAGGAGCTGATCGGCCGCCTCGGCCTGCGTCGCTGAAATCGAGCACGATTCATTTACCAAATTTAACCGCGCCTATAGTCAGCGGTAAGGAATAACCAGTGAACCCCATCAAGAAATCGTTCCAGTACGGTAGTCATACAGTTACGTTCGAAACCGGTGAAATTGCCCGCCAGGCATCAGGGGCCGTGATGGTCAGCATGGGCGATACCCAGGTGTTTGTCACCGTGGTCGGCCTGAAGCGTGGTTCGGACCGGGACTTTTTCCCGCTCACCGTCGATTACCAGGAACGCACCTATGCCGCCGGTTCCATACCCGGCGGTTTTTTTCGCCGCGAAGGGCGGCCGAGTGAAAACGAAACCCTGTTGTGTCGCCTGATCGATCGCCCGATCCGCCCGTTGTTCCCGAAAGGTTTCACCAATGAAGTGCAGATCATCGCCACGGTAATGTCGCTGGATGCGGAGATCGACCCGGATATTCCGGCACTGCTGGGCGCGTCGGCGGCCTGTTCCATCTCCGGTCTGCCGTTCAGCGGCCCGGTCGGCGCAGCCCGTGTCGGTTATATCAACGGCGAATACGTGCTGAACCCGGACCGCAGCCAGGTGAAGGAATCCGGCCTGGACCTGGTGGTTGCCGGTACTTCCAAAGCCGTACTGATGGTCGAGTCTGAAGCAAAGGAGTTGCCGGAAGATGTCATGCTGGGTTCGGTGGTCTACGGGCACGAACAGATGCAGGTGGCTATTCAGGCCATCAGCGAGCTGGCGGCCGAAGTCAATACACCGGCCTGGGAGTGGCAGGCACCCCCGGCCAACGAGGCGCTGGAGAAGGCCGTGGCCGATGCGGGTGCCGCGGATTTTGGCGAGGCCTACCAGATTGCTGACAAGCAGGAACGCTATGACCGCCTGGGTACCATTCGCACAGCCATTATCGAAAAGCTGGTGAGTGACGAAGAAGACGGCTACAGCGAGGAAGACGTGCGCGGTGCCATGGAAAAACTGGAAAAGAAAATCGTGCGCAGCCGTATTATCGAGGGCAATCCCCGTATCGACGGTCGCGATACAAAGACCGTGCGCCCGATAACCGTACGTACCGGCGTGCTGCCGCGCACCCACGGTTCCGCGCTGTTCACGCGCGGTGAAACGCAGGCGCTGGTGGTGACCACGCTGGGTACCGAACGTGATGCGCAGATCATCGATGCGCTGCAGGGTTCGTACCGCGAGAAGTTCATGCTGCATTACAACTTTCCCCCCTACTGCGTGGGTGAAACCGGTCGCGTGGGCAGTCCCAAGCGCCGCGAAATCGGTCACGGTCGTCTCGCCAAGCGTGGTGTGCTGGCCGTCATGCCGGACCCGGAGGAGTATCCCTACACGATCCGCGTGGTATCCGAGATTACCGAGTCCAACGGTTCCAGTTCCATGGCCAGTGTCTGTGGCAGCAGCCTGTCGATGATGGACGCGGGTGTGCCGCTGAGCGCGCCGGTAGCCGGCGTGGCCATGGGCCTGATCAAGGAAGGGGACCAGTACGCGGTGCTGACCGATATCATGGGTGACGAGGATCACCTCGGCGATATGGACTTCAAGGTGGCCGGCACCGAAAAAGGGGTCAATGCCCTGCAGATGGATATCAAGATCGACGGCATTACCAACGAGATCATGGAAAAGGCGCTGGCGCAGGCCCACGACGCGCGTATTCATATCCTCGGGGAAATGAACAAGGTGATCAGTGCGCCAAAGGAAGAAATGTCCGAGTACGCGCCGCGTTATATCACCATGAGAATCAACCCGGACCGTATCCGCGACGTGATCGGAAAGGGTGGGGCGACCATCCGTGCACTGACGGAAGAGACCGGGGCCAGCATCGATATCGACGACAGCGGGATGGTCAAGATTGCTTCTGTCGATCAGGCCGCGGGTGAAGAGTGCCGCCGCCGGGTCGAGCAGCTGACGGCCGATGTCGAAGTGGGCAGCGTCTACGAAGGCAAGGTTGCCAAGCTGATGGATTTCGGTGCTTTCGTGACCATCCTGCCTGGCAAGGATGGCCTGGTGCATATTTCGCAGATCAGTGATGAACGCGTGGAGAAAGTCAGCGACAAGCTTTCTGAAGGCGATACCATCAAGGTCAAGGTGCTGGAAGTGGACAAGCAGGGTCGCATCCGCCTGAGTATGAAAGCGGTGGGTGAGAACTAGCCCGGATTTCTCACCGGGTTCCGTAGCGAGGCGGTGGCAGGTCGTGTGATCAGCGGCGTTCGCGACCGAGGGCCGCGCAGGCATAGTCGACACTATGTCGAGCAGCCCGACCGAGTGAACGCCGCTTAGTGCGCGGCATGACGCCGCCGCAGCAGGAAGTCGGTGAGAAATGCGGGCCAGGGAGCCTCTGCTTCATCAGCAATCCACGTCATAGGTTCCATGGGGCGTGACCTGATTGACTGCATACAGTCGGAAACAAAAAAGGGGCTTTGCAGCCCCTTTTTTGTTATCCCCGCACTGCGGGTGTCGATACAACTCAGTAGACAGTGGCGTCAGCCAGCAGCGCCAGCACTTCATCCGTTGCGTCGTAGCGTACGTTCATCAGGCCGTTGTCTTCTGCCTTGCCGATGTTGTGCTTGTCCCACAGCAACTTGCCGGTACTGGCATTGTAGACGCGCAGCAGGCCGCCTTTGCAACCGACCGCAACACGCTTGCTGTCCGGGGAAATATCGGTAACACAGCGCTTGCCCTCGGTCATCGATTTGGTGATTTCCAGTTCGGTGCGTTCACCGGATTTGGTATCCAGCAGGATCACCTTGTCCGCCTTTCCATAGGAATGCGGCAGGCCGTCATCACCAAACATGACCAGCGAACGCTTGGGCATGACAATGGCAAAATAACTCAGGTCGGGTGCAACCTTTACACTGGAAATGCGGTGTGGCTTTTTCGCGCCGCCTTCAGCCCATTTCAGCGGCTGCTCGGTACCGGTCTCGATGTCATAGATGTTACGCAGGGAGATCAGCTTGCTGCCATCCTTGCTGAACTGCAGTGTGCTGAACTGGCGCGGGATCATGAATTGGCTGTCCTGGTAGGTTTCTACCACGTGACGCTGGTCGGTATCCAGGTCAAGGACCGCGAACTGGTCCCGTCCCACAAAACCGACGCGCTTGCCGTCGTCGGTAATACCCAGGGCGTATACGCCTGCGTCCAGGCGCGGGATCGAGCGTACGATTCTGAATTTCTCCAGGTCCATGATGTGCAGGTCAGAGCGGTACTCGAAATTCACCGGCTGATCGCCTTTCATGGCGGTTACCTTGCAGGTGTTGACCACAATGGCTGCGAATTTACGGTTATTGGATGGCACAATCGGGCCGACGTAGTCGTAGAAACCGGTTTTCGGATCACAGTCGCCCTTGTTTTTGGTCAGCTGTGACAGTTCGATGCGGGCGGCATGCTTGTCGCTGAAGTCCATGTAAGCGCCGATGAAGTCAGGCAGCTGTACGTGGTCATTGTCGACCATGCGTCCCAGGGAGCTTGGTAGCAGCAGTACCTTGCCATCCGGGTAGGATCCCGTCAGCACCACGTCCTTGAAGTTACTGATGCCCCAGCGCCGGTTGCCTACCCGGCCATACTGTGCACCGAAAATGTTGTCCAGGTCATCGCGCTGTCCCATGGCTGCAACCAGCTTGCCGGTTTCGCTGTTCCAGATTTTGATACCGCCGGAGTGCTTTACCTTTTCCGCCAGGGTGAAACCACCCGCACCACCGGTAATCAGGTGTTTGCCATCCTCGGAAAAGTGAATGGAGTAGATATCGGCTTCGTCTGCAGCGGCTGTTCCTGACAGCAGGGCGAAACTCAGCAGGGAGGTTTTGAACAGAGTAGATAGCGTCATGGGTTATGTAGTCCTAACAATGTCATCCAGATGATGGCTGCCGGTACGGCCTGTATCCGGTGAATCAGCCTGAGCAATACGCGCCAATGTATTGACGAAATAGTCAGATCGAGGTATCGGCCGTGGGGTGTCGGGCTTGAGCGACCCGCGGGCAATCGGGGCTGAAAATTGTCCGTAAAACCCTGTGATTTGTTTTGTGGGTGTATAAAATAAAAAGGAAACAAGGGGATGTGTTACCCGCTGACTGGCGCGGGAAAGCAGTCGCGGATTGCTCAGCGCCAGCCGGTGACGCCGTTGCCCGTGCAGCCTGGATGCCGCATTACTATATTAGGTAATAGTGAAGTTGCACGCAGATGGTGCATGCCTGGTGTCAGTATGCCGACCCGGCAACCGTGTCAAGCCAGCGGCAAACCTGTTCGTCGAGCCAGTATTCCGGTTTCCAGGGCAGGCGCCCGCTTACGAATCCGACATGCCCCCCGTGGCGGCTGACCTCCAGGTGCACACCGGGCCCGGTTTCACCCGCTGTCGGTACGGCGTCCGCGGTCATGAAGGGATCATCCAGTGCATGCAGTATCAGGGTAGGGGTTTTGATATGCGGGATAAAAGCACGGCTGCTGCAGCGCGCATAGTAATCATCCACATCACGAAAGCCGTGCAGCGGTGCAGTTACGCGGTCATCAAACTGCCGAAAGGTCTTCAGCCGGTGGAGTTCATCGGTATCGATGGGCAGGGTCAGTCGCCGCGCCTTGTCGCGCGTCGAAGCGCGCAGTTTGCGCAGCAGGTAGGCCTGGTAAAAACGTGAAAACCCGTGTTCCAGCCGCCGTGCCGCACTGTTCAGGCGAAACGGCACGGAGATCGCAACCGCACTGTGTACCTGCGTCTGGCCGGGGTTTTCCCCCAGCCATTTCAACAGCACGTTGCCGCCCAGTGAAACGCCAACCACATGGAGGATGCGTTGCGGGTTGCGTCGCTGCAGAAGTTGTACGACGGTGGCCAGGTCACCGGTCTCGCCCGAATGATAACTGCGCGCGAGGCGGTTGGGTGCGCCGCTGCAGCCACGGAAGTTAAGCACCAGCGACTGGTAGTGATGCCTGCCCAGCGTATTCATCAGGCCCGCGGCATAGTGCGAGCGTACCGAACCTTCGAGTCCGTGCAGCAGGAGAACCAGTGGACCTTCGCGATCCGGCGCCCAGTCCAGGTCGATGAAATCCCCGTCATCCAGTTCGATGCGCTCACGCCGCAGCGGCGGCGGCCGACGCCGGCGGAAGACGTGTGGATACAGTGTCTGCAGATGCGCTCCCGGCAGCCACCAGGCCGGTTTGAACGGGCGGTTAACGCGTTTCACTCAGGTGCGGCAATACCCGACGCCTTTCACTGGTGCTCCCGGTTTTTGGTCAGGTCGTCTACCACGGCCGGGTCGGCCAGGGTCGAGGTATCTCCCAGGCTGTCGACTTCATTGGCCGCGATCTTGCGCAGGATGCGGCGCATGATTTTACCGGAGCGTGTTTTCGGCAGCCCGGGCGCCCACTGGATGACGTCGATGGTGGCGATGGGGCCGATCTCGTCGCGCACCAGCTTCACCAGTTCTTTTTTCAACGCGTCGCTGTGGTCCACGCCTTTCACCAGTGTCACATAGGCGTAGATACCCTGACCCTTGATGTCGTGCGGGTAACCGACCACTGCGGCTTCAGCGACATCCCTGTGCAGTACCAGGGCGCTTTCCAGTTCTGCCGTGCCCAGCCGGTGTCCCGAGACATTGAGCACGTCATCGACCCGGCCTGTAATCCAGTAGTAGCCGTCACTGTCGCGGCGTGCCCCGTCGCCGGTGAAGTACATGCCCGGATAGGTGGAAAAATAGGTGTCCCGAAAGCGCTGGTGATCACCGTACACAGTACGCATCTGCCCCGGCCAGGGACGGGTGATGACCAGGTTGCCCTCGGCTTCACCTTCCAGCACCTGTCCTTCACTGTCGACCAGTGCTGGAACGATGCCGAAGAAAGGCAGGGTGGCCGAACCCGGCTTCAGGGGCGTGGCGCCGGGCAGCGGGGTGATCATGTGACCGCCTGTTTCTGTTTGCCACCAGGTATCGACAATGGGACAACGCTGCCCGCCGACGACCTGGTAGTACCATTCCCAGGCTTCCGGGTTGATCGGTTCGCCTACCGTACCCAGCAGGCGCAGCGAACTGCGCGAGGTTTTTTCCACCGGGCCGTTGCCTTCGCGCATCAGGGCGCGAATGGCTGTCGGGGCGGTATAGAAGGTGCTGACCTGGTGCTTGTCGCATACCTGCCAGAAGCGTGATGCGTCCGGGTAGGTGGGGATGCCTTCGAACATCAGGGTGGTGGCACCGTTGGTGAGCGGGCCGTACAGGATATAGGTGTGCCCGGTAATCCAGCCGATATCAGCAGTGCACCAGTAGTGTTCGCCATCCTGGTAGTCGAACACGTACTTGTGTGTCATGGCGGCGTACAGCAGGTAACCACCCGTGGTATGCAATACGCCTTTCGGTTTCCCGGTGGAGCCGGAGGTGTAGAGAATGAACAGGGGATCTTCGGCGCCCATGCGTTCCGGTTCACAGTCGCTGTCCACGCCAGCGGCAATTTCGTGCAACCAGACATCCCGTTGCGGGTGCCAGTCGATATCGCCGCCGGTTCGACGGACGACCAGTACCGTGTGTACGTCAGGGCAGGAGACGAGTGCCTTGTCCGTATTGGCCTTGAGTGGCACGGCCTTGCCGCCGCGCACGCTCTCATCCGCGGTAATCACTACCCGGCAGTCGGAATCGAGGATGCGGTCCTTGATGGATTCCGGGGAGAAACCGCCGAACACCACCGAGTGCACGGCACCGATGCGTGTGCAGGCCAGCATGGCGTAGGCGGCTTCGGGAATCATGGGCATATAGATACAGACCCGGTCGCCTTTTTTAACGCCACGGGCTTTCAGTACGTTGGCGAAGGTGCAGACTTCCGCGTGCAGCTCGCGGTAACTGATCTTTTTGTCTTCCTCGGGGTTATCACCTTCCCAGATAATGGCCGTCTGGTCTGCGCGCTTCTCCAGGTGACGGTCCACGCAGTTATAGCTGACGTTCAGTTCGGCGCCTTCGAACCAGCGGATGCTCCCTGCGTGGAAGTCCCACTCCAGTACCTTGTCCCACGGTTGGTACCAGCTGACGAACTGTTCCGCCTGTTCCGCCCAGAAGGCTTCGGTTTCGTCTACCGAGCGCCGGTACATCTCCTGGTAGCGGGCATTGTTGATATGGGCATTGGCGGCAAAATCTGCCGGAACCGGGTAGACCTTTTCCTGGGACATTGAATGACTCCTGGGATGGCGGGTTTGATGATTGGCTTGGGGTGCATTGTACGGAGTTTCGGAAAGCGGTATCAACGTTCACGGACGGTTCGTACCCGCGGGATCTGTTTTGCCCTCCAGGTGGTGGTTGCGAGTGGCCAGAAATCCTCCAGTGTGGATTCGCCTGCGCCGTCCGGGAGGGATTGTCCGAGGGCTTCGAGTACCATACACAAGGTGGCTACCACGTGACTCTTGTCGACTGCCGGGGAACGGGCCTGCTTGCCCAGTTTGAGGCCCTGGTCGTTGACCACCACGGGCAGGTGCAGGTAGCGCGGCGTAGGGTAGCCGAGCGCCCGTTGCAGCGCGATTTGCCGGGCGGTGCAATCGAGCAGGTCTGCGCCGCGCACGACATCCGTGATGCCCTGTGCCGCGTCGTCGATCACCACCGCGAGCTGGTAGGCGTACAGGCCGTCCGCCCGCCGCAGGATGAAATCCCCGCTTTGCCGGGCCAGCGCTGTTTGG
>JALSRZ010000067.1 GCA_026984515.1 Thiohalobacter sp. | reverse complement strand
GGTCGGGCTGCTCGACATAGTGTCGACTATGCCTGCGCGGCCCTCGGTCGCGAACGCCGCTTATCACACGACCTGCCACCGCCTCGTTACGGAACCCGGTGGGAAATGCGGGCTAGTGACCGCACTCGACGTGACTGCGGGCCGGGAAACGGCAACGGAAACAGCTTCCCCTGCCCGGTTCGCTGTCGATTTCCAGCTCCGCCTCATGACGCAGTAACACATGCTTGACGATGGCCAGCCCCAGCCCGGTGCCACCGGTCGCGCGCGAACGACCGGTATCGATGCGGTAAAACCGTTCAGTCAGGCGCGGAATATGGTGCGCCGCAATGCCCACCCCGGAGTCCTCCACCGAAAAGACAGGTGTATCACCATCGAGATGCCAGCGCAGGGTGACGTGACCCTGTGCCGGCGTGTAACGCACCGCGTTGAACACCAGGTTGGAGAAGGCACTGTACAACTCGGATTCAGCCCCCCTGACACACAGGCCGGCATCCACGTCCAGTGAGATAACATGGCCGGCGTCAGCGCTGAGTTCCCGCGCCTGGTCCGCGATAGCATCGATCATCGCAGCCACCGGCACCGCCTGCGGGTCGGGCCGGCCGGTCTCATTCTCCAGCCTGGACAACAGCATCAAGTCATCGACGATGCGGTTCATGCGTTCGGCCTGCTGCCGCATGCTGTTCAGCTGGTCGGCGAACTCGCCCGCGCAACCCTGCGCATCCGCCAGGGTTTCCAGGTAACCGGATATGACCGTCAGCGGGGTACGCATTTCGTGCGAAACATTGGCCACAAAATCCTGCCGCATGCGCTCCAGCTGCTGCATGCGGGTCATATCGCGGGCCACGACCAGACGCCGGTCACCCGAATAGGGAATTACGCGAATACGCAGGGTGATACGCTCGTCGACAGGAGAAGGAATTTCCACGGCCTGGTCATAATCCCGGCCGTGCAGGTAGTCCACGAACACCGGGGAGCGCAGCAGGTTGCTGATACGCTGACCGCTGTCGCGCGGGTATTCAAAACCCAGGTACCTGGCCGCCGCGTTGTTCCACCACTCGATCTGCTCGCTGCCCGGGCGCAACTCCACCGTCGCATCGGGCAGCGCAACCGTAATCTTGTGAAAGCGTTTGAGCATGCGCCGCAGTTCGCGCTTGCGCTTGCGGTTGCGTTGCTGCAGCCGGTAGATGTGTTCGAATGCGTCGTCCCAGATACCACTCGCTTCCGGCGGCCGGAATTTCCGGCCTTCCCGCAGCCAGCAGATCAGCCGGTGTACGTTGTACAGGTGCCAGCCCAGGTAGCCGAGCGTGACCAGCAACAGGGCCAGGAGCGCGTTTCCCAGCAACAGTCCCAGTACCAGTCCGGCCACGACCAGGCCCGCGATACGCCACAGTTCTTTCTGCCAGGGATTAGTCACACCCGTGCTCTGTCCATACCATCACCAGGGTCCGGCTCTCTTTCAGTTGCCGGTCGAGAACCGGTAACCGGTGCCACGCACGGTCTGGATAAAGCGGTCGTAGCCGCGGCCGGCAAGCGCCTTGCGCAAGCGCCGAATATGGACATCAACCGTGCGCTCTTCCACGAATACGCCACGTCCCCAGACACGATCCAGCAATTGCTCCCGACTGTACACCCGGTCCGGGTGGCTCATGAAAAAATGCAGCAGGCGGAACTCGGTGGGCGCCAGGGCGAGTGTCTCGCCATCGGTCCGCACGCGATGTCCCACCGGGTCCAGGCACAAGCCGTCAAACTCGATCGGCTGTTCGCCCGCGACCGCCACGCTGCGACGCAATACCGCATTGATACGCGCGATCAGCTCGCGCGGCGAGAATGGCTTGGTTACATAGTCGTCGGCACCCAGCTCCAGGCCATGCACCCGGTCATTTTCTCCCACTCGCGCAGTGAGCATGATGATGGGCAGGCCGGCGGTGATCTCCTCACCGCGCAGGCGGCGCACCAGGTCGGCCCCGCTCATGCCGGGCAGCATCCAGTCCAGCAATACCAGGTCCGGCGGGCCGGAGGCCACGGCCGCCAGCGCCTGCTCGGCATCTTCTGATTCATCATACTGGAAACCCGCCTGTTTCAGTGCAAATCCGATCATGTCACGGATTGCGGGTTCGTCTTCCACTACCAGGATACGGGTCATGCTGCCCACTTGGTCATTTGTCCGGCCATCATTCGATACAGCAGTACACCCCAGCAATGTTACAATAGTGTGACAACGGCAATGAAAACCGCCCGATGCCTGCGGTGATGGCCCGGGCACCGGCCACAGGCTACCATTCCAGCCGGCCGGGCAACACAGGAACGACTGCAACATGTGCCGAATAGCCGCTTACCTCGGGGCACCTGTATCACTTGGTGCCTTTTTGCTGGACCCGCCGCACAGCCTGCAGGTGCAGGGCTGGGCGCCGCAGGAACTGCGCTACGCACGGCTGAACGCCGATGGTTACGGATTTGCCTGGTACGACGCCGAACGACAGCCTGCCGTATACGTAAACCCGGCACCTATCTGGAACGACCCCAACCTGCCCCACCTCGCCCGCACGCTGGCCAGCAACCTGTGGCTGGCCAGCGTGCGCAGTGCAACCGAGGGCAACCCGGTCAACCACGCCAATACCCAGCCGTTCGTCGACAACGAATTCCTGTTTGACCACAACGGGCTGATCGATCACTTCCATAGCCAGGTCCGGCCGCGGCTGGTGGCCGACCTGGACCCCCGCTACCTGCCAGCCATCCGCGGGAATACCGAATCCGAGTACCTGTTTGCCGCGCTGCGCCAGTTGCTGGCGGACGATCCCGACCTGTCCATGGAAGCCGCCCTGAAGGGGTTGATGAAGCGTATCGAGCACTGGGCACAGGGCTGCCGCTGCCTGTTGAACATCGTGGTCAGTGACGGGGAACGCCTGTACGCGGTGCGGCATGCACTGGCCGACGACCCGCCCACGCTGTACTACACCGTGGACGACGAAGCCTTTCCGGATGCCCAGCTGATCGCATCGGAACGACTGACGGAATCCGGGTTCTGGCAGGCGGTGCCGGAACACCATATACTGATACTCGACCCCGAGGAACCCCCGGAACTGCTGTCCTTGTGAGCACGGATGCACTGATTACTGAACTGGGCCATGCACAGGCCCTGCTGGTGGCGCTGGCGGAGGATGCCGATCCGGCGACCTTCCGCAGCCAGTACCATCCGGACCTGAGTCCACTGGGCTGGCACCTGGGACACTGCATCTACACCGAATGCCTGTGGCTGCACGAAAAGCTGCGTGGCGATGACAGTGTGACCAGTCCCATCGCTGATCTGTATACCCCGCCCCGCACCCCCAAACCCGAGCGCGGCAAACGCCTGCCTCCGCAGCCGGCACTGCTGGCCTGGGCGACCGAGCTGCAGGCCTTCAATCTTCACTACCTGCGCAAGCTGCGTCCGCAGTGGCAGCAACACACACTGCTCGAAGACGACTACCTCATCCATTTCCTCATCCAGCACAACAGCCAGCATTATGAAACCATGCTGATGATCCTGAACCAGAAAGCACTGCACGAGCACGGCGTACCCGATACGCCGCACCAGCCATTGCAGGCAAGTGTTTTGCAGCCCGAACTGGCGGACATTCCGGCGGGCCACTACCGCATCGGTGGCCAGAGACCCGTCGCCTGCGATAACGAACTACCGCCCCAGCAGGCTGATCTCGGCCCCTTCTCGATCAGCAGAACACCGGTCAGTAACAGCGAGTATCTCGCCTTTATGGAAGATGGTGGCTACCGGCGTCCGGAACTGTGGGACGACGAAGGCTGGCGCTGGCAACAGGCACACGGGATTACCTCCCCCGACCACTGGCGCCAGGAGAACGGTGGCTGGTACGCGGTCGGGATGAAGGGGAGCTACGACCTGGCAGAGCGTGAACCGGTATCCGGCCTCAGCCACCACGAGGCGCAGGCCTTTGCGCGCTGGGCAAACGCACGCCTGCCCCACGAGTACCAGTGGGAAGCCGCCTGCCGGATCGGCCTGCTGGAACAGACCGGCCGGGTCTGGGAATGGTGCAGCAACCCGTTCCACGCCTACGAGGGTTTCACTCCTTTCCCCTATGACGAGTACTCCCTGCCCTGGCTGGATGGCCGGCATTTCAGCCTGCGCGGCGGCAGCCTGCACACCCGACCAGCGATAAAACGCCCCAGTTTCAGGAACTTCTTTCTCGCCGACAAACGTCACATATTTGCCGGCCTGCGGCTGGTTTATTGACCACAACCCCCCTTACCTGGTTTACAATCGGTCCATGGCCGATTCCAACAAGCATAATACAAGCCGGATGGGCAGGGGCATGACCTTCGCAGCATGGATCGTCGCACTGGGACTGCTGACCCTGTTCTTCAACAACAAACTCGAAAAACAGCGTAACCCCAACCAGTCCGTCTACAGCCGCATCGATGCGGCCGGCATCCCCGAGGTGATACTGAAGCGCAACCGCTTCGGCCACTATGTAACCACCGGGACCGTAAACGGGCGCAGCGTGGAGTTCATGCTGGACACCGGCGCCAGTGATGTCGCCATTCCTGCCGAACTTGCCCGGGAACTGGGGCTGAAACGCGGTGAACCGGTGCAGTACCAGACCGCCAACGGGGTGGTGACCGCCTACCGGACCACCATCGACAGCGTCGCCATCGGACCAATGGTCATACGCAACGTACCGGCCAGCATCAACCCCGGCATGCGCGACATGGAAATCCTGCTGGGCATGAGCGTCCTCAAACACGTCGAATTCACCCAGCGCGGGGACACCCTGATTCTGCGCCCCAATGAATGAGCTGGTAGCCCGCCTCACCGACAGCAGCGCGTACCTGGCCAGCCTGCTGTGGGGCAACGGGCTGACCCTGGGCATCCTGCTGGGCATGGGCCTGTACCTGACGATTCGCATGGGGCTGGTGCAGATACGCGGCTTCCGCCACTCGCTTGCACTGCTGTCCGGCCGCTACAGCTGCCCCGACCATGAAGGGCAGATCAGTCACTTCCAGGCGCTCTCCACCGCGCTGTCGGCTACCGTGGGTACCGGCAACATCGCCGGTGTAGCCACCGCGATCTCGCTGGGTGGTCCCGGCGCCCTGTTCTGGATGTGGGTAACGGCGTTCTTTGGCATGGCCACCAAGTTTACCGAGTGTACGCTGGCGCTGAAATTCAGGCAGGTCGGGAACAATGGCGAAATCTCAGGCGGCCCCATGTATACCCTGCTGCACGGCCTGAAAATGAAACGCACGGCCACGCTGTTTGCCGGCTTTGCGCTGGTCGCTTCCTTTGGTATCGGCAACATGGTGCAGGCCAACTCCGTGGTCGACGGCCTGGGCTACCTGTACCCGGGTGTGCGCGATAACGGCTGGCTGATCGGTGGCGTACTGGCCTTTCTGGTCGGCATGGTGATACTGGGCGGCGTCAGCCGCATCGCCCGCGTCGCCAGCGCCATCGTGCCGCTGATGGCAATCCTCTATATCAGCGCCGCCCTGCTGGTACTGTTCAACCACGCCGACCGGATCCCCGCTGCCTTTGCCACCATCCTCGAGCACGCCCTGAACCCCTGGGCAGTCGGCGGTGCCGCGGTCGGCGAAGCGATACGCTGGGGCGTGGCACGCGGCCTGTTCTCCAACGAGGCCGGCCTCGGCTCCTCGCCCATGGCGCACGCAGCGGCACGCACCAACGAACCGGTGCGCGAAGGCCTGGTCGCCATGCTGGAACCGTTCATCGACACGCTGGTGATCTGCACCATGACCGGCCTGGTGATCGTGGTGACCGGCGCCTACAGCCTGCAACGCGAAGACCTGGTGGGCGCCGCACTGACTGCCCATGCCTTCCAGAGCTCGCTGGGGACTTCCGGCGCAGCAGTGGTTGGCATCGGCCTGAGCCTGTTCGCCTTCTCGACCATGATCGCCTGGTCCTACTATGGCGACCGCTCGGCGTGTTTCCTGTTTGGTGAACGCGCGGTGCAACCCTACCGGGTGCTGTACACCTTCCTGGTCATGGTCGGCGCCGCAATTCCCCTGAAACTGGTATGGAACATTGCCGACATCACCAATATCCTCATGGCGCTGCCCAATCTCCTGAGCCTGGCCCTGCTGGCGGGACTGGCACAACGGCTCAAGACAGAGTATTTTTCACGGCCGTTCAAAAAGGAAACCGGCAGGGCAGGATCATGAGCGTAACCAGTACGGACAGCGGACTGCAATACGAAGACATCAGTGTCGGCAGCGGCGACCTGTGCACGGGCCGGGGCCAGACCGCCATCGTGCACTACACCGGCTGGCTGGAAGACGGCACCCGGTTTGATTCCAGCAAGGACCGCGGCGACCCCTTCAGCTTCCCCATCGACTGCGGTTACGTCATTCGTGGCTGGGACGAGGGTGTGGTCGGCATGCAGGTCGGCGGTGTACGCAAGCTGACCATCCCACCGGAACTCGCCTATGGCGAACAGGGAGCCGGCGGGGTAATCCCGCCCAATGCCACACTGGTGTTCGAAATCGAGTTGCTGGAAATTTCCGAATAGATGCTGCTCGAAGCACTGGAAACACAGATCGAACACGACATACGCAATGCCCTGGAAGAAGACCTGGGCAGCGGCGACATCACCGCACAACTGGTTCCGGGCAACCGCATCTGGAAAGCCAGCGTGTATACCTCGGACCCCGCCATCCTGTGTGGCCGCAACTGGTTCGATGCGGTATTCCGGCACCTGGATACCGGGGTCGATGTGCGCTGGTATGCCGCCGATGGCGACCCCGTCAAGCCGCACCAGGTCGTCTGTACACTGAAAGGCCCCGCACGCGCACTGCTGAGCGGTGAACGTACGGCACTCAATTTCCTGCAGACACTATCCGGTACCGCGACCATTGCACACAGCTATGCCCGGCAGGTTAAAGGCCTGCATACCCGGATACTCGATACCAGGAAAACCGTACCCGGCCTGCGCCGTGCCCAGAAATATGCCGTGCGCTGTGGTGGCTGCCATAATCACCGCATGGGCCTGTTCGATGCCTTTCTCATCAAGGAAAACCACATCATGGCAGCAGGCTCCATCATTGAAGCCGTGAAGAGTGCCCGCGCCCTTGGTAAGGAACTGCCGGTAGAAGTCGAAGTGGAAAACCGGGAAGAACTGCAACAGGCCCTGCAGGCCGGCGCCAACCGCATCCTGCTCGACAATTTCACTCTTGAAGAAATCCGGGAAGCCGTGCACGTCGCGAACGGCGCCGCAGAACTGGAAGCATCCGGCGGCATCACACTGGACAAGCTGCGCGACTATGCCGAAACCGGTGTGGACTTTATTTCCGTAGGCGCCCTGACCAAGGACATACAGTCTGTCGACCTTTCGATGCGCTTCGACTGACGCACAGGCCGACTGCAGCGCAAAGCGCAGTAACCCGACAGCACTCTAATGAACAGCTGACACAGGGTCCCTTATCGCTCAGGATTTGCGGATATAAAAATGATACTCGCCACCTTCCTCTGATGTTTCGATCAGTTCGTTGCCCGACTGCTTGCACAGAAGCGGGAAGTCATTGGCGGAACCCGGGTCGGTGGCCACCACATGCAAAACCTGCCCCGCGACGAGGTTCCTCAGTCCCTTCTTGGCCTTCAGAATCGGCATGGGACAGTTAAGACCACGCGCATCAACTTCACAATCAGCCCTGCTTACTACCTCAGACATGTCCTTTCCCCTGGAAATTTAACGAGTGAATGCTTTTTCTGCTACCGTTCTGTATCGCCCGCGCACGCAATTGCTTTATTCAGGAAATTTCCCATCCAGGAACAGCCTGTTAGCAATTCAGGCTCAACCTGACAGGCGCTATCTGACCGGCTGTTTTCGACCCGAAACCGCCGTTCGCATCACCTCGTAACGAAGGATAGTATTTCGTCATTCCGGCGCATGCCGGAATCCAGAGGTCCGGGCAAGGAGGCTCGTATTATGGAAAAGCGGCCGTGCGTATATTTGTTAGCCAGCAAACGAAACGGAACTCTGTATACAGGGGTAACATCAAACCTGGTGAAACGGGTTTGGGAGCACAAGCATCACGCTGTTGAAGGATTTACCAAAAAATACAGTGTAGAGATGCTTGTCTGGTATGAAGTACATGAAACCATGGAATCTGCAATCACGCGCGAAAAAGCAATCAAGAACTGGAAGCGAGCATGGAAAATCCATGTTATTGAGGCTATGAATCCTCAGTGGCAGGATTTGTATTCTGACTTGTTGGGATAGTTTTCTGGATTCCGGCATGCGCCGGAATGACGGGAATGTTGGGAATGTTGGGCGGCGGGTTGTGGCCGTAATCTGCCATTTCCTATTGGCTGTAAGCGATAACTACATTTTAATCATCTTTAACGGGAAGTGATTCCCGATTGGGATGAAGTCCTTGTCGTTATGTAGCAACTGGCAACGGTGCTCCAGAGCTGTGGCAGCAATGATGCAATCATTGGTTTTTCGGATGGTAATACCTTTCTTGCGCAGTTTACGATAGATGTCAGCCGCCTTAATGAATACTGGTTGGGGCATCGGCAACATAATCAACGGATCAAAATAACTCTGTACACGCTTGTGGCTTGAGTCGTTAGCGATGCCTTGCAGGATTTCCGTGAATATGATGCCGCACAATGCAAGATCATCATTTTCCTGAATGAACTGCTCCAACGTTGCCACATGTGGCAGGTTGCGGCCACAAAAGAAATCAATCCAGACGCTGGTATCGACCAGGATCACCGGCCACGGCCATTACGCATCTCGTCGAGGTCACCCTCCCAGGATACTTTGCCCTTTAGTTGAAGTAATTTCTTTTGTTGCTTGTGACGCAAGAGTTCGCGCAAGGCGAAGTCAACCAATTCGCGTCGTGTCGTGAGTCCTGTAGCCTTGAGGCCTGCTGCAATCAGCTTGCTATCAAGTACTATATTGGTGCGTACCGATTCAGATTTCATAGTATCAACCTCTACACATAAAATACATATTAGTGTGTAGTATAAACTTGCGCGCATAAGCTGACAAGCAGGTTGTAACTGAAGCCAGTCTACGTCCGTAGTTAGCCGGAAGCACGCGTTAACATCGCTGCATACGTATATAGCATTCTGTTCTCGTGCGGACGCTACAACCCGTCAATGGCCGTGCAGCTTCTCCTGAAGCCACACCTTGATCAGCGATTGGTAGGGCACATCGCGCGCGTTCGCTGCAGCTTTGATGGAATCCAGCAGATGCTGAGGCAGCCGGAGCGATGCAGACTCGGCCATCGAAACACCATGCTTCTCATTCTTTCGGGAATTTCCATCGCCCCAATCAAAGCCGGTGATCTTCGTCCAGTCGATCATCTTTGTATATTATCATAATATACAAAGATAGCAGCGCAGAAATGGCTGACTGGCAGGTCCTGCGTGTCCTGACCGGTTGATACCGGTTCCATGTCCGGCTTGCCCGACCTGGCTCAAAACGTACCTGCCGCTTATGTTTCAGTCACGTGCTTGGCGGGTTAACGGGACAGCAGTGATTTGTAATATATGTACTTTTGGTGCCGGAGAGAGGAATTGAACCCCCGACCTTCTCATTACGAGTGAGCTGCTCTACCGACTGAGCTACTCCGGCTTGAAGTTGAAACCTGGCGCCGCAGCGCTGTACTGCGGGGAAGGCGCATGTTACCGGGAATCCGGGAAATGTGCACCCCACGGCCTTCCGGTCAGCTGAATATGCCCTTCAGGGTATAGAAAAACAGGATGGACAACAGGCCGCCGGCCGGCAGGGTCACGATCCAGGACATGAAGATATTGCGCACCACGGTCAGGTTCAGCGCCTCCATGCCGCGCGCCAGGCCGACGCCCAGCACAGCGCCCACCAGGGTATGCGTCGTTGAAATCGGCAGGCCGGTGCCGGATGCCAGCACCACGGTTGAGGCGGCCGCGAGGGTGGCCGCAAAGCCGCGGCTCGGGGTGAGTTCCGTGATGCTGTTGCCGACGGTGGCAATCACCCGCTTGCCGTACATAGCCAGGCCCAGCACGATACCGGTACCACCGAGCAACAGGACCCAGATCGGCAAGGCGGATTTTGCCGAAACCTCTCCCCCGCTGTTGACAATACTGACCACCGCGGCCACCGGACCAATGGCATTGGCGACGTCGTTGGAGCCGTGCGCAAACGCCATGGCGCAGGCGGTTACGATCATCAGCACACCGAAGACGCGCTCAACGTTGGCGTAGTGGAAATCCTTGTCTGCGGACGGGTCCAGCTTGATCCTGTTGACGAAGTACCTGCCCACCCCCATCATGCCTGCACCCACGAGAAAGGCGTAGGTGTAGTTCTCAAGCGTGCTATTTTCCAGGCCGATATGCTTCAGGCCCTTCAGGAAGGTAACCAGCGCAACAATGAAACCGACCAGGAAGATGTAGTAGGGAACGTATTTCTTGGCCCGGTTGAACGGGTCGTCGGTATTCAGGATCAGGTTCTGCACGCTGCGGAACAGGCTGTACGAGATAAACCCGGCCAGCAGCGGAGACACCACCCAGCTGGCCACGATGTAACCCACCTTACTCCACTTGACCGCATCCATACCGATGCCCACCATGGCAAAGCCGACAATGGCGCCGACGATGGAATGGGTGGTCGAAACCGGCCAGCCGTTTTTGGAAGCGATCAACAACCAGACACCGGCCGCCAGCAGAGCGGCCAGCATGCCATAGATCAATAGTTCGGGCGAGGCAACCAGCAGGTCTGAATCAACAATGCCTTTACGAATGGTCTTGGTGACCTGCCCTCCCGCAAGAAAGGCTCCGGCAAACTCGAACACCGCGGCGATAAGTACCGCCTGTTTGATGGTGAGTGCGCGGGAACCCACCGATGTTGCCATGGCATTGGCCACATCGTTGGCGCCAATACCCCAGGCCATGAACAGCCCGAATACGCCGGCCAGGATAAGAAATACCGCGCCGTAGGTGACAATATGCTCCATGCGTCCTCCGCGGCTAGCGCGCCAGCATCAATTGCAAGCGGCTGCCGACACGCTGGGCGCGGTCCGCGACGTCACCGGTCCATTCGATGATCTCGTACAGGAACATGACGTCGACCGGGGGCAAATCTTTTTCAACGGCAAACAGCTGCAGGCGGATATCCGCCTGCCAGGTATCTGTATCGGATTCGATTTCATCGAGCTTCTCGATCATTTCCTCGACCAGCTTGATTTCCTGGCCGCTGAAACCGGTCCCCACCAGTTCGTCGAGTTCATTGATGGCGCGGTTGGCCTGCTCGCAGGCATCCACACAACGGCGCACGAATTTCCGGTAGCTGTCATGGATAACGGAGGGAATCACCATGCGCCGGCCAAGAATCACGCCGGCGATGTCCTTGGCCCGGTTGGCAATCTTGTCCTGCATGGCCAGCACTTCCAGCAGGTCCTGGCGCGATACCGGCATGAACAGGCCCTTGGGCAATTGCAGTCGCAATTCCTTTTTCAGCACGTCCGCCTCTTTTTCCATGGCGGAAATTTTCTGCTGGGACGCGGCAACACGGTCCCAGTCTTCCCGGAATACCGCTTCGAAAAGCGGGATAAGTTCTGACACACAGGTCAGCACCTTGGCCATGTGTTGCTGCATGGGTTTGACAGGCGAGCTGCCAAAAATCCCGCTCATGTAACCGCCGACGGCCATATTGGTCTCCTTCCGGCACTGCTGCAGGAAAAATCAGAATATTGTAGCTGCTGGATGTGCTCGCATTTTACTGCGCGCCAATGAGAAAGCCAGTGATTTCTAGGCGCCTGAAACCCGCGGCTGACGCACCCGGATGATGACCTCCACGCTGTCCACTACGCTGCCCTCGGGGGCTTCCGGCAGCTGGTCAACGGGGATCTGGCCCGGGTCGATATCTGACAGTTCACCACTGTCGATGTTGTAGAAATGGTGGTGCACGCTGTTGTTGGTATCGTAGAAAACCCGGTTAGGGTCGACGTTCACCTCACGCAGGATACCCTTGTCCGCGAACAGGCCCAGGGTATTGTAGACCGTTGCCTTGGAAACCCGGCTGCCGGTAGCCCTGACCAGTTCCTGCACCTGGTCGGCGCTGACATGCTGATCGCCGGTGAGCAATACCCGGGCGATCTGCACACGTTGCCGGGTAGGCAGGATGTCATAGTCACGCAAACGCCTGGCCGCCTGTTCGGCTGCAAGCACGGTGAAGGGGACGGAATCGCTCATTCAGTGAGTATACGCTGGCGATTTAGACAAAGTCCAGATCGGTCAGGCAGCCCCGATTCCTTCCCTGTTTTCAGGCAGATAGGGAGTGCTGTCGAGGATCGGGGAACGTCCGAGCAGCTGATCTGCCAGCAGGCGGGCGCTGGCCGGTCCCAGCACCACACCGTTGCGGAAATGGCCGGCATTGATGTACAGGTTACCGATAGCGGGGTGCAGCCCCACCAGCGGGGTTCCGTCCGGGCTACCCGGTCGCAGGCCGGCCCAGTGCTTTTCGATCGGCAACGATGCCAGCGCGGGAATCAACGCCGCCGCACAGTCGCTCAGTTCAGTCAGCGCCTGCTGCGTGGTATGTTTATCAAAACCGACATATTCCAGTGTACTGCCCACCAGCACACGACCGTCCCGGCGCGGGATCACGTAGTGCCCCTGGTAGAGGCTAATCCGCGACACCAGGTCGGGCGGCCCCCGGTACAGGATCATCTGGCCGCGCACCGGCCCGACCGGCAGGCGGATACCGGTCGATTGCAGCAACTCCGCACTCCAGGCGCCGCCGGCGACCACAAAGCGGTCTGCGCCCAGTGCTCCGGCCGGGGTTTGCACGGCCCGGACACGGTCCGCCTCGACCGTCCAGCCCGTGACCGGGCAGTCCACGCGAATTTCGACGCCCCGCTTGAGCAGTGCCGCACGCAGGGCCTGGGCAAGACGGGGATTACGCACCTGCGCCACGTCTGGCAACCAGGCCGCGCTTTCCGGCATCAGCCCGAGTGCCGGCTCGATGCGGCGGGCCTCGCTGCCATCGACCCATTCCAGTGCTGTCCCAAAACGTTCCTGCCAGGCATCGATCGCTGACCGCTCACCAGCCTCTGCGATCAACAGGCCGGAACAGGTCCATTGCGGATCGATACCCGAGGCTTCTTCCAGCTGGCTGCATAAATCCGGGTAGACGCGCTGGCTCCAGCGGGCCAGTTCATTGACGGCATCCGGGTAACGCCAGGGGTAGAGCGGCGACAGTATGCCGCCCCCCGCCCAGGAGGATTCCCGCGCCGGGCTGCCCTTCTCCAGCACGGTGACCTGCATCCCGGCCTCCGCCAGCTCCCGGGCAGTCAGCATGCCGATGAGACCGGCACCGACAACGATACAGTCTGTCATCGCACAGTACCCGGAAGACCTTTGCCTGCGCGCTCCCCGATCGCGAAAGCCGGCCATCCCGCACTCTTGCGCGGTCTCGCTACGAACGGTGGTGAGCAGTGCGGGCTAACGCTTCCAGCAATCGGCGCCGGCGTACCCGCCACCGTACACCGGGCCGTTCGCGTCCAGGGCATAGGTTCCGCAGGGGTCGGACTGTTGCACGCCCGTCGGCCGGGCAAGCACCAGGAAGCTGCCGGCATCCGCGCTGTGTATGCGTAGCGTGTAGTAACCATCGGGTGAGGTTGCCTGACCCCGGCCCAGCGTACCGAGATCCCGGCTATAAGCCGGGTTGGCGGCGCGCCAGCGTTCCTGCGCGAGCTGAACCAGCGCCAGCGCGGCCATGGCATCACTGCGTCGTGATGCGGCAACCAGCCCGGTGTAGGAAGGAACGGTAACGGTAGCGAGGATCGCAACAATGGCCAGCGTGATCAGTAATTCAAATAAGGTGAAACCCGCTGTGTCGGGTCTGTTCATGACGCAACTCCCTTTGCCCTGAAACATGCAGCGGGACGTTTCCATCCGGTACCCGCTTCGGTCCATCCTTGAACCCTGATAAAAACGGACTATACTCGGCACGACAACATGGAACAAGTTGCCCTGGAGCCTGATCATGGAAGATACAAGGCATACCGGTTTTACGCTTGTTGAACTGCTGGTAGCACTGGCGCTGAGCGCGCTGCTGGCCGGTCTGGCCGTGCCGGCCATGAGTCGCGTCATCGACCACGCACGCCTGCGTGCGGCGGGTGAAACACTCGCACAGCAGCTTCAGTTTGCGCGTAACCACGCCCTGAGTTACCACACACCGGTGTTTTTTTCGGTGATCGTCGATGACCCGGAACACTGGTGCTTCGGCTGGAGTGAAACAGCGGGCTGTAACTGCAACACCGACAGCGCCGGGCCTTCGTCCTGCACCACCTCGCACGGCAACCAGCGCCTCACGCACCGCCGGCGATCGACCGCATTCCCCTCTGTCCGGCTGGCCTTCCGTAACGCTCGCAGGCTACGCGACATCCGTTTTTCGCCGCTACGCGGAACCGCCAGCGCGGGCACCCTGTCGCTGAGCAACCGCACCGGCATCCTGCGTGTAATCACCAGCCCACTGGGCAGAACCCGGATCTGCGCCATCGACCAGCCCGGTTATCCCCCATGCTGAACCACAGCAGGTCACAGGCCGGGATGACCCTGGTCGAACTGATGATCGCCAGCGCGATTTCCCTGATCGCGCTTTCTGCCGTGATCACGGTGTACAGCGCTACGGCCCGACACAGTACACAGCAGTTACAACAGGCACACCTCCACCAGCAGCTGAACAGCCTGATGCGCCTGGTCAGCAGGGACCTGAAGCGCGCCGGTTACCGGCACTTCTTCCCCGGCCTGGTCACCCCTGTCGATAATCCCTTCCAGAACCCGGTCAACCGGGTACGCACCGGTTTCCATGCGGGAGAGCAGCGTGGCTCCTGCATTCTGTTCGCCTACGACCTGGACCAGGACGGCCTGGCAGGCGTTGGCCGTTGCGACGATGGCGACTGCGAACCACTGACTGACGACGATAATGTCGAGCAGTTCGGTTTCCGGCTGCGCGGCACCGACATACAGTCCCGCTTTGGCGGCAGTCGTTTCGATTGCAGGCACGGGTACTGGCAAACCATCAACGACCCGGACATTGAAATCACCGGCCTGTACTTCCAGCCCCGTTTCCGCTGCCTGAACCTGGATGACAACAACAGCGCCTGCACGCCCGGCTCCGCGCAACTCGTTCAGGGGGGCATCGATATCCACATCAGCGCCCGGCTGAAAAACGGGGCGACCGGCGCGCTGACACTCGACAACCGGGTACGGATCCGTAACGACCGACTCGTGGCAGGAGGCCGGTGAGGAATGCAGACCAGCCCACACCGGTACCGGCAACAGCAGGGTGCGGCCACCCTGCTGGTCACGCTGGCACTGACCCTTTCGATCACCATCGTCACACTGGCCGTTGCACGTACACAGCTGGTGGAACAGCGCATGTCAAACAACGACCACTGGAACACACGGCTGGCGTTGCAGGCGGAATCCGGGCTGGCGCGGGGCATGGTGTACCTGGTTGAAAACCCCGACACCCTGCCCTGGAGCAGGCGCTTCGACGCCGACACCGAGACCAGTACACTGCAGCTGCCAGGCGGTCTGCCGGAAACCGCCACCGAACTCAGCTTCAGCAGGCACGTACAGTACCGGCGGCTGATATCCATACAGGCGACCGCGCGCCGCAATGACGGCTCCAATATACAGGCGCACGTCAGTCAGTTTATACGCCTGCTCTCTGTACTGACGCCGCGGGCGGAGACACTGCCACCACTGATTATCCGTGGTTGCCTGACCGGCACACCGCGCAGCCTGGATATTCGCCCGCAGCACGCGGATAGCGATCAGGCCGGGGAAGCCATGTGGTCCGGACTGGTAACGCGCTGCCCGCTACCCGCAACCGTCGACCTGCACGACGGATCTCTGCGCGGCCTGGATATGAGCGGCGGATTGTGGCCACAGATCTTTTCCGTCAGCCGGGAAGACTTCCTGCAGCTTGCCAGCCAGGAGCAGGCGCTTCCGGAGCCGCAGCGCCGCTACCGGGTGGCGCCGGAAGCCGGCCCGGGAACCCGCCAGCTGTGGCGAGCAGACCTGGGCAGCGCAGAGCGGCCGGTCGTGCTGTATTTTCCGCCCGCTGCCGGCTGCCCCTTGTTCGCTCCCGGCGTTACGATCTACGGGATCGTATATATAGAAACCTCCTGTCCTGCCCCCATCGCCGGCGAGGATATCTCGATCACGGGCGCACTGGTGCTGGATGGCCGCCTGGACGTAAGCGGTGCTGCCTTGCAACTCAACCACATACAGCTTGCAGACAGTAGCCGGCAACAGCTCGATTTCCCCGTTCTGCGCAGTGTAGCGGTCCCCGGCACCTGGAAGGATTTCTAGGAGCCTGTCGGGTTTAGGCAATCGTAGCGAGCATGGTGGGAGAGCGAGTCCGGATTTTCGCAATTTTGAGGCGCATAGTGGACCTACGCAACGAAAAATTGCGGGAATCCGGGCCGCTCTCCC
>JALSRZ010000066.1 GCA_026984515.1 Thiohalobacter sp. | reverse complement strand
GAAAACAACAGGGCACGGTTTGAAGGGGGTGTGTGATGGATTTTCCCGCTGATCTGATGCCGACCGGTTTGCTGTGGCTGACGAATGTGCTGTGCGCGACGCTATTGCTGGTTGCAGTCAGGCGCGCGCCGCTGGCACGTTTGCTGATCAACCGGTTTTCGCACCTGTTTTTTGCGGCCTGTGTCGCGTTGCTGCTGTTATGGAACACCCGTGCCGGTGTGTTGCCCGCGCTGAATTTCCACCTGCTGGGTGTGACCGCGGTGACACTGATGTTCGGCTGGCCGTTTGCACTGCTGGCGGTGGTGCTGGTGCTGGCCGGTGGTGCGCTGTACGCCGGAGAAAGTTTTGCTGCGCTGGGTCTCAATGCGCTGTTGATGGGGGGTATCCCTGTGCTGGTGACCAGCGTACTGCTGCATTTTGCCCAGCGCCGCCTGCCACACAATTTCTTTGTGTATGTCTATGTGAACGCCTTCCTTGCGGCCGGGCTGTCGGTCCTGTTGTACGGCCTGGCTGGCGCCGGGGTGATGCTGGCCAGCGATATCAGCAGCGCCGGCTGGTTGCGTTACCAGTACTATCCGTATCTTCCCATGGTGTTTTTTGCCGAGGCATTCCTGAACGGCATGGTGATGACGGCGCTGGTGGCGTTGCGGCCCGCGTGGGTGTGCAGTTTCGACGATGAGCTTTACCTGCATAACAAGTGATGCCGGCCCATAAATGACGGTCGGCTATCGCGGCCGGGACAGCGCTCCTGCGGTGCTTATCAGCCCGCATTTCTCACCGACTTCCTGCTGCGGCGGCGTCATGCCGCGTGCTAAGCGGCGTTCACTCGGTCGGGCTGCTCGACATAGTGTCGACTATGCCTGCGCGGCCCTCGGTCGCGAACGCCGCTGATCACACGACCTGCCACCGTCTCGCTACGGAACCCGGTGAGAAATGCGGGTTAGGGCCTGTTCGCATAGTGTTAACAGGCCCTAATGCAGGCGTTTGTACCTGATGCGGTGCGGCTGGTCGGCGGCTTCGCCCAGGCGCCGTTTGCGGTCCGCTTCGTAGTCTGCGTAGTTGCCCTCGAACCAGACCACCTGGCTGTCACCCTCGAAAGCGAGGATATGCGTGGCAATGCGGTCCAGGAACCAGCGGTCATGGGAAATGACGACCGCGCAGCCGGGAAAATCGAGCAGCGCTTCTTCCAGTGCGCGCAGGGTTTCGACGTCCAGGTCATTGGTGGGTTCATCGAGCAGTAACAGGTTACCGCCGCTCCTGAGCAGCTTCGCCAGGTGCACCCGGTTGCGCTCACCGCCGGACAGGTCGCCGACGCGTTTCTGCTGTTCGGTGCCGTTGAAGTTGAAGCGTGATACATAGGCACGTGAATTCACTTCGTATTTTCCGACTGTGATGATGTCCTGGCCGTCGGAGATTTCTTCCCATACTGTTTTGTTGTCATCCAGGGCATCACGGCTCTGGTCGACGCAGGCGATCTGTACGGTTTCACCGATGCGCAGTTCACCGTCATCAACGGGTTCACTGCCGGTGAGCATGCGGAACAGGGTGGTTTTGCCCGCGCCGTTGGGGCCGATGATGCCGACGATGCCGCCCTGCGGCAGACTGAAACTCAGACCGTCTACCAGCAGACGGTCACCAAAGCCTTTTTTGACATTTTTGGCCTCGATCACCAGGCTGCCGAGGCGCGGCCCCGGTGGTATGTACAGCGCCTTGGTTTCATTGCGTTTCTGTACTTCCTGCGAAGCCAGTTCCTCGAAGCGCGCCAGGCGCGCCTTGCTCTTGGCGTGGCGCCCCTTCGGGTTGCTGCGCACCCACTCCAGTTCAGCCTTCATGGCTTTCTGTCGCGTGCTTTCGCTGCGTTCTTCCTGTTCCAGGCGGGCTTCCTTCTGTTCCAGCCAGGAAGAATAGTTGCCTTCCCAGGGGATGCCGTGGCCTCGGTCCAGTTCCAGTATCCAGCCGGCGACATTGTCGAGGAAATAGCGGTCATGGGTAACCGCGACCACCGTGCCCGGGTATTCGTGGAGGAAGCGTTCCAGCCAGGCAACGCTTTCCGCGTCGAGGTGGTTGGTCGGTTCGTCGAGTAACAGCATGTCGGGTTTGGAAAGCAACAGCCTGCACAGTGCCACGCGGCGTTTTTCGCCGCCGGACAGCTTGCTCACGTCGGCATCCCAGGGTGGCAGGCGCAGTGCATCGGCGGCAACTTCCAGCGTGCGTTCCAGGTTGTGCCCGTCGCTGGCCTGCAACAGGTTTTCCAGTTTGGCCTGTTCAGCAGCCAGTGCGTCAAAGTCGGCGTCCGGTTCGGCGTAGGCGGCATAGACTTCATCCAGGCGCGCCTGTGCAGCGGTGATATCGGACAGGGCCTCCTCGACATTGCCGCGCACGTCCTTGCTTTCGTCCAGTTGCGGTTCCTGCGGCAGGTAACCGACCTTGATGCCTTTCTGTGGGCGCGCTTCACCATTGATCTCGGTATCGATGCCGGCCATGATGCGCAGCAGGGTCGATTTTCCGGAGCCGTTCAGGCCCAGTACGCCGATCTTCGCGCCGGGGAAAAAGGACAGGGAGATATCGCGCAGGATTTCACGTTTGGGCGGCACGACCTTGCCAACCTGGTTCATGGTGTAGACGTACTGGGCCATATTTCCCCGCTGCCGGTGATCGAAAAAGGCAATTATACATATACAGGCACGGCTGTCCCGTTAGCGTTTGCCGCGAGCGCAAGTGTGATGCCGGTTCCATGTCCGGGTTCCTCACCCCGGTCTGGTCCAGCGCGTATATGCTGCTTGCGTTTTACATTTCAGCTGCATCAGGCCCTGTTTTGCGTAACAGGGCCCCGGGGCGGTATAACAAGTGCCGGGGATACTGCACAGGCGAATCCAGTTGCATTACGAGTACCTCTATACACAGGATGATTTCGAGGCGGTGCGTGAACTGCTGCACGCAGTGGCGGGGATTTCTCTCGATGCCGGCAAGCGTGAACTGGTGTACGGCCGTTTGGCCCGGCGTTTGCGGGCCTGTGGGCTGGACCGTTTTTCCGCCTACCTGACGTTGCTCAGGAGTGCGCAGGGAAAAGCGGAGGTCGTTCACTTTATCAATGCGCTGACCACCAACCTGACCGGTTTTTTCCGCGACCCGTACCAGTTCGATTACCTGGCGGAAAAAGTGTTGCCGGAAGCGGCGGCCCGCACACGGTCCGGGCAGTATTACCGTATCTGGTCGGCGGGGTGTTCTTCCGGAGAGGAACCGTATTCGATTGCGATGGTGGCACGTGAGTGTTCTCCCTGCCGCGACCGACTGGACGTGCGGATTCTGGCTACCGACCTGGATTCCAGTGTAGTGGCAAAGGCGCGGCAGGGTTACTATCCGCAGGAGCGTATTGCCGACCTGTCGTCTGCCCTTGTCCACAAATGGTTTCGGCGCAGGGGTGGCGGGGACCATAGCCGCTTTGAAGTGGAGCCTGCACTAAAGGAACTGGTCGAATTCAGGCGTCTCAACCTGATGCATGAGTGGCCTGAACAGGGTCCGTTTGACCTGATTTTCTGCCGCCATGTCATGATCTATTTCGATCATTCCACCCGGCGTACACTGTTCGAGCGTTATGCGGACAGCCTGGTCGATGGCGGATACCTGTTTCTCGGACGCTCGGAGACCGTGCACACGGTAAGCGAATGCTTTGCGCCGGCAGGCCCGGCGGTCTACCGGAAACGGTAAGCGGGGGCATTATGGAATCAGCTTCAGTCAGGGTATATGTCGGAGAGGCGCTGGCAGCCTACGGCTTCGGTGAGGGGCACCCGTTCGGTCCCGATCGTATGCACGCGTTCCAGGCGCGGATGCAGGCCCTGGGTCTGGACCGCCGGGTCGTTGTCTGCGAACCCGTACAGGCTACGGAAACACAGATCCTGCGTTTCCAGGAGCCCGCCTGGGTGGAGCAGGTAAAAGCAAAGTCGCTGTCCGGCGAGGGTTACCTGGACGCCTGTGATACCCCGGCCTTCCAGGGTGTCTACGAGGCGGCCAGTACGGTAGTGGGAACCGTGCTTGCAGCGCTAGATGATGTCATCAACGGACGCTGCCGGCAGGCCTTCGTACCCATCGCCGGCCTGCACCACGCGCGCCGCGACAGTGCCGCCGGTTTCTGCGTGTTCAACGATTGCGGTGTCGCCATTGAGACCCTGCGCCGGAAGTACGGTATCCGGCGCGTGGCCTATGTCGATATCGATGCCCATCACGGGGATGGTGTGTTCTATGCTTTCGAGGATGACCCGGAGCTGGTGTTCGTGGATTTCCACGAAGACGGTCGTTACCTCTACCCGGGGACCGGTGCCGTGGAGGAAACCGGCAGCGGCCCCGCGGTGGGTACCAAGCTGAATATCCCGATGCCACCGGGCGCCGGCGACGAGCTCTTTTTCAGGGCATGGGAGGCCGCGGAAGCGTTCCTCGAGCGCGCACAACCGGAATTCATCCTGCTGCAGTGTGGCGCCGACAGCCTGGACGGTGACCCCATCACGCACCTGGCGTACTCGGCCGAGGCGCACCGCCACACGGCAACCCGCCTGCAACGACTGGCCGGGCGCTACTGCGACGGCCGCTTGCTGGCGCTGGGCGGCGGGGGCTATAACCGCGACAACCTGGCCCGGGCCTGGACTGCGGTGGTCGCGGCGCTGCTGGGCGAAAGCGCCTAATTCCAGTATGATTCCGCTCTTTTCAGCCTTGCCGGGAAAACCGCATGTTCAGTAAAGATATGACCATCGCCGGGTTCGACGATGAACTCGCCGCCGCCATTGCCGGCGAAATCCAGCGCCAGGAGCAGCACATCGAATTGATTGCCTCGGAAAATTACGCCAGCCCGCGCGTACTGGAGGCACAGGGGTCTGTTTTAACTAACAAATATGCCGAAGGCTACCCGGGCAAGCGCTACTACGGTGGCTGTGAATTCGTCGACCAGGCCGAACAGCTGGCCATCGACCGGGCCAAACAGCTGTTCGGCGCCGATTATGCCAATGTGCAGCCGCATTCCGGTTCGCAGGCCAACGCCGCGGTCTACCTGGCGCTGTGCCAGCCGGGCGATACCATTCTGGGTATGAGCCTGGCTGATGGCGGGCACCTTACCCACGGCTCGAAGGTCAATTTCTCCGGCAAGGTGTTCAACGCGGTCCAGTATGGTCTGGACGCGGACAGTGGCGAAATCGATTACGAGGCCATGGAAGCGCTGGCGCAGGAACACCGGCCGAAAGTGGTGGTGGCCGGGTTTTCCGCCTATTCGCGTATCGTGGACTGGGAGCGTTGCCGCCGGATTGCCGATGAGGTCGGCGCTTTTCTGTTTGTCGACATGGCGCACGTGGCGGGCCTGATTGCCACCGGTCAGTACCCGAGCCCGGTGGCGATCGCCGATGTTACGACCACGACCACGCACAAAACGCTGCGCGGCCCGCGCGGTGGCCTGATTCTGGCGAAGTCCAACCCGGACATCGAGAAGAAACTGAATTCGCTGGTGTTTCCGGGCACCCAGGGTGGCCCGCTGATGCACGTTATCGCGGCCAAGGCTGTGGCCTTCAAGGAGGCGCTGCAGCCGGAATTCAGGGAATACCAGGTGCAGGTGCTGGCCAATTCGCGCGCCATGGCACAGGTGTTTATCGAGCGCGGCTACAAGGTGGTTTCCGGTGGTACGGACGATCACCTGTTCCTGGTGGACCTGATCGATAAGGGTATCACCGGCAAGGAGGCGGATGCCGCACTCGGTGCTGCCTATATCACCGTGAACAAGAACGCAGTACCGAATGACCCGCAGTCGCCGTTTGTAACCAGCGGTATCCGCGTCGGCACCCCGGCCGTTACCACACGGGGGTTCGGTGAGGCCGAGGTCCGGGAACTGGCGGGCTGGATGTGCGACATCATGGATGACGTCAACAACCAGGTGACCATCGACGCGGTGCGCGGCAAGGTGCTGGACGTTTGCCGGCGGCTGCCTGTCTATAGTCGTTAAGCGGGATGCGCTGCCCGTTCTGCGGAAACATGGATACCCGGGTGATCGACTCGCGCCTGGCAAGTGAGGGCATGCAGGTCCGCCGGCGCCGCGAATGCGTGGAATGCGGCGACCGTTTTACTACCTACGAAAGCGCCGAGCTGGTGATGCCGCGTATTATCAAGAGCGACGGTACGCGCGAGCCGTTCAACGAGGACAAGCTGTTGACCGGCGTGTTGCGCGCACTGGAAAAACGGCCGGTGGACACCGAGAGCATAGATGCGGCCATCAGCCATATCCAGCATCGACTGCAATCCTGCGGTGAGCGTGAAATTGAATCACGCACGCTGGGTGGCTGGGTCATGGACGCGTTGCGGAACCTGGACCAGGTCGCGTACGTGCGTTTTGCATCGGTGTACCGCAGTTTCCAGGACGTCAGTGAATTCCGCGATGAGATTGAACGACTGGAAAAGGAGCCTACGCCCGAGGAACGGCGCCAGCAGATACCCCTGTTGTCGGGTGACGAGGATACGGAGACAGGTGACAGCGATTGAACGACCGGCAACACATGGCGCATGCCATCCGCCTGGCCGCTCGCGGCATCTACACGACCCATCCTAACCCGAATGTCGGCTGTGTGATTGTCAACGGAGGTGCCGTAGTCGGCAGCGGCTGGCATCACCAGGCCGGCGGACCGCACGCCGAGGTGTTTGCACTACAGGAGGCGGGTGCCGGCGCGCGCGATGCGGAGGTCTTTCTGACCCTGGAGCCGTGCAGCCACCAGGGGCGTACACCGCCCTGTGCAGATGCGCTGGTCAAAGCCGGCGTGCGGCGAGTCGTGGTGGCTATGCAGGATCCCAATCCGCTGGTGGCCGGCAAGGGGCTGGAACGCCTGCGAGCTGCCGGCATCGTGGTCGAAACCGGTCTGCTGGAGGCGCAGGCGCGGGCACTCAACCCGGGTTTTATTGCCCGCATGCAGTCCGGACGGCCCTGGCTCCGGCTCAAGCTGGCCGGTAGCCTGGACGGGCGCACTGCCATGGCTTCGGGAGAGAGCCGCTGGATCACCGCCGATGCCGCGCGTCGGGACGTGCAACGGCTGCGCGCACGCAGCTCGGCGATTGTCACCGGCATCGGTACCGTGCTGACTGACGACCCGTCCATGAATGTACGGCTGAAGGCCTCGGAACTATACGGTGTAGAACCACTGCGCCAGCCATTGCGCGTAGTGCTGGATACGCAGTTGCGGATGCCGGCACAGGCAAACATGCTGTCGTTGCCGGGGGCTACACTGGTAGTGACCGGTGTAACGGATACGCTGCGCTGGCAGGCATTGCAGCAGGCGGGGGCCGAGGTGGTTACGGTCGGGACTGGCGCCGGGCAGCTGCAGCCGGAGGCGGTCATGAATCTGCTGGCCAAGCGTGAAGTCAACGAGGTGCTGCTGGAATGCGGCCCGACACTGGCCGGCGCTTTTTTGCGTGCAGGGCTGGTGGATGAACTGGTGGTGTACCTGGCGCCGCACATCATGGGTGACAACGCACGCGGCCTGTTTCATTTGCCGGGGCTGGAAAAGATGCAGGACCGTATCGGGCTGGAGTGGCTGGATGTGCGGCAGGTGGGTGACGCGCTGCGCCTGACCCTGCGACCGGCAACAGCACGAACATAAGAAGGCGTCGCTTCATTCGCTTTCGTCGTTCCGGCCTGTACCGGGTAAAGGTGTTGGCAGGTTGAATGTCCCGGGTGGCGAAGGGCGAGGGAAGCGAATCATCCGGTGTTTGCAACGGCATGGATATCGGCTGCCGGATCAGGTCCGGCACATGCTTCGCCGGTGTGACGAATGAATCAGGGGCACCCTGGAAAGAAGATGTTTACCGGGATCATACAGGCGGTTGGAGAAGTCGGCGCACTTGAACACAGGGGCGTGGATGTGCGTCTGCGTGTCCGTACCGGCAAACTGGACCTGGAGACGGTCGCGATCGGTGACAGTATTGCCACCAGCGGTGTCTGTCTGACCGCGGTCGAGTTGCCGGGTGACGGTTTTGTCGCCGACGTGTCCGGAGAAACGCTGGCCTGCACTACCATCGGCAACCTGGCTGTCGGTGACCGTGTCAACCTGGAAAAAGCCCTGACGCCGGTCACCCCGCTGGGCGGCCACCTGGTGAGCGGTCACGTGGACGGGATTGGCGAGGTGCTGTCGCGACGCGAGGACGGTCGTTCGGTGCGTTTCCGCATGCGGGCCCCGGATGCGCTGGCGCGCTATATCGCCGCCAAGGGTTCGGTGTGTGTGGATGGCATCAGTCTCACGGTCAACGCAGTAGAAGGTGCGGAGTTTGAGCTGAATATCGTGCCGCATACACTGGTGGAGACGACCATGGGCGAGTTTCAGCCCGGGCGCCCCTTTAACCTGGAAGTGGATATAATAGCCCGTTACCTGGAACGTCTGCTGCTCGGTGGCCAGGCAGACCCCGGGACGGGCGTCAGTATGGATCTATTACAGCGCTGCGGCTTTGCCGGTGGTGCGGAACAGGCGTAGGCACATTATGGAACTCAACCGTATCGAAGACATCATTCAGGACCTGCGTGACGGGAAAATGGTCATCATCATGGACGACGAGGACCGTGAGAATGAAGGCGACCTGATCATGGCGGCCTCCATGGTGCAGCCGCAGGACATCAATTTCATGGCCACCCATGGACGTGGACTGATCTGTCTGACGCTAACCCCGGAGCGCTGCCGCCAGTTGTCGCTGCCGTTGATGGTCAACGACAACCAGGATGCGCATTCGACCAATTTCACCCTGTCCATCGAGGCGGCAGAGGGCGTGACGACCGGGATCTCCGCCTACGACCGTGCGCATACCGTGCGTACCGCTGTAGCAGACGATGCCCGACCACAGGACCTGGTGCAGCCCGGTCATATTTTCCCGCTGATGGCGCAGCCGGGCGGAGTGCTGACGCGGGCCGGTCACACCGAGGCCGGTTGCGATCTTGCGCGCCTGGCGGGCGTGGAACCCGCTGCGGTGATCGTGGAGATACTGAACGAGGACGGTAGCATGGCGCGCCGGCCGGACCTGGAAAAGTTTGCTGAACAGCACGACCTGAAGGTTGGCACCATCGCGGACCTGATCCATTACCGCATCGCCAATGAAAAGAACGTGGAGCGGGTCGCCGAGTGTGACCTGGCGACCGAGTACGGTGACTTCCGCCTGTTTGCTTACCAGGATATTGTCAACAAAGGGCTCCATCTTGCGCTGGTAAAGGGCGCACTGAGCCCCGAACGGCCAACCCTGGTTCGGGTGCACGTGCAGAACGCGCTCAGCGACCTGTTCGGCGCACAGATGCAGGATACCGGTTGGCCGTTACGCGATGCCATGCGGCGAGTAGCGGACAGCGGCGAAGGGGTAGTGGTCGTGCTGGGTCAGCACGAAACCCCGCGTGATCTGGTGCAGCGTATCCGGTTTTACAACGAACATGAAAAGAGCGGCGTGCCGGTGGTGCGCGAGGAACAGCATGAACTGCGTACCCACGGTATCGGGGCGCAGATTCTGACCGATCTGGGTGTGCGACGCATGCGGGTGCTGAGTGCGCCGAAGGTCGTGCACGGCCTGTCCGGCTTCGGCCTGGAAGTAGTCGAGTATGTGGAAGGCAGCGAGTAGCGGCCACGAACCAATTACAGCAATGTGGAGTTTTTGCACATGAGTGGTATACAGGAAATCGAGGGTCAGTTGACACTTCGCGGCGCGCGTATTGCGTTACTGGTGTCGCGCTTTAACAGTTTTGTGGTGGAGAGTCTGCTCAGCGGGGCGATCGACACCCTGAAACGGCATGGTGCCGAGGAACACGACCTGACGGTCATCCGCGTGCCGGGCGCCTACGAGATGCCTATCGCCGCCAAACGGCTGGCGGCCAGCCAGCGCTTTGATGCCATTATCGCGCTGGGTGCAGTGATCCGCGGCGGCACACCGCATTTCGAATACGTGGCCGGCGAATGTACCAGGGGACTGTCGACCGTATCACTGCAGCACGATATACCCATCGCCTTTGGCGTCCTGACCGTGGACAGTATCGAACAGGCGATCGAGCGAGCCGGGACCAAGGCCGGCAACAAGGGCGCGGAAGCTGCCATGTCCACGATCGAAATGATCAACCTGTTGCGCGCAATCGGTAAGTAGGGCGATGTTACAGTGAACGCCCCGGTAAAATCGCTGGCCGCCCTGCGTACCCGTGCCCGGCGGTTTGCCATGCAGGCCCTGTATCAATGGGACCTGTCCGGTAACAACCTGAGGGATATCGAGGTGCAGTTCCTGCAGGACGAGGATTTTTCAAAGGCGGACAGGGAATATTTCCATGAGCTGCTGCACCAGGTGCCGGCACGGCTGGATGAAGTCGAAGCCGCCTTTTCCGCTTATCTCGACCGGCCGGTGCAGGAAATGGACCCGGTGGAGCGCGCTGTGCTGCGCATGGCGACCTATGAACTCATGGCGCGTGTCGATGTGCCCTACCGGGTCGTCATCAATGAATCCGTCAACCTGACCAAGAAATTCGGCGCCGAGCAGGCCTATAAATACATCAACGGTGTACTCGACAAGGCCGCGCGCAGCCTGCGTTCCGGCGAGTACCCGGCCGGGTAAAACCGGTCAGCTCCGGCTCCCGCATACATGTAGAACCTGTCTACTTGTATGCTATGCTGATACCGCGTGGCGCAGGTGCGGGAGAAAAATGCCGGTATCAGAAAAAAAGTCCTATCATCACAAGGATCTGCGCAATGCCCTTCTTTCGGCAGCCATCCCGGTACTGAAAGAAAAGGGTGTCATGGGGCTCGGCATGCGCGAGCTGGCGACCCTCACCGGGGTAAGTCACGGAGCACCGTACCGGCATTTCAGTGACAAGACGGCGCTGCTGGAAGCCATCGCCGCACAGGGTTACAGGCAGCTTTCGGCGCTTTGCAACAGCGCCCGTGAAAGGTACCGGCAACAGCCTTTGCAGGCGCTGGAAGAAGCGGGCATCGGCTACCTGCTGTTCGTCGTGGACAACCCGGAGATCGCCAGGCTGATGTTCAGCGGAGTGTTGTCGCCAGTTCGCCAGGGTTCAGAGCTGGGTGAGGCGGCAGCCTGTGCGGAGCACGATCTTCTGCGGATTATCGAGCTGGGCAAGCAGGCCGGTCTGTACGCGGATTTCGACAGCCGCGAGCTGACCACTGCATCCCTGTCCATGGTGCACGGACTGTCCATGTTGCTTGCCAGTGACCGGTTGTCAGGCCAGCAGCACGACGAACGTTCGCTCCGGGCCCTGGGTCGCAAGGTGGCGGTCATCCTGCTGAACGGCATGCTGCGTCGTGATGCCGGTAACGAGGAGCGGTAGTGATGCCGGTTTCCGAGTTCGACCTCATTGATCGTTACTTCAGGCGTCAGGCCGCGCAGCGGGATGACGTGGTGCTGGGTATCGGCGATGATGCGGCGGTAATGCAGGTACCGGCTGATCGTCAGCTGGTAGTGGCGATGGATACCCTGGTAGCCGGCCGGCACTTCCCGCCACAGACCGCAGCGTTCGATATTGGCTGGAAAGCACTTGCGGTCAACCTGAGTGACCTCGCTGCCATGGGCGCGCGACCGGCCTGGGCCACCCTGTCGTTGACCGTGCCGGCTGTCGATGAGGACTGGCTGGAGGGGTTTGCCACCGGTTTCTTTCAGCTCGCCGGGCAGTACCAGGTGGCACTGGTGGGTGGCGATACCACACGCGGGCCGCTGTCGGTGACCGTGCAGGTGCACGGGTTGGTGGAAAACGGCAAGGCGTTGCGCCGTGCCGGCGCACGTGCCGGGCAGCGATTGTTCATTACCGGAACGCTGGGTGATGCCGCCTGTGCATTGCAGGCGCTCCGCGCCGGTCACAGCGTGGCTCCGGATCGTTTGCGGCGGCTGAACCGGCCTGAACCACGGGTGGATTTTGGCCTGGCGCTGGCAGGGTCGGGGGCCGCGGTGATCGATATTTCGGACGGTTTGCTGGCTGATCTCGGACATCTGCTGGATGCCAGCCAGTGTGGCGCCACGCTGTGGATTGATCGCCTGCCCTGTGCCCCGGGTCCGGGACCGGCTATGGAGCCCGGTATGCTGGATTGCCAGTTACAGGGTGGAGACGATTACGAACTCTGCTTCAGTCTGGATGCCGGGCAGGTCGGGACGTTGAGCCGGTTTGCCCGGGAGCTGCAACTGCCCATCACGGAGATCGGCGTGATTGAAGCGCAAACGGGTATTCGTTGCAGGCACGAAGATGGCCGTCTCTATACGCCATCGGGAACCGGTTTCGACCATTTCAGGGAGGTGGTGAATGATCAGGGAAGGCCGGCATGACGGGAAAGGCATGAAGCGGAGGTGCCCTGAGCGATTCCTGCGCAGCCGGGTGCTCAAGGCGCTGGTTTTGCTGGTAGCGAGTTCCGGGCCGGGCAGGGTGCTGGCCGTAAAGGACATCCATGTGGTTGCCCTGTTCAGGGACCGGGCGGTGGTCATGATCGACGGCAAGCGGCACCTGCTGGGCGCTGGGGAGACCAGCCCGGAAGGTGTCCGGCTGATCTCGGCGGACAGTGCCGGTGCAGTGCTCGAATTCAGGGGTGAGCGCCTGGAACGGCAGCTCGACGGCCGTGTGCGCGCCGCGGTCAGGCCACGAGACACCGGTGAAGACGTGCTGATCTTTCGCGACAGTACGGGCATGTTCAAAACGGTGGGCAGTATCAACGGCCTGCCGGTATCCTTCCTGGTCGATACCGGCGCCAGCTCGGTCGCCATGAACGCCGCACAGGCGCGTCGCCTGGGTATCGATTACCACGTCGAAGGGGATCCCGCCTGGGTAAGCACGGCCTCCGACGTAGTACGGGCCTACCGGGTCAGGCTGGATCTCGTGAAAGTGGGTTCCATACAGTTGCACAATGTCGCAGCTGTCGTCATGGAAGGTCCGCAGCCTGCAGAGGCCCTGCTGGGGATGAGCTACCTGTCCCGTGTCCAGATCACCAACCAGGGTGACCGGCTGATCCTGCGGCGCAGGTACTGAGCCGGAGCGAGGCGGAATCTTCCGCTCGGGTTGCAGTCGAATACGCCAGTCCCGTGATCGGGCGTGAAGTCGTGTATGCAGCCTTGTGTGGTACGCGGAGTCTTTTGGAAAGGGAGTGCAGGTAATGAAAAAATCAACCAGGGCAGCGCTGTTGTCAGCCTTTATATTCCCCGGTGCGGGTCACCTTTACCTGAAAAAATATATCCCCGGTACCGTATTGGCCGGCATCTCGTTCATCGCCTTGTACCAGGTTGTCTCCGAGACTGTAGAGCAGGCTTACCGGATCAGCGAGCAACTGCTGAATGGCACTGCCCCGCTGGATGCCGGGGCCATCACGGAGCTGATAGCCGGACAATCCGCAGCTGCCGGGACTCAATCTCTCAATATAGCCATGTCCGCATTCCTGCTTTGCTGGTTGATTGGTATTATTGATTCATACAGGGCGGGTCGTGCGCAAGCCGGGGCAAAGTAGTGATCGCCGTTGATCGGTGCATGACTGCTCCCGCTGTTTGTGCCTGGTGTCACAGGTATTGGCATGCGCAGGGATGCATGGATGTGCCCTCCAGTAAGGACTTGCTGTATACGGCGAGCTGAGGGTTCGGGTTTGCAGCACGGTTGTTGTGCCTTCGACCACAGGGTCTGGTGCCGGTAGCTGTGCGATGCAGGAATTCGAGAGGTCAGGAATGGAAAGTACATCGCAGCTGGTATGGGGCATGCTGTTCGGCGCCATCGGCATGGGGTTCTTTGTCTACGGGAAGCGGCAAAAGGCCATTGTTCCACTGGTGACCGGTATTGCCCTGTTTATTTTTCCCTATTTTATTTCGGATGTGTACGTACTGGTCCTTGTCGGCACCGCTTTGCTTGCGCTGCCCTGGTTTGTGCGTATCTAACTCAGGTTCTGCGGGATTTCGGTACGTTTATGAATATTTCAGTAATCAGTCGAAACGGGGTTTGTCGGGCCTTTGGAAAAAGCGTGCCCGGAACGCATTGGCCGTGGTTGGCCGGCCTGGCGATGTTGTGGTTGCTGCCGGCGTTTTCGAACGCAGATACTGCAAAGCAGTTGTTCGCTGCGCACTGTGCATCCTGTCACGGGCCGGAACGTCTGGGAGCCATGGGTCCCGCCCTGTTGCCTGAAAACCTGCATCGCCTGCGCAAGGATCGGGCCTCCGCCGTGATTGCCGACGGTCTGCCGGCCACACAGATGCCTGCGTTCGGGAAGAAACTGACCGCCGCGCAGATCGATACACTGGTTGACTACATTTACTCGCCACCGGCAACTCCCCCGCTCTGGGGTGAAAAGCAGATCAGGGCCAGTCATATCGTTTATCCGGCAGCAAAATACTCAAAACCCGGTGACAAACCGGTCTACGACGCTGATCCGTTAAACCTGTTCCTGGTGGTGGAGGCGGGTGATCACCATGTCACTGTGCTGGACGGTGACAAGCTGGTGCCGATCAAGCGCTTCAAGTCACGCTTTGCACTGCACGGTGGGCCCAAGTATTCCTCCAGCGGGCGCTACGTATATTTTGCCTCGCGCGACGGCTGGATCACAAAGTTTGACATGTATCGCCTGGAAGTGATCGCCGAGGTGCGTGCCGGGATCAATACCCGTAACGCGGCGGTGTCGGCCGATGACCGCTACGTGATGGTAGGCAACTACCTGCCGCATACCCTGGTATTGCTGGATGCAAAGGACCTGAGCCTGATCAGGATCATCGATGTGAAAGACGATTTCGGTAACAGTTCGCGTGTCAGTGCCGTGTATACCGCGCCGCCGCGCCACAGTTTTATCGTGGCGCTGAAAGATATCAGGGAAGTCTGGGAGATCAGCTACGCGGATGATCCGGAGCCGGTCTATAACGGTCTGATGCACGATTACCAGCTCCAGGAAGGACTGGCCGAGACCGGGCCTTTCCCGGTACGCCGCATTCACCTGGACGATTACCTGGATGATTTTTTCTTCGACCCCGACTACCAGTACCTGATCGGGGCGGCACGCAACGGCCATAAAGGCCAGGTAGTGAATCTGGTGGTCGGGCGCAAGATCGCGGACATCGACCTGCCTGGTATGCCGCACCTGGGCTCCGGCATCACCTGGCGCTACAAGGACACACGGGTGCTGGCCACGCCCAACCTCAAGGAAGGGCTGGTGAGTGTCATTGACATGAAAACCTGGAAAACCATAAAGAAAATCAAAACCATGGGGCCGGGATTCTTCATGCGCAGCCACGAGAATACACCCTACGCCTGGGTGGACGTATTTGTCGGACCGAACCGGGATGTCGTGCACGTGATCGACAAGAAAACGCTGGAGATCGTCCGAACGCTGCGGCCAGTACCGGGCAAGACATCGGGACATGTCGAGTTTACCCGGGATGGTAAAAAAGCCCTGCTCAGTATCTGGGACAAGAATGGCGCGATCATCGTCTATGACGCGGATACCCTGAAGGAGATCAAGCGCCTGCCTATGAACAAGCCGGTCGGCAAGTACAACGTCTACAACAAGATTCACCGCTCGGAGGGAACCAGTCATTGAGCCGGCTGATTTCCGTTATTTAAACCCTTGATCTACATCAAGGACAGTCAAAACCGCCTCCCCCAATATGTCGCCATAATAGCGTCGATCCGGGATTTTCGGGTCGCGGCGATCGGGATACGGGAGGCGTCGTTTGACGATACAGCCAAAAATCTATCTGGTAGGGGCAGGACCCGGTGATCCGGACCTGCTCACGGTAAAAGCGCTGCGCCTGTTACAGAACGCGGACACCCTGGTCTATGACCGGCTGGTGTCGCGCGAAATCCTGGCGTTGGTCCCGTCCCGCGTTTCGCGTGTATACGTGGGCAAGGCAACCGGCCAGCACACGCTCAGCCAGCAGGAGATCAACGCGCTGCTGGTGGATCTCGGCAGGAAGCATCAGCGTGTTGTGCGCTTGAAAGGCGGCGACCCTTTGATCTTCGGAAGGGGCGGCGAAGAGGCGCTGGCGCTGGCGCGTAACGATATCCCTTTCGAGGTGGTGCCGGGGATTACCGCGGCACAGGCCTGTGCCGCCTATGCGGGGATTCCCCTGACCCATCGCGGTCTTGCCCGGGGCGTGCAGTTTGTTACCGGGCATCGTAAAAATAACGAGGAACTGGTGCTGGATCCTGCCACGCTGTCGGACCCGGAACAGACGCTGGTGGTCTACATGGGCCTCACGCAACTGCCGCTGATTGTGCGTGAGCTGCTCGATGCCGGCCGTTCGCCGGATACCCCGGCCGCGGTGATCGAGCGTGGCACTACTTCGCGCCAGCGCAATGTCATTACGACGGTGGGCGGGCTGCAGCAGGCAGTTGCACAACACGCCATTGCTCCACCGGCCATGTTGATTGTCGGCCGGGTCGTTGCACTGGCAGAGGAACTGGACTGGTTCGAGCCCTGGGTGCAGGAGATGGAACTCCGCTATGCCTAGCCCGCATTTCTCACTGACTTCCTGCTGCGGCGGCGTCATGCCGCGCGCTAAGCGGCGTTCACTCGGTCGGGCTGCTCGACATCGTGTCGACTATGCCTGCGCGGCCCTCGGTCGCGAACGCCGCTTATCACACGACCT
>JALSRZ010000065.1 GCA_026984515.1 Thiohalobacter sp. | reverse complement strand
GCGAGGCGGTGGCAGGTCGTGTGATCAGCGGCGTTCGCGACCGAGGGCCGCGCAGGCATAGTCGACACGATGTCGAGCAGCCCGACCGAGTGAACGCCGCCTGGCGCGCGGCATGACGCCGCCGCAGCAGGAAGTCGGTGAGAAATGCGGGTTAGAGATTGCCTGAAGCCTGCAGGGTGACCACCCGGATCATATCGGTGCCACCCGCCAGCTGGTGGTGGCCCGCGGTAATGATCAGCGTATCGCCGCTGCCAGCGTACTCGAACTCCCTGGCCACGGATATGGCAAACTCGATGCGCGCGTCGTCAGAGGGTTCACCCTGGTAGAGCACCGGTATCACACCCCAGTTCATGGCCAGTTTGCGCGCAACCAGTTCCAGCGAGGTGATGGCCAGTATCGGACAGTCCGGGCGGTATTTTGAAATCAGGCGCGAGGTAAAACCGGTTTCTGTGAGACTGACGATAGCGGCTGCCTTCAGGTTCCTGGCCATGATGACGGATGCCTGGCCAACCGCTTCGGTCACTACGTTGGCGGGATTGGATTTGATCTTCTGCAGGTACCCGTATTCGTGCAACGAAGCCTCGGCGCGCAAGGCAATCGTTGCCAGGGTTCGCACTGATTCCAGCGGGTACTTGCCGACCGCGGTCTCGCCCGACAGCATCACGGCCGAAGTGCCATCAAGGATGGCATTGGCCACATCGCTCGCTTCCGCACGGGTCGGCTTGGGGTTGCGTTCCATGGAAGCCAGCATCTGGGTGGCGGTGATCACCGGCTTGCCATTGGTCACCGTGGTACGGATGATGAGTTTTTGCGTAGTGGGCACTTCCGCCAGCGGCAGTTCCACGCCCAGGTCGCCACGAGCCACCATGATCCCGTCGGCCGCTTCGACGATTTCCTCCAGGTTGCTCACACCGGCGCGGTTTTCGATCTTGGCAATGATGGGGATGCTGACTTTTCGCTCCAGCAGAATCTCACGCATCCTGTGAATATCATCGGCACTCTGCACAAAGGAAGCAGCGATGTAGTCGACGTCATTCTCCGCGGCAAAACCCAGTTCCTTGACGATATCGTCGCGGTTCTCCGGGCTCACCGCGCTCATCGCCAGCTGGGTCTGGGGCAGGTTGACGCTCTTGGAATTACCCAGCCAGCCACCGTGTATGACACGGCAGTGGATGACACCGTCCGTCACCCGTTCGACTTCCAGTTCCAGGGCGCCGTCATCCAGCAGGATGGGTGTGCCGCGCTGGACTTCCTCGTACAGTTTCAGGTAGCTGATCGATACGCCGGTAGCATTTCCCTTCCGTCCGTCCGCGTGCAGGCTGAACATCTCGCCGGAGACCAGCTCGGCCGCATCCCCGTCGAGCAGGCCGGTGCGAATCTCGATACCCCGTGTATCGATCATGATGGCGATATTGCGCCCGAGATCCTTCGCCACGCTGCGCAGCATGGCGATCTGTTCACTGTGTGCCGCGTGGCTGCCGTGCGAAAGGTTGAGGCGCGCCACATTCATGCCTGCCCCGATCATGGCCCTGAGTATTTTCGGCGTGTTGCAGGCCGGGCCTATGGTAGCGACGATCTTGGTTTTTCGTACCGGCGCGTGTCCGGATGGCGTACTGTTCATAGGTTCTGATTATTCCCTGATTGAATCGATACTGCCATCATTACGGGCAAAACAGTTCCGCACCGGGCATCCATCTTCATGACAGTTACACACACCAGCCGGGGAGATCGATCAGGTCGGCAGCAGCCGCCTTATACGGGCGACGATCTGTTCGGTAGACGTGGAGCCCTTGGCGACGATCTGCTCCACCCTGCCGCTGAGAATACGACGGTCTTCATCCGTCAGGTTCTTGGCCGTCAGGACGATCACCGGGATATCCTGCCACGCGCAACGCGCGCGCATCTCCAGCAGGAAGTCGAAACCGTCCATCACCGGCATCATCAGGTCCAGCAGGATCAGGTCCGGGCGCTGCTGCTCCAGTTGCTGCAGCGCCTCGCGGCCGTTGCCTGCCTGGATCACCCGCCAGCCTACCCTGTCCAGGGTGCGGGTCATGACCTCGCGCGTTGCCTGGTCGTCTTCCACCAGCAGCACCACATTGTCACTGCCATCACGTTGATAACGCGCCAGCGCTCGGTGGAGCTGCTCACGGTCGACCGGCTTGGTCAGGTAATCGGTGGCGCCCAGTGCAAAACCGCGCGAGCGGTCATCCAGCATGGTCAGCATGGTAACCGGTATATCACGCGTGTCCGGGTCGGCCTTGAGCGCGCGCAGGACCGACCAGCCGTCCATGTCCGGCATCATCACATCCAGCGTGATGGCGACCGGGCGCAGCGCATGCGCCAGCTTCAGTCCTTCTTCACCGGAAGCCGCATAGGCTACCCTGAAACCGTCTTTTTCCAGGAAACGGCCGATGATCTCGCGTGCTTCGGGTTCGTCGTCGATCACCAGCACGGTGTGCCCGGTTCCTGCTGACACCATGGCCGCGATGTCTTCGTCACTGCTGCCGGTCTCCACTTCCTGCGCAGCGGCTTCTACCTGTGCGTCCGGCAGTACGGCCGGCACGCGGATGGTGAAGGTCGAACCTTCACCCGCCCGGCTGCTCACGCTCAGGTCACCGCCGATCATGCGGCAAAAACGGCGCGAAATCGGCAGGCCCAGTCCGGTCCCGCCGTAGTTGCGGGTCGTCGAACTATCCGCCTGGCTGAACTCTTCGAAAACATGCTCGATCTTGTCGGCGGCGATGCCGATACCGGTATCCCGGACAGCAAAACTCAACCAGTCACCGTCCGCGGTGCTACTGCGCTGCACCGAAAGGGTAACCGTTCCCTCGTGCGTGAACTTGGCGGCATTCGACAGCAGGTTCAGCAGCGACTGCCGGAGCTTGGTGACATCCTGGCGGGCCGTGCCCAGCTGTTCACCGCGTTCGATCACCAGCTGGTTACCGTTCCTGCCCATCAGCGGCTGTGCGGTGGCCACTACCTGGTCGATCAGGCTGTCTACTTCGACATCCTCGGCGAAGGTATCCATGCGCCCGGCCTCGATCTTGGACAGGTCCAGCACATCGTTGATCAGGGTCAGCAGGTGATTGCCGGCCTGGTGGATTTTTTTCAGGTCGGATACATAGTGCTCCTGCCCTTCGTCCTCGGCCTCCTCCATCAGCATTTCACTGTAGCCGAGAATGGCGTTCATGGGGGTGCGCAGCTCGTGGCTCATGTTGGCCAGGAAACCGGACTTGGCCTGGTTGGCGGCTTCGGCAATATCCCGGGCCTCGGCCAGCTCGTGCTCCACCTTCTCCCGGCGCACCATATCCAGCACCAGCTGGACAGACACGGCCACCGAATCAGCAGCCTGCGCCAGCCACTCCTGCTGCACGGCTTCCAGCGGCTTCAACAGCCCCAGTTCCAGCACGCCCAGGCACTGTTCATTGAGCACCAGCGGGTAGTACAGCAGGCGCGCCGGCCGGATCTCGCCCAGCCCGGTCGGCAGACTGAAATCCGCGTCGAATTCCGCGACTTCCAGTGGACGCAGGTCACGCGCGGCCTGCCCCGCCGGACCCTCACCGATGCTGATGGAAGCCACCTGCTGACCTTCGGGGCTGGCGTAACCCGCCTGCCATTCCAGTCGCTCATCGTGGCGGCGGATATATATGGCA